>NZ_JBHVZR010000014.1:0-121022 GCF_042879835.1 Pseudarthrobacter sp. NPDC058329
CCCTCGCCCCACCCCCCCCCGCGAGCCCGGGGGCGCGGGGGGGGGGGGGGGTGGGGTTACACACCCCCGGGGCCGTCCCCAACTAAACAAACCGCCCCCCCCCCGCCGTCGTTCGCTGCCGAAAACTCGAAAGGTCAGGCCGGCTTCTGGAGCCCGGTCCGCGCCATGGCGTCGGCGTAGGCCACGCGCATGTCCTCGAGGTACTCCTCTTGGCGGGCGGGTGAACCGGCGAACGCGCGGCCGCTGAGGGAGCGCACCTTGTACGTCTTCAGTCCGCGGCGCCAGAGCAGCGGCACTTCAGTCTTCAACAGCAGGTTGGCCAGGCGGTTGGCTTCGGTGCCGTGGGCCACGATCACCGAGGCGCGCGGCACCAGGGCCAGGAACTTGAGCAGCGGCTTGAGGCCGGCGGAGATCTGGTCCGGGGTGAACTTCCCGTTGATTTCACCGGCGGTGTGCCAGGGGTGGACGTTCCACGGCATAACGAACTCCGGACGAAGCCCCAGCTTCCACTGGATGCCGAGCATCCGGGTGGCAGCGTCATGGTCGCCGGGGGTGATGAACCCGGACGGGTCGGCCTCGCCGATGTTGGAGTACAGGCTGATGATGCGGCACTCGTCGACGTCGTGCATGGGGTCAACGTAGGGCACCACCGTGCCGGGCTTGGCCTCCTGCAGGGAATCGCACAGTTCGTTCACGGCGGCAACATTGGGTTCGTAGCGGCGGCTCAGAAGCTGCTCATGGAAGGATTCGGGTGCCAGGGCTGTCATGTAGTGCTGGATCTCCTGCGGGGATTGGTGTTGCTGCCACCTCGGAAAATGGGCGCACTATGGCGCAGGGATCCGCGGTGGATGAAATGGGGTGGACCGATTCCTGGTCGGCCTCTACTAGTTTAGCAAGCCCCGGGAAACGAAACGCCGGTCCCGAGCACCCGATTTCAGCGGGGCACGGAACCGGCGGGTTTACTCTTAGTGTCCTGTGTTACCAGAGCCGCTTGGTGGCCCGGCGTGCGCCCTCGCCGAGTGCTTCGAGCTTGGCGAAGGCAATCTGCGGGTGGACCCTGCCGCCGAGGCCGCAGTCGGTGGAGGCGATGACGTTCTCGCGGCCCACCACCTCGGCGAAGCGCACAATCCGGTCCGCCACGAGGTCCGGGTGTTCCACCACGTTCGTCGCGTGCGAGACGATGCCCGGGATGATGACCTTGCCCTCCGGGAGCCTGGTGTCCTCCCAGACCCGCCACTCGTGCTCGTGGCGCACGTTTGCCGCCTCGAAGGAGTAGCCGCCGGCGTTGATCTGCAGCATGGTCTCCACCAGGTCCGCAAGGGGAAGGTCCGTGGTGTGGGGCCCGTGCCAGGAGCCCCAGCAGAGGTGGAAGCGCACCTGCTCCTCGGGGAGGCCTCGGAGTGCGTAGTTCAGGGCCTCCACGCGGATCCGGGTGAAGTCGAGGTAGTCCGCCACGCTCGGCTCCGGGCTGATCTGGTCCCAGTTCTCGGCGATCGAGGGATCGTCGATCTGCAGGATCAGGCCGGCGTCGATGATGGCCTTGTACTCTTCGCGGAGCGCATCAGCGCAGGCGTAGATGTACTCCTCCTCGGTGGCGTAGTACTCGTTGGTGATGCGTGAGGCGCTCCCGGGGGAGAGCGCAGCAACGAAGCCCTCCTTCAGCCCGGTGGCTGCCAGGCCCGCCTTCAGGTTGGCGATGTCGGAGGCGACGGCGTCGTGGCCGGTGTAGACGAGCGGTCCCGTGACCTTCGGGAACGGCTTGGGGCCGCCGGTGAAGATGCCGCTGGTGGGATCGTTGTAGGCCTCGGCGAAGATGGTGCGGTCACGGCGGTGGATGAAGCCCGTGAGCTGGACGTTGCCCGGGGTGGACTCCTTCGGCTCAACGGCCCACTTCGCGTCGTTGTCCAGCTCCAGTCCGCCCATACGGGCAAAGGAGTAGGACCACCAGGCGCCGTAGTCCACGGAAGCGGACATGGCGTGCCCGTACTCGCCGTCGTTCGGGATATCAACGCCCAGGCTTTGCTGGCGCTGGACCAGGTCCACCACGGAAGCAGTGAGGAGTTCGTTGTAGCCCTGAAGGTCGGCGGGGTTCTCCTCGCGGGAGGCATTGGCGGCAATCAGCTCAGGGGTGCGGGGCAACGATCCTGCGTGGGTGACGCGGATGTGGTCTGTGTTCAAGGTCATGCTGGAATTTCCCTTCCATCGGTCCTGGCAGTAGCACCTTCGCAGGCAGGACGTCCTGCACTTGGGGTTGCTGCGGCGTCATCGATCCAGGTCTCTCGGCCGCTCCGGATGGTCCACTCTCACTTAAATCCAGATGGCTCCCCGGGAGCAAATTCGCTTCGGTTTGTGTCGGAGGGGAAGCCGGTGTGTGGCGCACTTTCGGAACGTAATAACTGTATGCACAATTCTGTTATTTCCATTGACAGGTTTCGTTTAGGTTGGTTGGCTTCTGTCACAGCCCGCGATGGGGAACATGGCGGGCTGGCCGCACCTAAGCACTCGAAAGAGGTACCGCACCGTGAGAAAAACCATGGCAACCTTCAGGACCCTTGCCGTTTCAGGGGCCCTGGCCCTTGCCGTAGTGGCAGCGCCCACCCCGGCCCTCGCCGTGGGCGAAGGCCCCAACTTTGACGGCAACGGCCAGATCACCACATCAAAGCTGGCCTCCTACGACCAGATGGTCTCGTTCCTCAAGGACCAGGATGCCCGCCAGCCCGCCATGGAACTGGAAGTCATTGGCCAGACCGTGAAGGGCCGGGATATCCACCTGGTCAAGTACATCTCGGATCCAGCCAAACCCACCATCCTGTACCTGACTCAGCAGCACGGCAACGAACAGCTCACCACCGAAGGCGCACTGGAATTCGTGAAGCACCTTGGCACCGGAAAGTCCGGGGATGTTCTCGACGGGGTGAATATCCTCATTGTGCCGATGCTCAACGCAGACGGCGCCATGGGAGACGTGAACTTCCCACTGGACGACTACCTGGCCAAGGGCGACCGGAACATGACCCGCTACAACGCCGAAGAGGTGGACCTCAACCGGGACCATGTAGCCAAGATCCAGCCGGAAACCCAGGCACTGCACAACAACGTGATGCGCAAGTACAAGATCGACTACATGATCGACCTGCACCACCAGGGCACCCGCAGCCAGCGCGACGGCGAGCTGGTGTCCGGGTCCATCCTGTATCCCACCACGCCGAACGCCGATCCCGCCCTGGTGGAGAAATCCAAGCAGCTTGGTGCAGTGGTGTTCCACAACGTCGACTCCACCGGCTGGGGGCACCTGGGCAAGTACGTGGGTGGCAGTGCCGAAACCATTAGCCGCAACGGCATCGCGGTGGAATATGGAATCGCCACGCTGCTGTTCGAAATGCGCGGGATGTCCGACCACTACCTGGATGGCTACGCCCTGGGCCTCCGGAGCAACGGCTACCTGATCAAGCAAACGGTCACTACGCTGACCGCCACGGCCGCGGCGATTGCGGACGGATCAATTGACGACGCCGACACCACCTTCTGGGACAGCCTCGCCACCCAGACCTCCCGCCCGGCCGGAGAAGCCGACGACGAATAAGCATCACCGCTGACAACCCGCCGCGGCCCTTCGTCCTGCAGGGGCCCTTTACCCTGCAAGAAGGACCGCGGCGGCCCAACGAGTGGACTAAGTAACTGATCGGCTAAACTTGGGTGGTAAGAGCCCCGAAACTCTTGCGTCGCTGTGCTGCCCGCAGACCAGCGAAGGCCGGTCTGCGGGGCATTCTCATGAACGGCGCTGCACCAGGCCTGCCACGTCGTGGCCGGCCCCGGGCGGCCCGAACGAATGGGGGAGGATCCCATGCCAGCAATTGTGATCGTAGGAGCCCAGTGGGGCGACGAAGGAAAAGGCAAGGCGACCGACCTGTTGGGCGGCCGTGTTGACTACGTCGTCAAACCCAACGGCGGCAACAACGCCGGGCACACCGTCGTCGTAGGCGGTGAAAAATACGAACTCAAGCTGCTTCCCGCAGGCATCCTCAGCCCCAACGCGGTACCCATCATCGGCAACGGCTGCGTGGTCAACCTCGAGGCACTCTTCCAGGAAATTGAAGGCCTTCAGGCCCGCGGCGCCGACACCTCAAAGCTTCGCGTTTCTGCCAACGCCCACCTCGTGGCCCCGTACCACCAGGTGCTGGACAAGGTGACCGAGCGCTTCCTCGGCAGCCGGGCCATCGGCACCACCGGGCGCGGCATCGGGCCTGCGTACATGGACAAGGTGGCCCGGCTGGGCATCCGTGTCCAGGACGTCTTTGACGAGTCAATCCTCCGCCAGAAGGTGGAAGGGTCGCTGCGGCAGAAGAACGAACTCCTGGTCAAGATCTACAACCGGCGCGGCGTGGTGGTGGACGAGATCGTGGAGTACTTCCTGTCCTTCGCCGAACGGCTCCGCCCCCTGGTCATCGACAGCACACTGGTTCTGAACACTGCCCTCGATGAGGGCAAGGTGGTCCTGATGGAGGGGGGCCAGGCAACCTTCCTGGATGTGGACCACGGAACCTACCCGTTCGTCACTTCCTCCAACCCCACCGCCGGCGGAGCCTCCGTGGGATCGGGCATCGGGCCCACCCGCATCTCCCGCTCCATCGGCATCATCAAGGCCTACACCACACGCGTTGGCGCCGGCCCGTTCCCCACGGAACTCTTCGACGAGATGGGCCTGTACCTGCAGAAGACCGGCGGTGAATTCGGCGTCAACACCGGCCGGCCGCGCCGCTGTGGCTGGTACGACGCCGTCCTGGCCCGCCACGCCTCCCGCGTCAACGGCTTCACTGACTACTTCGTCACCAAGCTGGACGTGCTCACCGGCATCGAACAGATCCCGGTGTGCGTGGCCTACGACGTTGACGGCGTGCGGCACGACGAGATGCCCATGACTCAGACCGAGTTCCACCACGCCGTACCGATCTTCGAGTACTTCGAGGGCTGGACCGAGGACATCACCGGTGCGCGCACACTGGCGGACCTGCCGGAGAACGCCCGCAACTACGTGCTGGCCCTGGAGAAGCTGTCCGGCACGCGCTTCTCCGCGATCGGTGTTGGCCCGGACCGGGACCAGACCATCGTGGTGAACGACCTCATCAACGACTAACGCGTGGGCCCACGCCCGCGGGGTTCCCTGGCCGAGCTTGCGAGGCTAGGGAGCGGGTGGGGACGACGACGGCGGGCCACCTTCACAGGTGGCCCGCCGTTTGCGTTTCCCGGGGAAGCACAGCAATTTACACAGGGTTAACGCTCCGGGCCTTGCGGGGCTGCAGGCAAAACCGGGAGACTCGTTGGTACACCCGGCGACCCGATCACCAATCGTTCGACCAGACCCGCGGGAAAGAGCTGCAGCGATGCGCCCGGACCGGCCGGTGGCAATGGCGCCGCCGGACAAGGACCCGCAGAACGGAAGGATTAGTTATGGCCGGCAAGTTTGAAGCATTTCTTGACCAGGACTCGTTTTTCAGGTTCCGCCTCCTCGCTCCGGATGGCGCCGTTATGGCTGTCTCCGGCCCCTTCGACAGCAAGTCTGCCCTTGCTGCCGGGATCGCCGCCGTCCGGGAATGCGCAGGCACGGGGCTGGTGACCGATCTCTGCCCCGCCGGAACTGCGGCGCGTCAGGCACCTGCTGCAGCTCCGGCGTCGGTCGCTGGAACCGTACCGGAAGACTGCGACGATCGGCGCGTCCCCGCCGGCGCACACACTTTCAGCCTGGCCCAGGGGCCCCGCCGCCAGGTCAGCCGGCCCCGCTGGATTACCTCCGCCGCCCGTTGAACCGGCCCGTATAAAAATCTTCAAAGTTTTTTGCCCCACGGCGTAACCCTTGGGGTGCCAACAGCGATTACCCCTGTGTAGTGCCGGCCTGGAACTTGTCCCCCATCACGTTCCGGGCCGGCTCTTTCTTATTCCGGTGGCAGGGGCAGCTGCCATACCCGCCGCGCGGCGTGTGCGTGGCGGGCTCCGGGCACTGGTTACTGAAGGGTAGAGTGTTCCGGGGAAAAGGCATTCCAGGCTTCGCCGCTGCCGTTCCCCGCAACACCACCTCTCTTTGACTGAAAGCACTACGTCCGTGACTGATGCACTGACCGACGGGGGCCTGGAAGACCAGACCGCCGGAACAGCCGTTTTCAGTGTCGTCTACCGGACCTATGCATCACAGGTCCTGGGCTATCTCGCGGCCCGGGGAGTCGAGGATCCGGAGGCGGCCATGCAGGAAGTGTTCCTCTCCGTCCTGCCCCGGCTCGACACGGTTCATGGGGGTGCCGCCGGACTCCGCACGTTTATCTTCTCTGTGGCCCACGCACGGATGGTTGACGACCATCGCCGCCAAAGCCGGACGCCCGCCAAGCTGCCTTTTGAGCCCGAGTTGGACGGCCGGGAAGATTCGTCTGCCGAGGCGGAAGCCCTCGAACGGATCTCCCCGTCTGAGGTCCTGCACCTGCTTGACGGCTTGCCGCAGGACCAGCGCGAGGTCCTGGCGCTTCGCCTTGTTGCCGGTCACACGGTCGAGCAGGCGGCTGAATCCATGGGCAAGAGCGCCGGTGCCGTGAAGCAGCTGCAGCGGCGTGCACTGGCGAAACTCCGGGACCTTGCGGCAGTGAAGGAGTACCTCAGGCCATGACCCAAGCCAATCACTTGCCTGACACTGTGGAGGAAATGCTTCTCGACGCCGGTCAGGCACGCAGCGACGAGTTGCGCGCCGCCCTTCTTGCACTGGGTTCCCTGGCGTTGCTGCCCGCCCCGGCCCCGTCGGGGGAACTTGCCGCCCTGCTGGCGGCGTCCGACGGCAAGCCCGGTGGCGGCGTGGACGGCGCGGGCGCTACAGCGGACAGCGGATCCGAAGACGAGTCGACGAAGCGCCGCCGCCTCCGCGCACACCGGCCGACGGTAGTTGGCCTTGCGCTGATCGCCGGGATGGGACTTGGCGTGGGCGGAGTAGCGGCCAGTTCCCCCGTCCCCGGACACTCCGGCGCCCGCTCAGTCCAGCACCTGCTCGAAGACTGGGCCCCCGCGTGGAGCCTTCCCGTGCCAGGTGCCCTCGGGTCAATGCTGCCGGAGGGCCCGAACGGCCTGAAGGGCCTGAACGGCCTGAACGGCCTGGACGGCCTGGGCGGACACGCTGAGGTGGAAACGGCGACGGGTGAACCGGTGGCAGGCGTCAGCACAGACAACGCCAACGGCGGCACCTCTCCGGCCCCTCTGGCTGCGGAGGATCCGTCTGTCCCGCCCAGCGCCGGGGAAGCCCCGGTGGTCCCGCCCTTTAACCCGCCCGGGCCCGGGACGCAAGGAAACGCCGAGGCACACGATGGCGGCGGGCAAGGCGCGGCCACAGACCAGAGGAAGAGCGACGCCAGTGCTGCCGCCAGGGAAAACCACGGCACTGCAGCCGGACTCCCGGAGCAGGCAGCCGGCCGGGATGCCGGCGCGCCTGTCGCCGGCGGCCAGGGCGGGGCGGACCACCAGGGTGGAGCAGGCTTGGGGGCACACGTGGATTCCGTGCCGGGAGCCCTCAGGCAGGGCGCAGAGGCCGCCGGGGCGGCGGTAAAGGCCGTTCCCGGGACGAAATGGCTGCAGAAGTTCAGCCGGTAGCCGCCACGGCGAAGTCCGGTGGCCCAGTCTGCCTTCCCGGCCACGTAGGCTAGGCGCATGGGGCACAAAAATGATCCTGCCGTCGTCGAACGCCTGATGCGGACCAAAGGGCGGTGGGCCATCGTTGGGCTCACCACCAATGAGTGGCGGGCCGCCTACGATACTTCGCTTTTCATCCGCGACCGCCTGGGCATGGAAATCATTCCCGTCAACCTTCCGGGCGAGGCCGTGCACGGGGAAGCAGGCTACCGGAGCCTGGGCGACATCCCCGCTGAAAAGCACCCCATCGACGTCGTGGACTGCTTTGTGAACTCCCAGAAGGTGGGTGACGTGGTGGACCAGGCGATCGCGGTAGGAGCGAAGGCGGTGTGGCTGCAACTGGGCGTCATTGACGAGGCCGCGGCCGAGCGGGCCAAAGCGGCCGGGCTGGACGTCGTGATGGACACCTGCCCCGCCCAGCAGGCCTGGAAATACAACCTCTGACGGCTCGGCGCTTCAGCGCTTCATAAGCTCCGGATAATGCCGCTCCGTGACGTCGGGGTGGGCGCGCATCCGGCCCTTGAGCATGTTCATCCCGAATGACGCCAGGAGTGGGTTGGCGGGATCGTCCGAGATGCCCCGGGCTCCGGCCTTCAGCTCGGGCGGCAGGGGCACGGGGTCGATCACGGCATCAAGCCGGGGAGACCAGAAAAACGGGACGGAGTACCTGTCCACGCCGGGGGGCGGCGCCTGCACCCTGTGGATGGTGGCAACAAGATAGCCCTCCGTGGCTACCTCCAGCATCTCGCCCAGGTTCACCACCAGGGCTCCGGGGATGGGTTCCACAGGCGCCCACTCGGTGGCGCCGGGCGGCAGGACCTCCAGCCCGCCGACGTCGTCCTGCAGCAGGAGCGTGACGAAGCCGTAGTCTGCGTGCGAACCGACGCCCTGGTCGTCGGCGGCTTCCACTACTCCACCTACGTAGTGGACCAGCTTGCCCATCCAGGCCGGGGAACCCTTGAACGGCTCGTCAAAGTAGTCCTCCGGCAGCTTCAAAGAGACGGCAATGGCCCGGAGCAGCTCCATTCCCACCGCGGACATCAATTCCGCCCATTCCATGGCCACCGGCCTGAGCTCGGGGAACGCGTCGTCCGGCCAGAGGTTCGGGCCTTGAAGCAGCCAGTACGGCCGGTCCGGCGGGTAGTCCGTGACCGGCTCGCGCTCCGGGGAGTAGTCGATCTGCTCGCGGGCATCAGCCCGCCCCTGGGTCACCTCGGTGCCCATCCGGGTGTACCCGCGGAAATGGGGGGACAGCCTGTTGTCCAGCTTCATCCTCTCCTCCAGCGGCAGGGCAAAGAACCGCCGTAAAGCATCCAGCAGGTTTTCCGCCTGGCCGGGGGCGGCGCCGTAACCGGTGATTTGGAAGAAGCCCACGTGGTGGGTGGCGTTCCGCAGCTGCTCTATGAAGTCCGGGCTGAATGAACCGTTGGCCTGCCGTGCCCTGCCCAGATCCAGAACAGGTATGGCCCCCTGATCGTGCGACATCCTCGCAGACTAGCACCGCAGCAGCCGGCTTTGTAGGCTTCCTGCATGGACCCTGCTGCACTGCGGAAAATCTGCCTTTCGTTCCCCGGCGCGTATGAGGATTACCCGTTCGGGCCGGAGACTGCCGTATTCAAGGTCCGTGCAGAGGTTGCCGGCGGTGCGCGGCATGTGGCCAAGCTCTTCGCCTTGTCCTCGCTGGACTCCCGGGACTTTTACGTGAACCTCAAGTGCGATCCGACCCTTGCCGTTCAACTGCGTGCAGTGCACCCGGAAATCACCGGGGCATGGCATATGAACAAGACGCACTGGAACGGCGTCCGCCTGGATGGCGGGCTGCCGGACGATATGGTCAGGGACATGGTGGAGGACTCCTACGACCTGGTGGTGGCAGGACTGAGCAGGAAGCAGCAGGAGCATCTCGGCTGGGCCCGCCTGGCAGGGGCCGGAGGCGAAACACGATGAGGGCAAAGCGCACGGCCGGGGGCGGCAATGCGAACTACCGCGGCGGGCTGAACTACCCCTGCATCGGGGGAACGGAGCACGGCGCGGCGCCGGAGGGCTACGCAACGGTGCTGGAGGAAGTGCACCTCGGCACCGGTATGGACGTTTACCGGCGGGTGGCCGCCGGCATCCTGTCGTGGGAGCTGCAGCGACGGGCAGGCCTTCGCGTCCGCACTGAATCGCCGCGGGCGGTGCCCGGTGCGCGGGTGGTGAGCGGCTTCGGCGTCGGGCCCTTTCGGCTGGACGCGCCCTGCGAGGTGGTGTGGGTCCACGAACCCATCCCGGCGGGCATGCCCCAAGCGGCCGGCTTCGGGTACGGAGCCCTGCCAGGGCATCCGGCCCGGGGAGAGGAGTCCTTCGAGGTGTTGATCAAGGACAACGCCGGGGTTTTCCTTCGAATTCGAGCATTCAGCAAACCGGGCAGCTGGTTTTACGCGGCCGGCGGACTGCTGACCCGTGCAGCGCAGCGCCACGTTACTTCCCGGTACATTGAAGGGGCACGCCAACTCGCCGCAGAAGGAAAATCCCCGTGATCTTTATTGTCGTCAAGTTCAAGGTCAAGCCGGAATGGTCGGAGCGCTGGCCCGGCCTGGTGGCCGACTTCACCCAGGCCACCCGGCAGGAGCCGGGCAATCTGTGGTTCGACTGGTC
Organism: Pseudarthrobacter sp. NPDC058329; assembly: GCF_042879835.1. Lineage (NCBI taxonomy): Bacteria > Bacillati > Actinomycetota > Actinomycetes > Micrococcales > Micrococcaceae > Pseudarthrobacter > Pseudarthrobacter sp. NPDC058329. The sequence goes on from NZ_JBHVZR010000014.1 coordinate 10,294, forward strand.
CCGCAGCGTGGAAGACCCGGACGAGTACGTCCTGGTGGAAGCGTTCAAGGATGATGCCGCCGGCGATCACGTCAACAGCGCGCACTTCAAGCAGGCCATGGCGGACATGCCGCAGGCCCTCGCCGAAACACCCCGCATTATCAGCCGACAGCTCGACGGCGACGCCTGGGACCGGATGGGCGAGCTCACCATCTAGAACCGAGCAGTGGATAGCATGAAGGCATGTGGATCGGCTGGATCGAATTCGACATCCTCCTGGGCGACGTTCAGAGCCTGAAGGAGAAACGCTCCGTCATCAGGCCCCTGCTGGCTGACATCAAGCGGCGCTACGACGTCTCCGTCGCTGAGGTGGGCTATCACGACCAGTACCGGCGTTCGCAGGTGGGCGCCGGCCTGGTGGCAGCGGACCGGGCGCACCTCGTGGAGGTGCTCGACGCCGTCGAACGCCTGGTGGCCGGACGGCCCGAAATCGAACTGCTGAGCGCACGGCAGCGGGACCACCACAGCGAGGACTAGACCAAACAACGCGGGGTCGCTTTCCGCCCATCCCGAGGGAATTCATGGGCGGAAAGTGACCCCGCGTTGTTCTACGTAAGGAAAGTCAGCCGAAGTACTTCGGCAGCGTGGCCTCGTGGGCTTCGCGGAGGGCGTCCAGGGACAGACCCGCCACGCCGTTGATCTCCAACGTGCCGCTGGCTGCATCCACCACGCCGATGCGGGTGTGGGCAAAGCCGCGGGCGGTGCACATATCCGTGAAGCGGACTTCCTCGGAGCGGGGAACGCCAACAACGGCACGGCCCTGGGACTCGGAGAAGAGCGCCGTGAACAGGTCCACGCCGTCCCGGTCCAGAACGTCCTGCAGGGCGATCCGGGCACCCACGCCGTAGCGCAGCGATGACTCCACCAGGGCCGCAGCAAGGCCGCCCTCAGAGAGGTCGTGGGCGGAGTCGATCATGCCGTCGCGTGAGGCGTTGATCAGGATCTCGCCCAGCGCACGTTCGGCGTCGAGGTCAACCTTGGGAGGCTGCCCGCCCAGGTGGCCGCGCATGTTGGCCCATTCGGAACCGTCCAGCTCGGCAGCGGTGGTGCCCAGCAGGTAGATTGCCTGCCCATCCTCGCGCCAGCCCGACGGCGTGCGGCGGGCGACGTCGTCGAGCTTGCCCAGGACTGCCACCACGGGGGAGGGGTGGATCGGCGTGGTGCCGGTCTGGTTGTACAGCGAAACGTTGCCGCCGGTGACCGGGATGCCCAGCACCATGCAGGCATCGGACAGGCCGCGGATGGCTTCGGCGAGCTGCCACATTACGTCCGGGTCCTCGGGGGAGCCGAAGTTCAGGCAGTCGCTGACAGCCATGGGCACGGCGCCGGAGGTGGCAACGTTCCGGTAAGCCTCCGCCAGCGCCAGCTGCGCACCGTGGTACGGGTCGAGGTATGTGTAGCGGCCATTGGCGTCGGTGGCCAGGGCCACGCCCAGGCCGGTTTCCTCGTCCACCCGGACTACGCCGGCGTCATCCGGGAACGCCATGGAGGTGTTGCCACCCACGTAGCGGTCGTACTGGTTGGTGATCCAGGACTTGGAACACATGTTGGGCGAGGCCACCAGTTCGGTGACGGCCTTGGCCAGTTCAGCCGGGGCGGAGGGCCGACCGGCGTCCTGCACGGAACCGGTGAAGGTATCCGCCTGGACGGTGTCCTGCCACTCGGGGCGGGCGAACGGGCGGTCGTAAACCGGGCCGTCGTGCGCCACGGTGCGGGGATCGACGTCGACAATCACCTCGCCTTCCCAGGTGATGATGAGGCGGCCGCTGTCTGTCACCTCGCCCAGCCAGGCATACTCAACAGCCCACTTGTCCATAACCGCCTCGAACGCTTCCACGTTCTCGGGGGTGACAACGGCCATCATGCGTTCCTGCGACTCGGACATCAGGATCTCGCCCGGGGTCAAGGTGGGGTCGCGCAGCAGCACGGAGGTCAGCTCAACGGCCATCCCGCCGTCGCCGTTGGAAGCCAGTTCCGAGGTGGCACAGGAGATGCCGGCGGCGCCCAGGTCCTGGATGCCTTCAACCAGCGAGCCCTTGAACAGCTCAAGGCAGCACTCGATGAGGACCTTCTCGGCGAAGGGATCGCCCACCTGGACGGCGGGGCGCTTGGAAGGCTTGGTGTCATCGAAGGACTCGGAGGCCAGCACGGAGGCGCCGCCGATGCCGTCACCGCCGGTGCGTGCACCGAACAGGACCACCTTGTTGCCCTTGCCGGAGGCGTTGGCCAGGCGGATGTCCTCGTGGCGCATGACGCCCACGGCCAGGGCGTTCACCAGCGGGTTGCCCTGGTACACGGAGTCGAACACCATTTCACCGCCGATGTTGGGCAGGCCCAGGGAGTTGCCGTAGCCGCCGATGCCGGCAACTGCACCGTGCATCACGCGGGCAGTGTCCGGGTGGTCGATGGCGCCGAAGCGGAGCGGGTCCATCACGGCGACGGGGCGGGCACCCATGGAGATGATGTCGCGGACGATGCCGCCGATGCCGGTCGCGGCACCCTGGTAAGGCTCAACGAACGACGGCGAGTTGTGCGACTCAATCTTGAAGGTGACGGCCCAGCCGTCCCCGAGGTTGGTCACGCCGGCGTTTTCGCCGATGCCCACCAGCATGTCCTTCTTCATCTCCGGCGTCACCTTTTCGCCGAACTGGCGCAGGTGGTTCTTCGATGACTTGTAGGAGCAGTGCTCGCTCCACATCACGGAGTACATGGCGAGCTCGGCACCGGTGGGGCGGCGGCCCAGGACCTTGACGATCTCGTCGAATTCGTTCTTCTTCAGGCCCAGCTCGGCCCAAGGCAGATCGGTGTCCGGAGTCTTCGCGGCGTTTTCGACGGTGTCGATGTTGAACTTCTTGGTGGTGTCGATGCTCACTTGTCGCCTCCCACAATCTTGGTCAAAACGGAAGTGAAGAAGCCCAGCCCGTCGGTGTCGGACCCGCCGACGCCGTCCAGCGATTCGGGGCCGAACCCGGCTTCCACAGCGTGCTCGGGGTGCGGCATAAGGCCCACCACGTTGCCGGCTGCGTTGGAGATGCCGGCGATGTCGCGGCGGGAGCCATTCGGGTTGAAGCCCACGTAGCGGAACACCACGCGGCCCTCGGCCTCGAGTGCGTCCAGGGTCTTCTCGTCCGCGAGGTACTGGCCGTCCTGGTTCTTCAGCGGCACAGTGATTTCCTGCCCCGCCTCGTAGTCCAGCGTCCACGCGGTGTTGCTGTTTTCCACGCGCAGGACCTGGTCGCGGCACATGAACTTCAGGTGGTCGTTCTTGATCATCGAACCGGGCAGCAGGTGCGACTCGGTGAGGATCTGGAAGCCGTTGCAGATACCGAGCACGGGAAGCTTGGCGTCGCTGTTGGCGGCGTCGATAATTTTGGACATCAGCGGTGCGAAGCGCGCGATGGCGCCGGCGCGGAGGTAGTCGCCGTAGGAGAAGCCGCCGGGAATCACCACGGCATCCACATCACCGAGCTCGGTATCGGCGTGCCAGAGCTCGACGGCGGTGCCGCCGGCGAGCCGGACGGCACGGGCGGCGTCACGGTCATCGAGGGTGCCGGGGAAGGTGACCACACCGATCCGGGCACCCGCGAGGCGCGGTTCGGCGGCGACGGCGGTGGCCTCGCCGATCAGGGGAAGTTCAGTCATGTCAGGCCTCGACGACCTCGACGTTGACGACGTCCTCGATCACGGGGTTGGACAGCAGGGTCTCCGCGGCATCGCGCGCCTGGGCAAGGATTTCCTCGGTCACCTCACCGTCAACGGTCAGTTCGAACCGCTTGCCCTGGCGGACAGAGCTGAAGCTGGTGAAGCCCAGCCGGGGGAGAGCGCCGACGATAGCCTTCCCCTGCGGGTCCAGAATCTCGGGCTTGGGCATGACGTCAACAACGATCCGGGGCATCCGGCAACTCCTGTGCGTGAGCTTGGGTAAGGGCGCAGCGGAGTGGTGCCGTCTCACGCCGTATTGAGGTGTTGGGGACACACTTTGTTAAACCTTGTGGACGGGCGCTCCGCGAGCTTGCCAGTCCATTCTACCGGCCGGAACGCCCGTCCCTGTATTCGGCTCTTTCCGGCCTTATGATGCGCGCTGAGGCCCGGCGTCACGGGCAGACCGGCCACGGTTTCCAGACGGGTTATGGAGTTGAGCCGATGGTGTCACTAGTATTGCTGAATGGCTGAGAAACCAAAATCCGTCCTGTTGCCCATGGTCGCCGCCGCAGTGTTCGCAGGGCTGGGACGCATGGTGCTCCAGAAGATCAAAGCCGACCGGTTCGCACGGGAAAACCGGGTTGCGGGGCCCTTGGATGAAAAGACCAGGCAGTGGATCAGCGACGTGGTGCGCACCCCCCGGTAGTTGCGCAGGAGCGCACCCAGTCTAAGGTTGCACGGGCGCCCTGTGGGGCGCCCTTTTCCATGCCATCCTGCCGTTGCCGGAGCAGTGGCTTGACTGGCAAAAAGTCCACAAATGTGTTCTATGTCATATCCAGCTATCAGTCTGTACTCTGTGAATCGGCTGGTCTCGCGGAATGACAAAACCTGTAATTTCGCGTTCCATGCCAGCAGTTTCCGGCCCCCCAATCTGGCTGAGCCGGTACATCGTGAAAGGGTTGCGCGTGATATCAACTGGAAAGAGCCCCATGCGGGGCGGGGGATTCCGGAAGGCCGCGGCGCTGGCCGTTGGTCTACCCCTTCTCCTTACCTCGATGGCCATAAGCCCCGCTACCGCGGCGCCGGCCGGACAGGAGCTGGCGACTGCCAGCAAGACCGGCCCTGCTGCTTTCAAGGACGGCCGCTACATCGTTGTCCTTGCGGGTGCGGCAGCAGCGGGTTACGAAGGCGAAACCCCGGGGCTTGGTGCAACCAAGCCGCAGAGCGGCCGGAAGCTTGATGCCGGAAGCCCGAACTACAAGGCCTACGACGCGCATCTGCGCAAGCAGCAAGGGGAGGTTGCTGCCAGCCAGGGAGTCAAAACCGGGAAGCAGTTTACCGCCGCCCTCAACGGCTTCAGCGCTGAGCTGACCGCTGCACAGGCGATGGAACTGTCCAGGGACGACCGTGTCCTGGTGGTTGCGCCGGACGCGGAGAACGCCCCGGACTACACCACCACCGACTTCCTCAAGCTGACCGGCCCCGACGGTGTCTGGGCCAAGCAGTTCGGCGGCGAAGCCAACGCCGGCAAGGGCGTCGTGGTAGGGGTCATCGACTCCGGCTACGCCCCGGACAACCCGTTCCTGCAGGGCGAGCCCGTACAGCCGCTGAGCGGTTCCGCCCAGGTCGGAGTGCCGTATCGCACCGCCGAGGGCCGGATCGCCATGCTAAAGGCCGACGGCACAACCTTCGAGGGCGAGTGCCAAAAGGGGCAGGGGACGGGCGTCGGCTTTGATGGGTCCCTGTGCAACTCCAAGGTCATCGGCGCCAAGTACTTTGCCGATTCCTTCCTGCAGACCGTGACACCCGGAAACCGCGCGCCACAAGAACTCATTTCACCGGTAGACGTCGGAAGCCACGGCACCCACACAGCCACCACCGCCGCCGGAAACGCGAACGTTGAGCAGGTCATTGACGGTTCCGGCTTCGGCAAGAGCTCCGGCGTCGCTCCCGCTGCAAAAGTGTCCGTCTATAAGGTCTGCTGGGAGGACACCAACCCTGATACCGGAGGCTGCTACTCGTCCGCTTCGGTCGAGGCCGTGGAAGCCGCCATCAAGGACGGGGTGGATGTCCTCAACTATTCGATTTCGGGCAACAACAACAGCACCACCGATCCCGTGGCGCTGGCCTTCCTCAATGCTGCCGCGGCCGGTGTTTTTGTTTCTGCTTCCGCCGGCAACGCCGGACCGGCCGTCTCTACGGTTAACCACGCCTCGCCGTGGCTGACCACGGTTGCCGCCTCCACGTTCCCGAGCGAACTGCTGGGCACTGTGAAGGTTTCCGATGGTTCGCTGTACCGCGGAGCTTCAATCATGAAGTCCGAAGTGGCGGACAAGCCGGTTGTCGTCGCTGCGGCTGCGGCAGCGGCAGGTGCTGCCAACCCGAACCTCTGCGGCCCCGGTTCCCTTGATGCTGCGAAGGTGGCCGGCAAGATAGTGGTTTGCGACCGCGGCGTGGTGGACAGGACGGCCAAGAGCCAGGAAGTCCTGGACAAGGGCGGCGTCGGGATGATCCTGGTGAACGTCACCAGCAGCTCCGAAGACGCCGACAACCACGTGCTCCCCACGGTTCACGTCAACGCTCCGAAGAGTTTGGAACTGAAGTCCAAGCTGGAAGCCAATCCCGCTTTGACCGTCAGCCTGGTCAAGGGGGACCTCACCGGTGAGCCCCCGGCCCCTGCCCCGCAGATTGCCGGATTCTCCTCCCGCGGGCCGAGCCTTGCTTCCGGCGGCGACCTGTTGAAGCCCGACATCGCTGCACCGGGCGTGAACGTCCTCGCCGGTGTTTCCACTATCGGCAACAACGGTGACCAGTTCGGGTTTATGTCCGGAACGTCCATGGCCGCACCCCACATCGCCGGTTTCGGCGCGTTGGTGCTCAGCAAGCAGCCCAAGTGGACCCCTGCCATGGTTAAGTCGGCCATGATGACTACCGCCTACCCGCTGGTGAACGCGGATGGTTCAGCCAACACTGATCCCTTCCAGGGCGGCGCAGGCCACATCGATTCCACCCGGGTCCTGGATCCGGGCCTGGTCTACAACTCGGGCGTCAAGGACTGGCTGGGCTTCCTCAATGGCCAGGGCGTCGACACCGGGGCTCCGCAGGCGGGCACCATTGCCGCGCGCGACCTGAACCTGCCGTCCATCGCACTTGGCAGCCTGGTGGGCGAAGTCCAGGTCAAGCGCCAGCTCACTGCCCTGGTGCCCGGAATGTACCGTTCGGAAGTCAACATGCCAGGCTTCAACGTTCAGGTGGAGCCGAAGGCGTTGAACTTTGCCAAGGCCGGACAGACCCGCGAGGTTACCCTGACCATCAGGAACGTCAGCGCTCCGGTGGGCCAATTCAGCACCGGCAGCCTGACCTGGAAGGGCCCGCGGACAGTGAGCTCTCCCATTGCCATCCGGCCCGTTGATGCACAGATCGCACCGTCATTCTCCTTCAGTTCGGCAACCGGCAGCGGCAGCGGAACCATGGAACTCGTGTCCGGTTCGGACAGCCCCATCAAGGTAGGCGTGGAAGGCCTGGCGCCCTTGAGCCAGACGGCCATCACCAAAACTCCCGGTGAATACGCGCCGAGAAACGATGAGCACAACGCCCTGCTCAAGGTGACGGTGCCGGCAGGCGCAACCTTCGCCCGGCTGGGGATCCAGGCGCAATCGAACGACGTCGATTGGGACATGGTGGTTTACGCCCCGAATGCCTCGGGCGGGCTGACGGCCACGCAGGTGGCCACGGCGTCTGCCAGTGAGTTCCTGGATCTGGAGGCACCCCGCCCCGGCACCTACTACATTGTGGCCAACCTCTTCTCCACGCCGGACAAGCTGGCAGCCAGTGCAGCGGTGCAGGCCGTGACGTTCACGGGGGACGCGGGCAACCTGACGGTGGAGCCGAACCCGATTGTGGCCCCCAACGGAACGGCCACCTCCGCAACGCTCTCGTGGGCGGATTTGGCCGAAGGGACCTACACGTCACGCTTGAGCCTGGGCGAAAACGGCATCAGGACCTGGGTTAACGTCCAGGTGGGCACCGCCCCCGTTTCGCCTCTCGGGGCTCCACGGGTAGCTCTCGCGGATGCGGTTCCCGCGGCCTAGCAGCCTGACGTTTACCGAACAGGATCCCCGGATGGTCGAACCGTCCGGGGATCCTGTTGTGCTGCGGTGTCCGCCTGGCGCGATCCGCTAGGTGGCGCCCGAAGCTCCGGTTGAGTTGCCCAGCAGGGGGGCCATTGTTTTCCAACGCGAGATTTCGCAACCGTCGATCCGCGTAAAGACCGCTTCGACTGCACGCCCGTGGAACGTCCCCGTCACCACGGCCACCTGTGGTCCGCCGTACTGCTGCGTGCACAGCTTCGGCGGCCCGGGTTTCGGGAAGAAGATGTCCTCACCGTACCGTTCCACCGCGGCCAGTGCAGCCGCGGGATCCGGCAATGTGCTCCCGGCCGAGGGCCGCACGCCGTCGGACACCAGGCGGAATTCGTACTCACCGGCGTCGGGGCTCTCCCGCAGCCTGATGGTCAGGTCGATCATGTGGGCCCGCTTTCGGACAGGGCGGCCAGTTCCTGAGCCAGCATGTTCCGGAGCCCGGCTGCCTCGGCTGCAAAGGACCGCTGGTGTTCAACGTATTCTGCCTTGCCCTGTGGCGTTTCGATGCGAATGGCAGGGTAGCCCCATTCAGCGAGGTCGTAGGGCGAGGCCTGCATGTCCATAGCCCGGATCCGCCAGGACAGCTCAAAACATTCCATCACCAGCTCGCTGGGCAGGGCGGGCAGGAGCTTGTACGCCCATTTGTACAGGTCCATGTTGGCGTGGAGGCAGCCTGGTTGTTCAAAATGTCGCTGGGTTTCCCGGCTTGGCGACAGCTCGTTGAGGGGAACCGCATCCGGGGTGTAGAAACGGAAAGCGTCGAAGTGGCTGCAGCGGATCCGGTTGTCCTCCACCACCTTGTCCGTGCCCGCTGACCCGAGGCGCAGCTGCAGATACTCATGGCGCAGGTCGAACCGGTCCTGGTGGTAGACCATGGCCCATTCGTGGAGCCCGAAGCAACCAAACTGCGCAGGGCGGGCAGCCGTTCCGCGCAGGATGATCCGGGCGAAGGCGACGGCGTCCCTGCGGTCGGCGAGGAAGGCGTCCCGGTCCATGGTTACCGCGTCGGTACAGGGCGGCAGTCCGAGGAAGTCACGTTCGCCGTCGTCGACCGTTCGGTAATGCTTCCACCCGCGGCGGGCGGCCGCCTCGCCGCCCGCCAGAACGACGCCGGCACCCGGGTGCCAGCGGTTGAGCTGGCCCGGTTTCTGGGTGTAGTAGGTGAAAAGGAAATCCTCCACAGGGTGCTTCTGCCCGGCCGAGCGGCGGGCAAGGTAGGGGTCCGCGTAGCGGCTGACGCGCTGCTGGTGGGCTTCTTCACGGGCCCGCCACTCGTCCGCCGCCAGGACCCTAAGCCGCTCCACCGGCTGCACCAAGTACATCCTTCGCGGCATCCCAGGCGCTGATTTCACAGCCGTTGATGCGGGAAAAGCCAGTGTCAACGGGAACTCCATCCACCGCACCGGTGACGGTGGCTTCCTGGGGGCCGCCGTACTGTTCGGTGCACACCTGGTCGGCCGGCCGCGGAGCGGGGCTCAGCAGCGCCGCGTTCTCCTTTAGGGCGGCGCAGGCGGCGTCCGCGGCAGGGTGGTTGCTTTCGGCATCGGGTGCGCCGTCAACGCAGACGAGGGTGTGGTGGACCTCCGGCTCGCCGGGCGAGGGAACAATCGTGATGACCAGTTCGGCGTTCCCCTGCCCCGGGCCCGACGGCGGTGCGGCCGGCTCGGGCGCAGGTGCCGGCACGGAAGATTCGGCATCAGGGTCGATGCTTCCGGACGGGGCCGGCGTGGCCGGCGGTGCAGGGGAGGAAACGGAAGGCGTGGGCGATGCGGAGGCGCTGCCGGAAGGAGTTCCCCCGCCCTCGTTGGGAGTGCAGGCCGGAAGCAGTACAGCCGCGAACAGCAACGCCGCGATGCGGACGGATGCTTTGCCCCTGGACTGTGCCGGGCGCGGCAGACCCGCCGTGTGCACTGACTGCACGATGCCCCCCGAATGCACACTGAACCCGCCCCGCGGCCTGTCCGTCATGATGCCATTCTAGCGCCCGCGTCCTGCCGGCTGGCTAAGCCTGATGGGCCTGGGACGTGGCTGCGATGAGTCCCATCATGGCCGAGTGCAGTTCGCTGACCTGGCCGCGGGTCAGGCCCAGGCGTTCCATCATGGTGCCGGGTACCTGGAGCGCCTGCTGCCGAAGGGCTGCCCCTGCAGGAGTGAGGTCGACGGCGAGGGCGCGCTCGTTGCCGTCCACCCGCCGTCGTGAAATCAGGCCGGACGCCTCAAGCCGCCGCAGCAAAGGCGAGATGGTGGCCGGTTCCTGCGCAAGGGCATCGCTGATGTTTCGTACCGTGCGCGGGCTGGACTCCCACAGGCACAGCATGACCAGGTACTGCGGGTGGGTGAGGTTCAACTTTTCGAGCACGGGTTTGTACGCTCCCACCACGCTGCGCGAGGCAACGGTCAGGGCAAAGCACAGCTGGTGCTCAAGCAGCAGGTCATCCTCCGGGCTGTCCCCGCCGCCGGGCGCGGTGCCGGCTTCGGTGGAAGTGCTGGATGCAGCGGTCAACAGGGCCTCCAATTGTTAGTGCACTAATTATTAGCGTACACTGTTGCCAGGAAATGTGGACTCTGGAAGGAGCCGGTTCATGGGTAAGGCCAGTTCAGAAGGCAAGGACAACGCTTCGCAGCGGTTCATGCGGGCAACCGGTAAGTTGCGGGCGATCTTCGGTCCGGCAAACCGCTCCTCCCTCCTGCACGACATGACGGAGGAAAACCGCCGGCTCCTGGCCCAGCGTGAAGCTGAAACCCGGCAATGGGACACCGTCACGCGGCCGGACGGCAGCACCTACGTGGTGCCCAGGAACCCGGACGACAAGTCGCTTCGCTGACACCCGGACCGCGGAGCGTTTTCGGGCGCCCGGGCGTAAAATAAGGGCACTGGCTCCGCGAGGAACAGTGGCTTATTCGGAACGGCTCTTCTTTCCCTGGATGCGGGAAGGGGGTGGATAACAGTGGCACGTGCACTCAGCGGCTTTATGAACGCGACTGACAGGCTCCGCTTCTTCTTTGGACCGGCCTCCCGCCTGGACACCAGCCTGCCCGTGGTACACAAACATGACGAGTTTGAGCAGGCCTCGGAGGAGGAACTCACACAGTTTGTGGTGGAAACGGATACGGCCGGCCACCACTACGCCGTACGCCGCGACGAGCTGGAAAAGGAGGCCTGACTTCGGTCAGGCCCGATCGGCGTTGCCGCGGTAACCCGCGGAAAGACAAAAGAAATGCACTGGCAAGGGATTGGATCCCCTGCCAGTGCATTTTTTGTTGCGTTGTCGGCGCCGGTTAGCGGCCGGTGCCGCCGTACACTGTGGCTTCGTTATCGCTGTCCAGCTCAAAGGCCTGGTGGATGACCCGCACAGCCTCGTCCAGCAGATCCGCATGGGTAACAACCGAGATGCGGATTTCAGACGTGGAGATCATGTTGATGTTGATCCCGGCGCCCGAGAGTGCCTTGAAGAAGGTCGCGGAGACGCCCGGGTGCGAGCGCATGCCGGCGCCGATCAGGGAGAGCTTGCCGATCTGCTCGTTGTACTCGATGGTCTCGAAGCCGATTTGGTCCTGCGCCGCATGAAGGGCCGCCAGGGCGTCTGCGCCTTCCACGATGGGCAGCGTGAAAGAGATGTCCGTCCGGCCGGTGCCGTGGGTGGAGACATTCTGCACGATCATGTCGATGTTCGAGTGTGCATCGGCGATGACCTGGAAGATCGCGGCGGCCTTGCCGGGAATGTCCGGAACGCCAACAACTGTGACCTTGGCTTCGGAACGGTCGTGTGCGACGCCGGAGATGATTGGCTGCTCCAAGGCAACTCCCTCTTGTGTGGTGATCTTGTCTTCGGCACTGGGGATGACCCAGGTGCCTTCATGCTGGCTGAATGACGAGCGGACGTGCAGCGGAACACCGAACCTGCGCGCGTACTCGACGCAGCGAAGGTGCAGGATCTTGGCGCCGGAGGCTGCGAGTTCAAGCATTTCCTCGCTGGAGATCTTGTCGATCTTCTGGGCGGAGGGGACAACGCGGGGATCGGCCGTATAGATGCCGTCCACATCCGTGTAGATCTCGCAGACGTCGGCTTCCAACGCTGCTGCCAGCGCTACGGCCGTTGTGTCCGAACCGCCGCGGCCCAGGGTTGTGATTTCGTTGGTGGCCCGGCTCATGCCCTGGAAGCCCGCCACAATGGCGATGTTGCCCTTATCCAGGGCGGTGCGGATGCGGTGGGGATCGACGTCGATGATCCTCGCCTTGCCATGGATGCCGTCGGTGATCATGCCGGCCTGGGAACCGGTGAAGGACTGGGCGGAGGCACCCAGTTTGTTGATGGCCATGGCCAGGAGCGCCATGGAGATGCGCTCACCGGCGGACAGCAGCATGTCCATTTCGCGGGCCGGGGCTGAATCTGTTACCTGGCTTGCCAGGTCCAGGAGCTCATCGGTGGTGTCGCCCATGGCCGACACCACAACAACCACCTCATTGCCCGCCACCTGGGCGTCCACAACGCGCTTGGCCACGCGCTTGATGCCTTCTGCATCAGCTACGGAGGAACCGCCGAACTTCTGAACGATGAGCTGCTTGGTTGCGGCACCGCCGGCGGGCAGCTCCTGCTGCTGCATTGCGTTGTGCACTTCGGTAGTGGGCGTACTCATGCGCGTACCTTCACTGGATCAATGGGAGTCCGGCCAGACAGCCGTAACGCTGTATTGGCCCTGACGCTGGGAATTAACGCCGCTGTTGGCGCGACTTCTGGCTCCAGTTTATCGCCGTCCGTGGCCGGGCGTTGAATTGTGACCGAATCTCAGCCCGTTGAAGGACCTGTGGGAAACCTCCCGGGGCGTACGCTCAAACTGTCAAAATGCATCACAAGACCCGGGGGACAGGTGCGCGTTAGGTGGCAATGATTTCTGAATTACCGGAGGCAGCGAACGGGCCGGAAGCCGACGACGGCATCACGGCCCGGGCGGTAAGCCGCAGCTTCGGAGCGGTACGCGCCGTCGAGCATATGGACTTCCATGCGCCCGCCGGAAAGGTGACAGCGCTGATCGGACCGAACGGGGCGGGCAAAACGACACTGTTGCTGATGCTGGCGTCACTGCTGGCGCCTGATGAGGGCAGCATCAGCGTGGGCGGGCTCGATCCGCGCAGGCACCGGGCGGAAGTGCGGCGCCGGCTGGGCTGGATGCCGGACATGCTGGGAGTGTGGGAGTCGCTGACCGCCCGTGAAATCCTCACGCAGATGGCCCGCTTCTACCGGCTTCCGGCACACGGCATCGGGCGGAGGGTCCCGGAGATGCTCGAAAGGGTGCGGCTCGATGACCTGGCAGACCAGCCGGCGCGGGTGCTGTCCCGCGGGCAGCAGCAGCGGCTCAGCCTGGCCCGGGCCCTGATCCATGACCCGTCCGTCCTGCTGCTCGATGAGCCTGCCTCGGGGCTGGACCCGGGCTCCCGCGTGGAACTGCGGGTCATGCTGCGGCAACTCGCGGCCGAGGGTAAGGCCGTGGTGGTCTCCTCCCACGTACTCAGCGAACTGGACGAAATCGCCGACGCAGCGGTGTTCGTCAACAAAGGCCGTACGGTTCGACATCAAACCACTGAAGAAGCTGCCGCCGCCGGCCGCCGCTATGCGGTCTTTGGCTCCGACCCCGCCGCACTTGCTGCCAAGCTCAATGAGCTGGGCCTGGCGTTCCGCCGGGAAGACGGGCGGCGACCTGGCGTGAGCCTCATGTTGCGAAGCGACGACGACGCCGAGCGGCTGCTGCGCGACCTGGTGCTGGCCGGCGTCGGCGTCAGTTCCTTTGCCCCCGCCTCCGGGGCCCTTGAAGAGACATACATGAGCCTTGAGGGGGAGCGGCAATGAGCCACACGACGGAAGACCGCCGGCACGGGGTCAGCGGCAGCGGAGTTGGCGGCTACCTGCCCGGCATTAGGGACGTGGTGGTCCTGGAGCTCAAGCAGCGGCTGCGGTCCCGTGGCTGGTACATCATGCTGGCCATTTGGTTTGCCCTGACGGGGCTGGTGACCTGGCTGACCTGGGCCAGCTGGAACGCCTCCCAAGCGGCGCAGCGTGAGTTCCCGGGCTATGTACCGCCGCCCGAATCGGGGCCGGGGTCGATGATCTTCGAGGTGGTCCTGGCGTTTGTCCTGCTGTTTGCGTTGCTTGTTGCCCCGGCTCTCTCTGCGAATGCCGTGAATGGTGACCGGGCAGGCGGCACGCTGGCCATCCTCCAGGTGACGCTGTTGCAGCCCGGCCAGATTCTGTGGGGCAAGTTCTTTGCAGCCTGGGCCGCGGCGCTGGCCTTCCTGGTGGCGAGTACCCCGTTCCTGGTGATCGGGGTGGCGCTGGGCGGGATGACTCCCGGCCATGTGCTGGTGGCGCTGCTGATGCTGGCAGTTGAGGTGGGTGTGGTGTGTGCCGTCGGTGTGGGCGTCTCCGCACTCGCCGGCAGGCCGCTGTTCTCCATTGTGGTCACTTACCTGGCAGTGGCCGGGCTGGCGGTCGGCACACTGATCGCCTTTGGGCTGGGCACGGGGCTTACCCAGGGCACGCTCATGGCGAACCAGGCTCAATACCGCACGAACGCTACTCTCAGCAACGGGCCCGTGGAACCCGAATACACCTGCTCCGGGCCACTGCAGGAACAGAGTGTGATGCGGACAGAACGGGTGGCCTGGATGTTGGCCATGAACCCCTACGTGGTGGTGGCTGACGCGATTCCGTACCCGGACCGCGCCGGCCAGCAGGGCTTCACCTCTGTGGGGGCGATAGAGAACGTCAGCCAGGGCGCGCGGTATGCCATGGCGGGTCCGGAAGGAACCTTCCCGTGCGCTAACGGAGAGGTGAAGCCGCGGTACCTGGCGCAGTCCACACCGCTATGGCCACTGGGCCTTGGCCTGCAACTCGTGCTGGCGGCGCTGCTGATGTGGCTGGGCTGGCGTTCACTCCGGACCCCGGCCCACCGGCTGGCACGGGGCACACGAATCGCCTAGGTGCTTCCCGGGACCGGCCCTGCCGCGGCGGGCATGTGGCGGCAGCGCGCCCGGGCGGGTCAGCCGGAAGAGGGGTGCGGGCTGTCCAGTCTGAACATCAGCAGGGGGAAGGCTTTGCCGGCCGTGTCCTGGTGGGACGGAACCGCGGTGTCCCGCTGGAACCCAAGGCTTTGCAGGAGCCGGACTGAGGCGCGGTTGGGTTCGTAGACTGCTGCGACGATGGTGCTGACACCGCATCGCGTGAAGAGCCATGAGACAAGCGCCGCCGCAGCCTCGCGGCCGTACCCGCGGTGCTGGTGGGAGGGATTCAGGACATACGCCAAGGCCGCGTGCCCGGCCGCATGTTCTCCGGGGGCGAGCACGCCAGCCTCGGTCAGGGCCGTGCTGTTCCATGTGCGTGCGTCGCCGATGACTTGACCCGAATCCCGCAGGGTAATGGCCCAGCCGTAGTTGAACCATTGGCCGGTGGAAGCCTTGCCAAGGGCCAGCAGCTGCAACAGCCTTTCCCGGTTTGCCTCCGCATCGAAGGGAGCGTGCGAAAGGTATTGGGTGGCTGCGGGGTCGCTCCGGTACTGGTGGATGGCGTCCTCGTCAGAACCGTCAACCAGGCGCAGGACAAGCCGATCGGTGACCAGAGGCCTTATCTCTTCCAGGACCATTGCCTGCCGAACCTCAGGTCAGGGCGTTGCGGCGGCCCTCGAAGGCACGCCCCAACGTGACCTCATCTGCATATTCGAGGTCACCGCCCACCGGCAGCCCGGACGCCAGCCGGGTCACGGTGATCCCGATCGTCTTCAGCATGCGGGCAAGGTAGGTGGCTGTTGCTTCCCCCTCGAGGTTGGGGTCGGTGGCGATGATGACTTCCTGGATGGCGCCGTCGTTCAGCCGGGTGAGGAGTTCGCGGATACGTAGCTGCTCCGGGCCGATACCGGCGATCGGATTGATGGCCCCGCCCAGCACGTGGTACCTGCCCCGGAACGAACGCGTGCGTTCCACGGCGAGGACGTCCTTCGACTCCTCCACCACACAAATTACCGCCGGATCCCGCCGGGGGTCGCGGCAGATGTTGCATAGTTCCTGCTCCGTGACATTGCCGCAGACGGTACAGAACTTGACCCGTTCCTTGACGGACGTGATGGCCTCCACCAGCCGCTTCATGTCCTGGGGATCCGCCTCAAGGATGTGGAACGCCAGCCGCTGTGCGGATTTTGGGCCCACGCCGGGAAGGCGTCCGAGCTCGTCAATCAGCTCTTGGACAGCACCTTCGTACACGTTTTTCCTCTTTAGCTATGGGTGGACAGTGGTTGGATCAGTAGCGGGGTGCAACAGGACTTCCGTCCAGGGAACGCTCTTCGATCAGTTTGCCGCCAAGGATTCGTTCCACCGCGGCCCGGCCGAACACCCCGGATTCCTCAATGGTCTCATCGTCGGCGCTGGGGATGTCCTGTACATAGCTGGCAGCGGCGGGAACCGCACGGGCAGGAGCCTTGGCCCGGCCTGCCTCGGCCTCCGGGCTGTTGGACAGGCGCTGGTAAAGGCTTTGCCGGGTGCCCGCCGCAGCAGGGGAATCGGTAGGAACAGGTGAAGCCGCCGGGGCACCCTGCGCGGGCGCAGCAGCCGGGGAAGCCGCAGAAGCCGTGCGGGCGGGCGCCGCTGCGGGCGCGGCCGAAGCCATGGCGTACTCCCGCGCCGGCTCGGGGGCGGAACCTGAGGGAGCAGAACCGGAGGGAGCTGGACCTGAGGGAGCGGAACCCAAGGAGGCGCCGCCCGAGGGAATCCCGTCCGGGGGAACCGCGCCTGAGGGGACGGGGGCAGGGGGCGCCGGTTCCGCAACCGTCGCCCGGGTGCTTGTCAGCGCAGGCGACGCTGCACTTGGAGCCAAACCCCACTCGGCGTCCACGGAAGAACCCGCCGTGGTAACAGGGATGGACGGCGGAACCTGGGCCGCAGCGGGCTCATAGCGTGTGGCTGAGGGGGCAGCAACCGCTTCCTCTGCAGGCGCCACCGCGGGTACGTTCCTGCCCACATTGCTGGCTTCCCCAACAACCCAAACACCCGGTGCCTGCTCAACGGCACGGGTCCAGGGATCGGGAGCCTCGACTCCCGGGGGAGCGGCCGTTGGAGACATGGCTGCTGAGGTTGGGATGCTGGCCTCTGTGCCGGGTGGTGGGCCATGCCGGCCTGAACTGGCGGGACCGGAGGTGCCGGCACTGGCAGGGGCGGTAGCGGAGCGGCTGCCGGACCGCGCGGAAGGGTCCCAGTCCAGGGGAGGTTCCTCTTCCAGTGGCGGCGCGTCCTCGTCCCGGGGCTGTCCCCAATCGTCGTCGGAGTAGGAGTAGTCACCGGCGCCAGCGTACGAGCCGGGCTGAACCGAAGGAGCCGGCGGGGAGGCCGCCGGAGGATGAGCCGGGGACAGGCTGCCGGCTGCCGTCCGGTGCGCGGAGGACGGGCCGGCAACGGGTGCAGGCGCCTCCGGGGAGGGGCCGCCAGCTTCGACGCGGTCAGCCGAGGGTGTGCCGGTGGCAGGTTCGCCCGCCTGGGCCAGGGATGAACCGGTGCGTGGTGCGGGCCGAGGTTGGGAAAACGCTGCTGCATCCACAGCCGGGGACGCCGGCGCGGGTACCAATCCCCAGGCAACATCGGCTGACGTTGCAGGGGCAGCTGATGCCGCCGGGTCAGTTGAAGGTGCCGGGTCAGTTGAAGGTGCCGGCTCAGTTGAAGGTGCCGGGGCGGGCCGGCTGGGGGGTGCTTTTGGGTTTGGCTCAGAGCTCGTCCGGCTGGCGCTTCCGCCGGCCACCGCGTTGATCTGGCAGTCGATGCCCACAGTTTTGTGGATCGCCTGCCGAAGGTTCTCCGAATGGTCTGCGCGGCCAAAGGCGCCGGCGAGCCCGGACGTGGCGAACGACAGTGTGAGGATCTGGCCGTCGAACGCGCTGACCTGTGCATTGGGTTCAACAAGTGCCCAGGTGCTGCGCTTGATCTTGGACAGCGTCTGCAGGACATCCGGCCACGCCCGGCGCAGCACTTCCACGTCGCCCATGGCGGTAGGAGCCACGGCGGGAACGGAGCCGGCAGGCGCCGGTTCCGGCCGGGCCGCAGCAGGGGCGGCCTGTGCAGCCGCAGCCTGCCTGGTGTCTGGTGCCGGTGTACCGCCTGTGGGACCTGCAGCAGGTATTACGGCGGCGGGGCGTCCCGGGCCGGGGCTCGAATCCGCGCGGCCCGGGCGCGAGTCCGTAGAAGCCTCGACGGGCCAGTCGCTGGTGCTGACCCGTGGAGCAGTCAGGGGAGCGCGGCTGTCCGCCTCGGCCGGGCTGGCCGTTGCAGTGTTGCCCGCCGATGATGCGCGCGCCGGTTCCGGCGCGGCGGCCGCGGGTTCGTGGGTGGCGGGCCGGGGAACGGCGGATTGGGGGGCTGCCGGCGCTGGGGGCGCGGGTTGGGGTATGACTGGTTCCGGAACTGCCCGCGCGGCTGCGGCCGGTTCGGGAGCCACCTGCGTTGCAGCACTGCGCACGGCGGCCTCAGGTTGTTGGGCCGCTGGGACGGCGGGAGCACCGACGTCGGTCCCTGCGTAGTTGAGCCGCCGCTCTACACGGTCTATCCGGGCAGCCATGCCGCGCTCGTTCTGCTCGGAACTGGGGAGCAGGATGCGGGCGCACAGGAGTTCCAGGTGGAGCCGCGGGGATGTGGCTCCGGTCATTTCGGTCAACGCCGTGTTAGTGACGTCGGCGGCGCGGGACAGCTCCGCTGCACCGAGGTTGTGCGCCTGGTTTTTCAGCCGCGCGATCTGGTCCGCAGGCATGCCGCGGAGAATGGTCTGGGCGCTTTCGGGCATGGCCTGGACGATGATGAGGTCGCGGAAGCGCTCCAGCAGGTCCTCGACAAAGCGGCGTGGGTCATGGCCGGTCTGGATGACCCTGTCCACGGCGCGGAAAATAGTGGCGGAGTCTGACGCCGCGACAGCCTCAACGACGTCGTCCAGCAATGACGCGTGCGTGTAGCCGAGGAGCGCCACGGCCAGTTCGTAGTCGAGCCCGTTGGGCCCGGCGCCGGCCATCAGCTGGTCCAGGACCGACAGGGAGTCGCGGACGGAGCCGCCGCCGGCGCGGATCACCAGTGAGAGCACGCCGGGAGCGACCGGGACGTTCTCCTGGTTGCAGAGAAGTTCCAGGTAGGCCATCAACGGCTCCGGCGGCACGAGCCGGAAGGGGTAATGGTGCGTCCGGGAGCGGATGGTGCCGATGACCTTGTCCGGCTCCGTGGTGGCAAAGATGAACTTGATGTGTTCCGGGGGTTCTTCAACGATCTTCAGCAGGGCGTTGAACCCGGCGGAGGTGACCATGTGGGCTTCGTCAATGATGAAGATCTTGTAGCGGTCCCGGACGGGAGCATAGGTGGCCCGCTCGCGAAGGTCCCTGGCATCGTCAACGCCGCCGTGGCTGGCGGCGTCAATCTCGATGACGTCCAGCGAGCCTGAGCCGCCCCGGGCCAGCTCAACGCAGCTGGGGCAGGTGCCGCAAGGGGTATCCGTGGGGCCCTGGGCGCAGTTCAGGCAGCGGGCAAGAATGCGGGCGGAGGTGGTTTTGCCGCAGCCCCTGGGACCCGAAAAAAGGTAGGCGTGGTTGACCCGGTTTTTCCGCAAAGCCGTCATGAGCGGCTCGGTGACATGTTCCTGCCCGATAACGTCAGCGAACGAGTCGGGACGGTATCTGCGGTAGAGGGCGGTAGTAACTGTCACAGAGAAAACCCTACCAATCCGGGCTGACAGTTCGCCGCCCTGTGGGGGAATAGTAAAGACCCCCCATGCACCCGCCAGAGCCCATTTACCCTTGCTACCTTCCGGTCCTGGGGGAGTTCAACAGGATGACGCCACATGAGGGGCCGCCAGTTACTTTACCCGAACTTCAGGCGTGACTCGAATCGGCCGCCGACTGCGACCAGCCCTCAACCCGCCAGCTCATAAAAGTCGGTTCCTCATAGGGGTGGGCGGCCCGCAAAGCAGCCACCACTGCCGGAAGCTTGTGCCGCTCAACCACGCACTCAATCCGGTCCTCCGGCACTTCCTCCGGCGCCCCCACGCGCCCAAGGTAAGGTGCGGCGCCGTCGTGCGCGGTGAAGCGGCCAACGCCTGAGGCAACAAAGGAGCAATGCGAGTAGTTGCCGATCCTGCCCGCGCCGGCGTCACCGATGGCCTTGAGGACCTGTTCCGTGTGGGTGCCTGGAACGTAAACCACCAGTGCATGAAGCTCGGTCATGCATCCCATCGTGCCGGAAGAGCCCCTCAATGGGTGCAAATCCATTGCTTATCCAACTCCCACCCATGATCATGGGTATGTACACCGATTGGGGCAATCTCAAGATTGTGAGCTGTGAGGCCTGGCTGAACGGAGCCGGACCCGGCAGCTCAACGGTGTTCCGGTGGAATGGGCGCATTGGGGGCGTCCATTTCTGGGTTAAGCCTTAGCCCGGAGTCCGCTTCCCGGGGAAGCTGGAAACGCTTCTGCGCCAGCGAAGCACCCCGATTGGGCGAAGTGGAAAAGTTCAGGTACTCTAGTATCTGCTTTTGATTCAGAAGCAGCTGGAGAATTCGCCTAGCGGCCTATGGCGCACGCCTGGAACGCGTGTTGGGTTAACGCCCTCGGGGGTTCAAATCCCCCATTCTCCGCCGGTAAAGAACCCGGCCCCGGCATTGCCGGGGCCGGGTTCTTTCGTTTAACGGAGGTTCACCAGCCCCGGCCCGCCCGCCTCAGTGAAGCCAAGCCGGCGGAGCCGTTCGCGTGCGGCCAGCTCACTCGGGCCGCGGCGCCCCAGTGCTAGGCGTACGACGACGAGCACCACCTTCGTGGCGAGCCTCACCGGCAGCGGGAACGGACCGAGCCGTGGTACGGACAGCCCGAGCATCCGGCGGTACTTCGGTTCGAGGCTGTACACCGCTCCCGCGAAGAGGACGCGGTAGCCGGGCCGAAGCATGGGGTGCAGCGGCGGATTGCGGATGAACGTCACGGTTTCTGTTACCCGGCCATCCACCCGAAGCTCACCGTCGCGGAAAAACCGCTCCAGTTGCGCGCGCATGTCCTTCTCCGAAAGCGGTGGATCCTGCACGCCCATCAGCCTGCCGGCCTGGGCCCATTCACGGACGTATGCGTCGGGGCCGCCGGGGATGGGACCGCCCCACAGCCCATGGGCTGTGAGGAAGGCGTCAGTAAAGGCGATGTGGATCCAACTGGCAAGCTCCGGATCGTTGGCGCTGTAGTTCCGCGGTGTTCCTTGATTGTCCACGAAGCTGCCCTGGACCGGCTCGTGCAGGCGCCGTACCCGGCGCGACGCCTCCTCCGCCGCTGCCTTCGAGCCGTAGGTAACAGTAAAAATCCAGCGGATGGTGGCTGCCAGGCGGGCGAGGGGGTCCTCCTGGAAGTTCGAGTGCTCGTGGACGCCGGCAAGGGCGCCGGGATGCAGGGACTGCATAAGAAGGGTGCGGATTCCGGCAACGATTGGCGACATGGAACCATGCACCGCCCACACAGCCGAACCCGGCAGGTGGTACCCGGGGTCGTCCCCCTCTGCCAGCTTCGGCACCCAGTCCGGCACCTCATCAGCCCTGCCCGTAAAGGTTTTCTTAAGTTCGTCCTGCCATTTCCCAAGGAAATTCCGCATATTTCATTGTGCCCTGCAAGGGAACCCTGTGGGTTAGCCGGCCCCATACCTCAAGGTTTTCGCAAGTAATGCCCGGCACCATGAAACGGGGTTCACAGGCTGCCGGGCCCTGTGGTCCCATGGGAGAACCGTCAGCTCGGGTGCGGTGATTAGTTACGGAGACAGGCATTGGGGAATCATCAGAAAACGGGTAAGCATACGGACGTGCGGCGTCCCAACGTTTCGGTGCTGCGCGCCCTGACCGCCACTGGTGCTGTTGCCTTATCCATCTGGTCCCTGAACCTGGCCGGCAGTGCGGTGGAGCGGGAGGCGTCGATCGCCGCAGCCGCCAAGACTGACACGGGGACAACCACTTCCGGCGGCGGCCGCTCGGACGGGCCGACGTCGGACAGGGTCGGTGCCGGGATGCTGCAGGCCACCGCCTTCACGAATCCGGATGCGCTCGTCACGTTTCCCCATGCTGCGATAGGCGGGTACCGCGGGGAGAACTCCACGGTATCGGTGGGCACCACAGGATTTGCCAGGCCGCCGGCCGGATTCTTAATGGCGCCGCTGTCTCTGCTGAACGCGAGCTCACCCTTCGGTTTCCGGGTAAGCCCGCTGTCCGGGGCCGCGGGCGACTTCCACTTGGGGCAGGATTACGCCGCCCCTTGCGGAACCAGTGTCTACGCGGCGGACTCCGGATTGGTGCGTGCTGCAGGTTGGCACCCCTGGGGAGGTGGCAACAGGGTGGAGATCGATCACGGCAACGGCCTGATCACCACGTACAACCACCTGGAGGCCATTGCCGTCCGTTCCGGGGACGAGATTAACGCCGGCCAGGTCCTCGGCGAGGTGGGCAGCACCGGATGGTCAACGGGATGCCACCTGCACTTCGAGACAATCCTCAACGGCCGTCACACGAGTCCGCAGAAGTGGGGCCTCATGCCTGCGCGGCCCGTCGACGGCGGTGCAACAGGGGAGATGCGAAGCTACCTGCCGGGTTCCGGTGCTCCCTCCCAGGGGACCATCAGTTGGGCGCTGCCGCTGAGCCACGATCACGACGACGACCATAACGACGGTGGAATCCAGGCAGGAACGCCTATGACGCCCGCCTCTCCGCCGTTGCTGTGGCCTGCCGCAGCGGCCACGCCTCCCCGCAATTTGCTGACTCCGTCGCCCACTGCGTCGGCACCGACGGGCAGCCCGAGTCCGTCGTCGCCCACCGCAACGCCAACGACGCCGACACCGACACCGACTGCGCCCACGCCGTCGCCGGGTGCTTCGTCGCCGTCGCCGTCGCCGTCCCCGGCGCCGACGCCCACTGAGACGACCCCGACCACTCCGTCCCCGACGCCGACTGAGACGACGCCCGCCCCGACCACGCCGTCCCCGACGCCGACTGAGACGACGCCGACCCCGACGCCCACGCCGACGCCGACGGAGGTCACGCCGCCGCCGGCTGAACCAACGCCCTCACCGACGCCGTCCCCCGCGCCGATCGAGCCTTCCCCGACACCTACAACCACACCGCCGCCCGTCCCGATTGATCCCTCGGAACCGTCGGTGACGCCCACGCCAACGCCTACGTCAACGCCGTCGGCCTCACCGACCACCGCGTCCCCGGCGCCGGACACCTGCCCCGCCGAGCCGTCCCCTGCTGCATCGACAACTGATCCCGCCGGAGAGCAACTTCCGGTGGACCCAACCTGTACTCCGATTGTGCGCGATCCCGCTGACCCTGCATGACGCCACCGGGGCTGAGGCAGGTTCAGAAGGAAAGCGGCGAGGGCCACGGGCGCCGTGGAAAAGCGCTGGCCTGGAACTCAGCCCTTTCCCGAATTAATTCTGCGATGGCGCAGTTCTTTTATCTTTTTCCACACGGGCTTCGGCGATTTACCCAAAGTTTGCCAAATGTCTGATTGGATAAACCTTACTGATTGGTACAAGGGAAGCGCCGTTTCCCACCGACCACAGAGGTTGCAATGGAACACATCGAGGCCGAGCATCCCCGGCCGCGCCACTTCCTTCTCCACCTGAGCGATCCCCACTTGATGGGAGGTCCGGACCCCCTGTACGGCGTCGTTGACAGCGAAGCGCGGCTCATCCAACTCTTCGAAGAAGTCAAGGCGTCCGGGGCGCGGCCGGGGGCAGTCATCTTCACCGGCGACCTCGCAGACAAGGGCGACCCGGAAGCCTATGCGAAACTGCGTGCCATTGTGGAGCCGGCCTGCCAGGACATGGGCGCAAGGGTCATTTGGGCGATGGGGAACCACGACAACCGGGCGAACTTCCGGAAGGGCCTGCTGGACCAGCCCGGCAATGACGCCCCCGTGGACCACAGCTACTTCATCAACGGATTGCGCGTCATCACTTTGGACACGTCAGTGCCGGGCTTTCACCATGGCGAACTCAGCGACGCCCAGCTGGACTGGCTGGCGGCGGAACTGGAGACGCCCGCTCCGGATGGCACCATCCTGGCGCTCCACCACCCGCCCGTTCCCTCCGTCCTTGACCTCTCGGTCCTGGTTGAGCTGCGGGACCAGGCATCCCTCGCCGCGGTGGTCCACAAGTCGGATGTCAGGACCATACTGGCCGGCCACCTGCACTACTCCACTACGGCGAGCTTTGCCGGTGTTCCCGTCTCCGTGGCTTCCGCCAGCTGTTATACGCAGGACCTGAACGTTGCGGTGGGAGGCACTCGGGGACACGATGCCGGGCAGTCCTTCAACCTGGTGCACGTCTACGAGCACACCATCGTGCACTCCGTGGTCCCGCTGGGCAGTTCGACAACGGTGGGGGAGTACGTTCCACCGGAAGAGACAGCCCGCCGGCTGGAGGCCGCAGGCATCCGTATCCCGGAGACCACCAAGCAGCGGAGCAGCGCCCGGGCTGAACTGTCTTCCGGGCGCTAGACCGTCTGCCTACTTTTCCCAGGGCGCCTTGATGGGGAAGTACTTCTCCAGGAAGTCTGTGACCAGTTCGGCGCGCTCGTCCGCGTGCACCTCCGGGAAGCTGCCGTCGTTCAGGCAGAAGAAGTCCATGTTCCGCTTGGACAGCAGCTTGGGCAGGTAGTTCAGCCCGGTCCGCATGGTGGTGTCCACGTAGCGGACCTTGGCGGATGTCTGGGTGACGGCACGCCCTGTCAGCAGTGCGTAGTAGTGGTAGAACGAGTTGGTGACGGAGATGTTGTCCGCGGCGCGGAACCGGCTGGCCGCGGTCTTGCGGAACTCCTCAGGGAACTCCCGCTCCATCCTGGAAACCACACTGCGCCGCAGCGGCGCAGCAGTGTGCTCAAGGTGTCGCGTAGTGATTCGTCCGAACCGGTTCCACAGCAGCTTCCGGTTTACCCGGGCTGCATTCTCGAAGCCGCTGCGTTCCGCCGCGTTCTCGCCCAGGCCGATCCGGGTTTCCGCCTCGATGAACTTGGTGATGCCGCCGGGGGTGAAGAACAGATCCGGACTGACCGGCCGGCCAAAGAACATGTCATCGTTTGAATACAGGAAGTGCTCGGACAGGCCTTCGATGTTGTGCAGCTGGCACTCGACCGCCTGCGAGTTGTGGGTGGGCAGCACGGAAGGATCGGAGAAGAACTCCTCACTGCGCACTATCGTGACCGCCGGGTGGTCTGCAAGCCAGGCCGGCGCGGGGGAGTCCGTGGCGATGAAGATCCGGCGGATCCAGGGCGCGAACAAGTAGACGGACCGCAGCGCGTATTTGAGCTCGTCGATTTGGCGGAAGCGGGCCTCGTGGTCGTCGCCTTCGCCCAGGACAACATCCTTCTGCTGGGCGCGCCGGGCGGCAATGTATTCGGGCGAGCTGCCGTCCACCCAGGAGAACACCAGGTCCACGTCGAAGCTGATGTCGCTGGCGTGGTCGGCGAACATGTTCTCGATGGTGGGCCAGGTGTGGCCGTAACGTTCCACCGTGCCGCGTACCGCGTCCTGCCGCAGCATGGTGCGGCGGGTCAGGGAGTTCTCGATCGGAAGGATCAGTTCCTCCCCTTCGAAGGACCACAACTCGATCTGCACTCCGGCGGAGGCACCAAATTCGAAGCCTCCCACCGGTTCGACGCGGGGGCGGTACAGGCGGAAAATCCGTGCCTGCCGGTTGGAGGACAACTCGCCGTCCGCCACCAGCACGGAGACCTTTTTCTTGGCGTCCACCGTCATGGAGTAGACCGGTTCGTCGCGGCAGGCCTCCACCAGGGCAGCACGGAGCTTCTTGCGGTCCTTCCAGTCCAGGGCGATGACGGGCCGGTCATTGTTGCCCCGGACCAGCAGGTATTCGAGGCCGGCCTCCGCCAGTACATTGCGCAGGAACAGCAGGTCCTCCACCATGGCCTGGTAGGGCGTCCTGTTGTAGTTGATCAGGGCGTAGCGGCCTTTGTGCCTGATGACGTCCGGGCGGTGCCGAAGGCGCTGCTCAGCCGCCGCAGAGGTGACCTCTGCGTGAAATTGTTCCTCTACGGACGCCTGGCTGCCGTAGTAAACCTCGTCCTGTACCGGTGCTTCTGTAATGGTCGTCTCCGTGCTCGTCAAAGTAAGCGTTCCTACCTGCATGATAGCCGCGCGGGGGAAACAGCAGGTTTCGGGCAGGGCTGCCGGGGGGTACGGAAGGGGGTTAGGCGCCCAGCGCCTCACGCCAGCTGCGCAGGAAAGCACCGCCGGCGTCGTCGTGGATGACGGAGGCTTCAAGCCCCAGGTCGGCGGCGGTCAGGACGGCGTATGGCTTGTCCGGAACACCGTCCGCGGGGCGGACATCCACATGCTTCACCGGGTGGTCGTTGTGGTGGAGCCAGTCAGCCATGGCGTAGTCCGTGCGGGAATCGCCCACCGTACGCCACGCCTGGGGCGTGATGCCTTGGGCGGCGAGCAGTTCCACCGCCCGGCTGGCGCCCAGGTCCTTGCCAAGCCGTACTGATTCAATGTCCGTGGAGATGATGGTGGGGTCCACGCGGTAGTCCACTTCGTCGTCGGAATTCGGGGCGTGGTGGTCCAGCCGGACCACGCCCAGCCCGTGGCGGGCCATCAGGTCCATGGCGTCGGCGTCGAAGAGTTTCTGCTCGGCGAGGTATTCGGCGCTGGGCACCTCGATGTGCTGTTCCACGGACACCATGGCCCGCTTGGTCTCGTCGAAGAACATGTGCGCCGAGTAGTCCTCGGCCACCATCCGCCGGACGTCGTCACCATAGGCTGCGGGCACCGCCAGTTCCCGGTCCACATGGATGGGGCCGGGCCCGGCAGCAGTGTAGCTGAACCAGACGGCGCCCTTTTCGCAGACTGCGTGGATGATGGTGCCGGCCGGAATGCCTGCCGCGATCATCGGTTCCATGACCTGCTCCCGGATGAAGGCATCGGAGCGGCCGGTGTTGAAAATTACGGGGATGCCGGCAGCGGCAAGCGCCACGAGGTCACCGATGATTTCCTGTTTTACGTCACGGGTCACGGGGCTTGCCACCGGTCCGTCCACATCCAGCAGCAGTGCGAGGGGAGGCGTGGCCGGATGGCGTTCGCCGGACGTGGACGTGGCTGGGAACTCGGAGGCTGTCATGGCTCCATTCTGTCAGCAGCGCCATGAAGTCCCGGCGCGGGCGCGGCGACGGTCACCGCACAGGGCAGTTGGTCACTGTTTGGCTACAACCTGCCCGGCGGCATGCCTGCTACTTTCGCTGGGACCCTTGCGTGCCTAGGGTGGCATGGTGATATTCAAAGCTGTGGGCGAGGGCCGCCCTTACCCTGACCATGGTTACAACACGCCGAAGGAGTGGGCTGCGCTGCCCCCGCGTCCGGTCAGGCTGGACGAGCTGGTGACCACCAAGCGCACCCTTGACCTTGAGGCTCTCCTTGCCGAAGATTCCACCTTCTTTGGCGACCTTTTCCCGCATGTGGTGCAGTACCAGGGAACCCTCTACCTTGAGGACGGCCTGCACCGCGCCGTCCGGACCGCCCTGCACCAGCGCACCGCGATCCACGCCCGCGTGCTGGTCATAGATGGCTAGGAAAAAGCAGCAGGACGCCAGCGTCCTCCACGGCCACCACGTTGTCAGCGGCCCCGAGCTTCGGGCCACCTTCGAAGCGGGGGGCGACGCCGACGACACCGCGCGCGTGCGCCGCCGCGTGCTGCATGCGGTGGTGCTGGTGGTCCTCATTGGACTGATCGTTGCCGCCATTATCACCGCACTGGCCATCATCGACGGGCGCCTCAGGATTCCCGCCGCGGAGCCGGCAGAGGAGACCGCCACCAGCTGCCCCACGGCAACCTTCGACTACACGCCCCACGAGAAGATCAACCTCAACGTCTACAACTCCACCAGCAGGCCGGGGCTGGCGCGGTCAGTGGCGGACGAGTTCCTTGCCCGCAAGTTCGTGGTGGGGGCGGTGTCCAACGTGGAGGCCAGCTACCGGGGCGTTGCCGCTGTGGTGTCCGGGGCGGCCGGCCAGTCCGCCGCGTTCAGCGTCCAGCGCAACCTGCAGGGCTCGGACTACTTCCAGGACGGCAGGACAGACGGCAGCGTGGATGTGATCCTGGCCCAGGACTACGGCGCGCTGGCCCCGCCGGAACTCGTTGACCAGACGCCTGGCACCCTTAGCTGCCCGCGCGAAAGCCGCCGGGTTGCCGATGACGACAAGTGGCCGGTCATGCCGTCCGCCGCGCCCGCTCCCTGAGCCCTGCCCTGCAGATGCGCTATCAGATCGGGTTGTCAAACGGGCCTGATAAGGACCAAAAGTGATAGGGCAACTCAGCCGGCCACGGCGGGAAGCGGGGCCACGCGCACGGGGCGTCCGGCGTCGTCGAACCTTGCTCCGGCGCCCAGCTGGATAAAGCGCACGGTCCTGGCCACCCTGGCTTCCAGCTCCGCGGGCTCGTCGCTGCCCCTGGCCGCGCTGGAGGAGAGCGTGCCAAGGATCAGCTGCGCCTGCTGGCCGATGTCCGCTGCCGTCAGGTAGCCCTGCTCCATTCCGTCGCGGAGGATGCCCTGCAGCAGGACGCTTAGCTCGCCCACGTGGTCGGCGAGTTTGGCAAAGGACGACGGCGACAGCACGGCTCCCATCGCCGGCCCCGGCGGCAGGTGGCGGCGGCTGAGGTCCACCACCTGGGCGCGGACGTACAGTGCCAGCCGCTCCACCGGGTTGTCCAGGCGGCCAAGTGCCTCGCGGAGCTCGGACAGGAACTTTTCGGTCTCCTCAAGGGCGTAGGAGATGAGGAGCTCTTCGATGTCCGCGTAGTAGTTGTACACGGCGGTGCGGCCGACCCCTGCATGGCGGGCCACATCGGTCATGGTCAGCCCGGGAAGGCCATGGGAAAAAAGGAGCTCGCCGAAGGC
This sequence comes from Pseudarthrobacter sp. NPDC058329, assembly GCF_042879835.1. Classification (NCBI taxonomy): domain Bacteria; kingdom Bacillati; phylum Actinomycetota; class Actinomycetes; order Micrococcales; family Micrococcaceae; genus Pseudarthrobacter; species Pseudarthrobacter sp. NPDC058329. The sequence continues at coordinate 39,050 of NZ_JBHVZR010000014.1, forward strand.
GGTAAGGATGCGGCGCTGAGTTTCTGCGCGCTGCTCGGCGTTGCTGGCCGCTGAAATCCTGGGCATGTAGACACTTTACCGCGAAGTGTCACCAAATCCGCGCTAGACCGGGCAGCCGTCCGGGCCGCAGGCGTCGCCGTCGGCGGAGTTCACCAGGACCAACGGGTTGGCCTCCTGCCACGCCTGGGTGAGGGCGGCGGTGAATGTCCCCACCGGTTGGGCGCCGGAGAGGCCGAACTTGCGGTCAATGACGAAGAAGGGGACGCCGCTGATGCCCAGGGACCGGCCTTCCTCGAAATCGAAACGGACGTCGTCGGCGTACTTATCCGTGGTGAGGAGTTCCTCCACCTCGTCCGTGCCGATGCCAAGGTCCAAGGCAAGCGACGTGAGGTATGCGCGGCTGCCGATGTCCTTGCCGTGCTCGAAGTGGTCGCTGAGCAGGCGCTCCTTGGCCTCATCCTGCTTGCCGTGGGCGGCCGCACAATGGATCAGGCGGTGCGCCGTGAAGCTGTTCGCCACAACCACCGAGTCGAATCGGTAGTTAAGGCCCTCGCCCTTGGCCTGCTGCTCGACATGGTCGAACATCTGCGAAACCTGCTGCCGTGGCATGCCCTTGCGGCTGCTGAGGTAGTCCAGTTCGGTCCCGTCATAGTGCTCGGGCAGGCCGGGATCCAGCTGGTAGCTGCGCCACTTTACCTCCACCGCATCGCGGTGCTCGAAGGTGGACAGTGCTGCCTCGAAGCGGCGCTTGCCGATGTAGCACCACGGGCACGCGACATCGGACCAGATTTCAATCTTCATGCTGTGGGCAACCCGGGAGCCTGGCACGGCATTCCTGCGCACCAGTGTTAGATACCGCACAGTAGGGGTTGTCGTGCGGATGATCGTGCGCAATAGTCGGATTGTCGGCCAAGCAGGAGCCGGCGGAACACCCCTAACAAATGGCCGCGGACCCGAGAAGGTTGCGCGGATGGAACTGCCCGGCCAGCTGGGAGCCCGGCCTGTCATTTCTCCTTGGAGGCCAGGGATGCGGATAGGACTGGTTGCAGGACCGTGGATTCCCATTCCACCGGTGACGTACGGCGGAACCGAACGGGTGGTGGACAGCCTGGCCCGCGGTTTCGCGGCCGCGGGGCACGACGTACTGCTGGCCGCACCGACGGACAGCACCTGCCCGGTGCCAAGGGTTCCGGGGATGCGGCCCTCGGTCCCGGACGAGCTGAACCTCACCCGCTCCGAACTCAGCCACGTGGCACGGGCCTACGCGGGCCTGGAAAGTGCGGACATCATCCACGACCACACGCTGGCCGGCCCTTTGTACGCCCATCGGCCGGAGCAGGTCCCTGTGGTGACCACCATCCACTGCCGGCTAGAACCCGAAGCGGCGGACATTTACAGGGCCATCGCCCGGAACGCAGCGGTCATCGCCATTTCCCATAACCAGGGATCCCACGCTCCGGACGTTCCGATCACCCGGGTAATCCATCATGGGATGGACCTCTCCTCGGTCCCCGTGGGGTCCGGCAGCGGGGGCTATCTGTGCTTCGTGGGAAGGGCATGCCCGGACAAGGGGCTGCTCGAGGCCGTGATGATCGCCCGCCAGGTTGGACTGCCGCTGCGGATAGCGGCCAAGATGCGCCAACCGGACGAGGTCCGCTTCTTCCGTGACGTGGTTCAGCCCATCCTGGGGCCGGACGACGACGTTGTGGACGAAGTGGATGACGCCAGCAAGTACCGGCTGATGGGGGAAGCACTCGCGTTCCTGAACCCGATCCAATGGCCGGAGCCCTTCGGGCTGGTCATGATCGAGGCGCTCGCCACCGGCACCCCGGTAATCGGAACCCCCGCGGGTTCGGCGCCCGAGATCGTCGAGCACGGACAAACCGGCTACCTGGGGGACATCGGGCAGCTGCCCGGCTACGTGGGGATGGCGGGAAGCATCAGCCGCGAGGCCTGCCGGAAGGCAGTGGAGGAGCGATTCAGCGAGGAACGGATGGTCAGCGAGCACCTCCTGCTGTACGGCCAACTGCTTGAAGGGGCTGGACCCGGAGGGGTTCCGCATCCTGCGCGGGTGCACCAGAATCAGTAAGGGTGTTTAGCCTGCTTCCGAATCCGCGGCAGCAGCAGCCCGCTGAGGAGGGAGTTGTCCGTGACCGCATGGAACGCTGATACAGAGGCCGCCGCATCCGAGTCGGGTTCGGTCACGGTAGTGGAAGGATCCTCATTCTGCATTTCATCCGGCGGCGGGGACATCAGTTCCGACGGCGGCACGAACGGTGCGTTCTTTCAGGACACCCGCATCATTTCCCACTGGGTCCTGCGGGTCAACGGATCCCTGCGCGAGCCACTGGTGGCCCAGCGTCCCCGGCCCTTTGAAGCCACCTTTGTAGGCCGGGCCAAGTGGCCGGATGGCCGGTTCGACAGCCCGCTGGTGGTCCGGCAGGTGCGCCACATCGGCCCCGGACTGCAGGACGACATTACGCTTGAGAACTACTCCGCGGAAGCGGTGGACTGCGACATCGAGCTCCTGGTCGACGCAGACCAGGCCGATCTGTTCGACGTCAAGGGCGGAAGGACCTCCCGCGGTGCAGAAGCGGTGCGCAGCGTCCGCGACGGCCAACTGGTCATTGAAAGCGCCCACAACGGGCAGCAGCGGGGAACCGCCATCCGCGCCCGCGGCGCCGATGTCACCACGGACGGTCTCCGGTTCCGTGCCACTATTCCAGCCCGTGGCAAATGGGCCACCAGTGTTATCGTGGTGCCGCTCATCAACGGGCAGGCACCCGGCGAACCCTTTAAGGAGGGCGGGCTTCCGCACCACCGGGAAGGGGCCGTCCGCCACCGCAACTGGGAGCAGAACGTCCCCCGGATCACCGTTTCGGACAGCAACCTGCAGGCAGTCCTGAACCGCAGCGAGAGCGATCTCGGCTCCCTGCGGATCTTCGACGAGCACCACCCCGAGCGGGCCGCTGTGGCTGCCGGCGCGCCGTGGTTCATGGCGCTTTTTGGCCGCGACTCCATCCTGGCCTCGTACATGTGCCTGCTGGTGGATCCCAACCTGGCCGCCGGAACGCTGCAGACACTGGCAGGCCTCCAGGGGTCGAAAGTGGACGTGGATTCAGAGGAGGAACCCGGGCGGATACCGCATGAAGTGAGGTTCGGCGTCACAGCCGGCCTCGCGCTGGGCGGTACCGCCTACTATGGAACAGCCGACGCCACTCCACTCTTCGCCGCCCTCGTCGGTGAGCTCAGCCGGTGGGGGATGTCACGGGACATCATAGAACCGCTTCTTCCGCACGTTGACCGCGCCCTGGACTGGATCGAGCAGTACGGGGACCGCGACGGCGATGGGTTCGTGGAATACGCCAGGCCGAATGACCACGGGCTGATCAACCAGGGCTGGAAGGACTCCTGGGACGGAATTAACTTCGCCGACGGCACCATGGCCGAGGCGCCCATCGCCCTCTGTGAAGTGCAGGCCTACGCCTACTCCGCTTACATCGGCCGGTCCCTGCTGGCGCGCTGGAGCGGGGATGCTGCCCTGGAACAGCACTGGGCAGAACGCGCCGCGGATTTGAAGACTGCCTTCAATGAGAAGTTCTGGCTGCCGGACAAAGGCTACTTCGCTGTTGCCCTGGACAAGGACAAGCGGCCGGTGGATGCCTGCGCGTCGAACATGGGCCATTGCCTCTGGCTGGGCATCGTGGATGAGGACAAGGCGCCGTCAGTGGTGGAACACCTGATGTCCCCGCAGATGTTCACCGGCTGGGGCATCCGCACGCTGTCCTCCGACATGGGAGCCTACAACCCGGTGAGCTACCACAACGGTTCGGTCTGGCCGCATGACTCGGCGCTGGCGGCCACGGGCATGATGCGCTACGGCTTCGTGGAGGAAGCCCGGCAGCTTGCTACCGGAATCATCGAGGCGGCGGAGCATTTTGACGGCCGGCTCCCGGAGTTGTTCTGCGGCTTCGACCGCGGCGAGTTCCCGGGCCCGGTGCCGTACCCCACGGCCTGCTCGCCGCAGGCTTGGGCGGCGGCGGCGCCGGTGCAGTTGGCAAGGATCCTCCTGCGGTTCGACCCCGACTTCACCCGTGGTGTGGTCCACCTGGCTCCGATCCTTACCGAGCAGATTGGCGGATTCAGCGCCGAGAATGTACTGCTGGACACGTCCCGGGTGACCATCAGGGCCAAGGGCACCGAAGGCAGCATCGAGGGCCTTCCGCCCGGACTGCGGCTGCTGGCCGAGCCCCGCCCGCCGCTGGAGTCCCTGCTGGATGACTTCGGCGACGTGCGCCCCGGCCGCTAAGGGACGGCGCGCTCCAGCACGAAGTCATGCTCCACGGTGCTGCCGAGCCGGAACGACTTTGTGCCCACCTTGCGGAAGCCGGACTTCTCGTAGAAGCGGATGGCCCGGGCGTTCTGGCTGTTGACCCCCAGCCAGACGCCCTGGCCGCCGGCTTCCGCTGCCGCCTGGAGGCTGGCCTGCATCAGCTCAGCGGCGGCGCCGAGCCCGTGGTGTTCGGGGTGCACGTAGCACTTACTCAGTTCCACTGACGGCAGGATCTGCAGCGCGGAAGCAGCGTCCGGGTCTGCCGCCGGCCGGTTCACCAGCAGGCTGTAGCCGCGCAGGTCTCCGCCGGCGTCAATCACCAGGATGGTGATATCGGAGTCGGCCAGGTAGCCCTCGAAATGGCGTTCGCTCAACGTGTTCGCCAGGTGCGCCGCGATGTCCTGTGGCGACGACGACGGCGGGCAGGCCAGCGGAAAGGTGACGGCCGCCAGCACGGCCAGCGCGGCGGCGTCGTCTGCTGTTGCCTTACGGATGGAAGAGCTCATGCAGGGACCTTATGTCCCTACTGCTTGAAGGCGGCGTCGAAGGAGGTGTTCGACGGCGGGAAGTCGAACTTCTTGAGGGCCGCGAGGGCTTCGGGGGCGCCGTGGAGGCGGTCCATGCCGGCGTCTTCCCATTCGACGGAGATGGGCCCGTTGTAGCCGATGGCTGTCAGGGCGCGGAAGGAGGCTTCCCAGGGGACGTCGCCGCGCCCGGCGGAGACGAAGTCCCAGCCCCGGCGGGGGTCGCCCCAGGCGAGGTGGGAGCCCATCACGGTGTTCCGGCCGGTTTGGCGGACCTTGGTGTCCTTGCCGTCCACGTGGTAGATCCGGTCCTTGAAGTCCCAGATGAAGGAGACGGGGTCGATGCCCTGCCACATCATGTGCGAGGGGTCCCAGTTCAGGCCGAACGCTTCGCGGTGGCCGATCGCTTCGAGGGTGCGGACGGTGGTCCAGTAGTCGTAGGCAATTTCGGACGGGTGGACTTCGTGGGCGAAGCGGACGCCGTTTTCGTCGAAGACGTCCAGGATGGGGTTCCAGCGGTCGGCGAAGTCCTGGTAGCCGGCGTCGATGACTTTTTCCGGGACGGGCGGGAACATGGCCACGTACTGCCAGATGGAGGAGCCGGTGAAGCCGACGACGGTGTCCACGCCGAGTGCCTTGGCGAGCCGGGCGGTGTGCTTCATTTCCTCGGCGGCGCGTTGGCGGACACCTTCGGGGTCGCCGTCGCCCCAGACCTTGGCGCCGACGATGGCTTCGTGGCGGAAGTCGATGGGGTTGTCGCAGACGGCCTGGCCCTTGAGGTGGTTGGAGATGGCCCAGACCTTGAGGTTGTACTTGTCCAGGATGGCGAGTTTGGATTCGACGTAGCCCGGTTCGTCCCAACGCCAGGCGTCCAGGTGGTCGCCGGAGACGGCGATTTCCAGGCCGTCGTAGCCCCAGCCGGAGGCCAGTTTGGCGACCTCTTCGAAGGGGAGGTCGGCCCACTGGCCGGTGAACAGGGTGTAGGGGCGGGGCATGTCAGGCTCCTTCTGTCGTGGCTGCAGTGCCGGTTGCTGGTGTCAGCTGGATGGTCGAACTCTTTGCGGCGGCGGACTGCTCCACCGCCGCCAGGATGCGCTGGACTTCCAGCCCGTCCTCGAACGACGGCGAAGGCTCGGTCCCGCTGTCAACGGCAAGCAGGAAGTCGCGGATTTCGTGCGTGAAGGTGTGCTCCCAGCCGATGATGTGGCCTTGCGGCCACCAGCCCTCGATATACGGGTGGTCGGGTTCGCTCACAACGATCCGGCGGAAGCCCTGCTCGCGGGCGGGGGCGGTGGCGTCAAGGAACTGCAGTTCGTTGAGGTTTTCCAGGTCGAAGGCGATGGCGCCTTTGTCGCCGTAGACCTCCAGCTTCAGGGAGTTCTTCCGGCCGGTGGCCACCCGGGAGGCCTCCACTGAGGCGATCGCCCCGGAGGCGAGGGTCAGCGTTGCCCAGGCGGCGTCGTCGACCGTTACGTCTTCAAGCCCCTCGGCTCCCGGCCTCTGGTTCACGAACGTCTGCAGGCGGCCCGAGACGTCCGTGACCCGGTCGCCCAGCAGGAAGAGGACCTGGTCGATGGCGTGGGAGGCGATATCCCCCAGCGCCCCGGAGCCTGCGGTGTCCTTGGTCAGCCGCCAGGTCATGGGGGCGGATTCGTCGGCGAGCCAGTCCTGCAGGTAGGATGCGCGCACCTGCCGGACCGTCCCGACCCTGTCGTCGGTGATCAGTTCCTTCGCGAGGGCCAGGGCGGGCACGCGGCGGTAGTTGAATCCCACCATGGACTGCACCCCCTTGGCCCTGGCGGCCTGAGCAGCGGCGGTGATGGCCTCGGCCTCGGCCAGGGTGTTGGCCAGCGGCTTCTCCAGCAGCACGTGCTTTCCGGCTTCGAGGGCGGCGATGGCAATCTCGGCGTGCAGCCAGCCCGGGGCGCAGATATCCACGATATGGATGTCGTCACGGTCCAGCACGGTGCGCCAGTCCGTGGCCGTTTCGCTCCACCCGTACTTTGCGGCGGCTTCAGAGACTGCGGCGGCGTCCCGGCCCACAAGGACCTTCTGTTCGAATGCGGGGACGTCGAAGAAGCTTGCCACGTTGCGCCAGGCGTTGGAATGCGCCTTGCCCATAAAGGCGTAGCCGATCATCGCCACGCCCAGCGGACCGTTGTCTGTCTCGTTACTCATGCGCTGCCGCCAAGCGTCAGCGTTTCAGGGGCCCAGTCCTCCGGGAGGGGAGCCGACGCCGGTGCCGAACTCTCTACGTTGACGAACGTGCCGGACGCCATGGACTCTGAGATGGAGACCATGCTGTCCAGGACGTGATAGGCCAGGTTCCCGATGGCGCGGTGCGGGACGCCGGCGCGGATGGAACGGGCCAGGTCCAGGACTCCCATTCCGCGGCCGTTCGCCGGGCCGCTGGCGGGGACGGTGGTCCAGTCCTCGTCTCCTGCGCGCCACAGCTTGATGTCGCCGTCGAAGTAGTTTGGATCCGGCAGGGACAGGGTGGCCTCGGTGCCGGTGATCTCCACGAAACCCATCCGCTGGCGGGGGGACTCGAAGGAGAACACGCTGTGCGAGGACGCGCCGCTTTCGAACTGGGCCATCGCGGACAGGTGGGTGGGTACCTCCACCGTGAACTCGTCGCCGGCTTTGGGGCCGGAGCCGATCACGCGGACATCCTTGGACTTTGACCCGACGGCGGCCACCTTGCGGATGGAGCCGAAAGCCTGGATCAGGGTGGTGAGGTAGTAGGGGCCCATGTCGAACAGGGGGCCGGCACCGTGCTGGAAGAGGAAGGCCGGGTTGGGGTGCCAGGATTCCGGGCCGGGGGTCTGGAATGTGGTCATGGCGGTGAGGGGGGTGCCGATGTCGCCGCGCTGGATCAGGCGCAGTGCGGTCTGGAGGCCGGCGCCGAGGAAGGTGTCCGGGGCGCAGCCGAGGCGGATTCCGGCGGCATCAGCGGTCTTGAGCAGGCCCAGGCCGGACTCGCGGTCCAGGGAGAAGGGCTTCTCGGTCCAAACGTGTTTGCCGGCGTTCACGGCGGCAGTGGCAACCTCAACGTGGGCGGCAGGGATGGTCAGGTTGACGATGATTTCGACGTCGGGGTGGCCCAGGGCCTTTTGAACCCCGCCCCACTCCGGGATGCCGTACTCCTTGGCACGGGCTTCCGCCGCTTCCTCGAACAGGTCCGCGACCACGTGGACCACGAGGTCCGGGAACGTGGTGAGGTTGTCCAGGTACTGCTTGCTGATGTTTCCGGCGCCGATAACACCAACGCCCACCGGGCCGCGGCCTGTTGGGTTCAACGGGGCGGCGCTCATGCTTCTGCTCCTGAAGTTCCGGACTCCTGCAGGAACTTCAGGCTCTGGGCGATGCCGTCGAAGATGTCACCGTCGTAGTCATCAAACTCCACCACTCCCACCTCGAGCGACATTGCGGCCGCGATGACGTCCAGGACTGCCACCTTGCCCTTGCCCGCCGGCAGCTGGGCCTTGGTGTCGGTGGTGAGCGGGCCGTCCTTGATGTGGATGAACTTCACCCGGTCCCCAAGCCTGGTGAGGATGTCCACGGGATCATACCCGCCGACGGCCACCCAGTACGTATCCACCTCCAGGACCAGTTCAGGGTCCAGCAGGTCCGCAAAGTACTCCAGCGCGGTCCGGCCCTCGATGGTGGACTCCAGTTCCCACTGGTGGTTGTGGTAACCCACGCGGATGCCGTACCCGGCAGCCTTCCTGGCTGCTTCGTTCAGCCTTTCGGCCGTCTCCCGGACGTTGGCCGCGGACTGCCATCGGTCTGCCGGAATATACGGCTCGATCACGGTGGTGATCCCCAGTTCCCTGGCGGCCGTGAAGATTTCGTCCTGGTCCTGGCTCAGCAGCGGGGCATGGCCGGACGGTGCCGTGAGGCCGTTCTCCCGCAGGGCCGCGCCAAGGCCGGTGGCAGTGGCCACGAAGTTGTATGGCTCCACCTGGGTGAAGCCGAGGTCCGCCACCCGTTTGATGGTGCCCGAAAGGTCTTCCTGGATCGCGTTCCGCAGCGTATAAAGCTGAAGGGAGTAGGACATGTGGTCTCCTGCGTTGTGGGACTCGTTGCGGGCTGCAGGGATACGGGCTCGGCCACAGCTCTTTGGTCTACTGCCAAGCTAGGGGTGCTTTTGCTGCGAGTCAAGCAAAAGTTGTCAGCGTGACATACAGAAGTGGCCGTGCTATCCATGTCCTATGAACACCACAGCAGGCGGCAGCCTTCCGGCGTCCGGGCCTGCCGCAGCCCAGGGCGGGGCCGGCGTCCTGTTCCAGCTCCTCCGCGACGGTAAGGCGCGGACCCGTGCTGAACTTGCGCTGACCACCGGGCTGGCGCGGTCCACCGTGGCATCACGGATGGACGCGCTCATCGCTGCAGGATTGGTGGGCCCTGCCGGCGAGGCGAATTCGAGCGGCGGAAGGCCGCCGTCGCGCTTTGCCTTCAACCCTGCCGTGCGCGTTGTGTTGGCGGTGGATGTCGGGGCCACCCACATGATCGTGGCCGTTACCGACCTCAACGGCCAGGTTCTCGCCGAACAGCGCCTGGCGCAGGACGTGGCGGACGGGCCCGAAGCCGTACTGGGCAGGGTGGTCACCGAGGGTGCAGCGCTCCTGGCCGCGGCCGGACGGGGGGACGCTGACCTGGCGGGGGTGGGGATTGGCTTGCCGGGGCCGGTGGAGCACGCCAGCGGGAGGCCGGTCAAGCCGCCCATCATGCCGGGCTGGGACGGGTTCGACGTCGTCTCCTACGTTCAGCGCTCCCTGCCGGTTCCCGTGCTGGTGGACAATGACGTGAACATCATGGCGCTGGGGGAGCAGACCGCCCACTGGCCCGGGGATGGGAATTTCCTGTTCATCAAGGTGGCCACCGGAATCGGTTCCGGGATTATCAGCAACGGGACGCTGCAGCGCGGTGCCAACGGCACCGCCGGCGACCTGGGCCACGTGCGGGTCCCGCGCGGCGACGACGTGCTGTGCCGTTGCGGCAACTACGGCTGCCTGGAAGCCCTGGCGTCCGGTCCGGCGCTGGCCGCCGCATTGGAGCGGCAGGGGGTTCCGGCCGCGAAGGGCAGTGATGTGCTGCGGCTGGTGGCGCACGGAAACCTCCAGGCCATCCAGGTGCTGCGCCAGGCCGGCAGGGACGTTGGCGACGTCCTGGCCACTGTGGTCAACCTGCTTAATCCGTCTGTTGTTGTGATTGGTGGAAGCCTGGGCCAGGCCGGGGAGCACCTGATGGCGGGCTTGCGCGAAGTCGTTTACCGGCGCTCGCTGCCCCTGGCCACAGCGCACCTGCGGATAGCACTGTCCCTGGCCGGCGACCGGGCTGCCATCCTGGGCGCAAGCCAGATGGTGACGCAGCATGTGTTGTCGCCGGCGTCGATTGAGGCGACGCTTCAGGCAACCGGGTAACCGGACGGAACCCCTCAGGACCGCCTGAAGGCTGGAACTGTTTCAGGCCGTGATGACGCGCACGGGTGAGCCTGCGAGCCAGGCCTTGACGTCTTCGAGCGCCCCGCCGTAAAACTGCCGGTAGCTCTCCCGCGTGACATAGCCCAGGTGCGGGGAGAGGACCGTGTTGGGGGCGCTGAGGAGCGGGTGGACAGCCGGCAGGGGTTCGTGGTCGAAGACGTCCAGTGCTGCACCGGCTATCCAGCCCTCGGACAGGGCACGCACCAGTGCGTCCTGGTCAACCAGGGGCCCGCGTGCGGTGTTCACCAGGACACCGTCCGGCCCCAGCAGCCGGAGCTCCGGCTCGCCTACGATGCCCTCGGAACGGGGAGACAGGCGCAGGTGGAGCGTGGCGACGTCGGAATTTCGGAACAGTTCCTCCTTGGACACTTTCCGCACCCCCGCCCCGGCAGCAGCCTCGTCGGTCAGATTCTGGCTCCATGCCAGGACCTCCATGCCGAAGGCTTGGCCGTAGGCGGCAATTCTGCGGCCGATCCGGCCCAGGCCCACCACGCCCAGCGTTCTGCCGGCGAGTTCGAACCCGACGGTGTTCTGCCAGGTGCCGGTGCGGAGCGAAGCATCCTCGGCAGGAATGTTCCGCGCCAGCGCCAGCAGCAGCGCCCAGGTCAGTTCCGGGGCGGCGGTGGGAGAACCGGGAGTACCGCACACGGTCATTCCGAGCTCGGTTGCGGCGGCGACGTCGATTGAGGCGTTTGCCATCCCGGTGGTGACCAGGAGTTGGAGGGCGGGGAGCTTTTCCAGCACCTCGCGCGGGAAAGCGGTCCGCTCCCGCATCGCAACGACGATGGTCGCTCCTGCCAGCGCGGACACCAGTGCGTCCTGTGACGCGAACGGCTCCCGGTACGAGGTGACCGTGACGCCGTCGGCCTCCAGGGAAGACCAGTCAGCGAAACCATGCGCCACGTCCTGGTAGTCATCGAGGATGGCAAGCCGGTGCTGCATGTTGTGTCCTTCGTCCCGGGAGTCAGCGGCAGTGATGTTCATCGTAAGGCAGGACCGGCCCGCCGCCGCCGGGACCTGCCGCCTGCCCGTGATAGCAATGAGGGTGATGGAAAAAGATTCAACTCCCAAGCCCCGCAGGTGAGCGGCCGCATCTTCGCCAGGATTCCTCACACCTGGATCCTGCTGGCGTGCATCGGGCTGCTGGCGCTGAACCTTAGGGGCCCTTTCGTGGCGGTCGCCCCGGTGGTGGACGTGATGCAGGCCGACCTGGGTTTTTCCCCGGTGGTGCTGGGGCTGCTGACCAGCATTCCGGTGTTGTGTTTTGCGCTCGCGGCGCCCCTGGCGTCACTGGTTGCCCGCTGTTATGGCGCCGAGTTCGCCGTAAGCCTCACCATCCTCGGGGTGCTTGCCGGCGTTATCATCAGGTCCTCGGGCGGCCCGGCACTAGTGCTGGCCGGAACCGTGGTGATCGGCCTGGCCATCACCATCGGCAATATCGCGGCACCACTTATCATCCGGCGCGATTTTCCGCCCCTTCGGCAGGGAACCGCCATGGGCGTCTATACGGCCGCGCTGAACGTCGGCTCCTTCCTGACCTCGATGGTCACGGCGCCGCTGGCCGAACTGGCGGGGTGGCAGCTGGCGCTGGCCGCCGCCGGTATCTTCGCGGTGGCGGCGATTGTGTGCTGGGCGCTCGCCGTCGGGCTCCGCGCCGCATTTGTGCCGTCCGCAACTGTTGCTCCGGACGGGCCGAGGGATGGAGCCGTGGCCGGCTCACGATGGACCACGGCGGGGCTGACGGCCGCGTTCGCCGGGCAGGCCTTCTCCTACTACGCAGTCACGGCGTGGCTGCCCAGCTACCTGAACGACGAGTTGGGGATGTCCGCTGCTGCAGCCGGAGCGGGATCCTCGCTCTTCCAGGTGTTCGCCATTGTGGGCGGCCTTGGTGTGCCATTCGCTGCAAAATACTTCAGTACGACGCCGGTGGCCGTCGCCCTGGGCGTGTTGTGGACGGCCGTGCCGGCCGGTCTCCTGCTGGTCCCGGAACTCTGGTGGCTGTGGTCCGTCTTTGGCGGCGTCGCCCAGGGCGGCGGCATTACGCTGATCTTCATCGCCATCATCAAGCTGGCCCGCGACCAGGTTTCCGCCGGCCGGATGTCAGCCACCGTCCAGGGGCTCGGGTACTGCTTCGGCGCTGTGGCACCGCCGCTGGTGGGTTACGTGCACGATGTCTCAGGATCCTGGACGCCTGCCCTGCTCCTGATTCTGGCGTCGGTGCTGACGTTCTTCCTCGCCGCCACCCTCTCCGTCCGGCGGGTGCCAAAGGGGCGGTAAGGCGTGGTCCCGGCCCGCCGTCGTCGTACCTAACCACCCCGGACGCTCGCTGAGATAACGCAAGAAATACAGGGATGCTCTCTCGGATCCTGCGACAAACAGGGGGACGCTCTCTCCCTTAATGCCGCCAAACGGCGGACGCTCTCTCCCTTAATGCCGCCAAACGGCGGACGCTCTCTCCCTTAATGCCGCTAAACGGCGGACGCTCTCTCACTTTTTTCTGGAAAGTGAGAGAGCGTCGCCGGGTTTCTTGCTTTAAGTGAGAGAGCGTCCGAATGTGTTCCGTCGCCGGGCCGGCCCTCCGGATTTCGGAGGTGCCTGTTGCGAAGGGCGTGCCGGCCCGGCGGACGGAAGTTTATTGGCAGCTCAGGCTGCGGCGAGCTCCTCCTGGGTTGCCTTTTCGCGCGCTTCGGTGAGGTACCGGGCGTAAGCGGGGAGGGTCAGGAAGGACGGGAAGTCCTGGGCCAGGGTGACTTCCTCAAAGATGTCGCGGGCGTCTTCGAAGCGGTCGCCGTCGAACCGTTCCAGCCGGGCGAACTCCTCGTCCAGCAGTTCCTCGATCCAGTGGTGGGTGATGATCTCGCCGTGGTCGGTGATGGCCCGGGCGTAAATCCACTGCCAGAGCTGGGAACGGGAGATTTCGGCGGTGGCGGCGTCTTCCATGAGGTTGTGGATGGCCACCGCGCCGTTGCCGCGCAGCCAGGATTCGATGTAGCGGATCCCCACTTCGATGTTGTTCCGGATGCCCTGCTCCGTGATGGTCCCTTCGGTGGCGGCCACGTTGATAAGGGCGCGGTCGTCGGGGGTGACGTCCTCCCGGGTGCGGTCCAGCTGGTTGGGCTTGTCGCCGAGGATGCCGTCAAACACTTCGCGGCAGACCGGCACGAGGTCGGGGTGGGCCACCCAGGAGCCGTCGAAGCCGTCGTTGGCTTCGCGGGTCTTGTCCGCGCGGACCTTTTCGAAGGCGTTGGCGTTCGCTTCGGGGTCCTTGCGGTTGGGGACGGCCGCTGCCATGCCGCCGATGGCCATGGCGCCGCGCTTGTGGCAGGCCCGGACGAGTTGTTCGGTGTAGGCGCGCATGAAGGGTGCGGTCATGGTCACCTGGCCGCGGTCCGGCAGCACGAACCGGGGGCCTCGGGTGCGGAAGTTCTTGATCAGCGAAAAGATGTAGTCCCACCGCCCGGCGTTCAGGCCGGCGGCGTGGTCGCGCAGTTCGTAGAGGATTTCCTCCATTTCGAAGGCCGCGGTGATGGTTTCGATCAGCACGGTCGCGCGGATGGTGCCCTGCGGGATGCCGAGCAGGTCCTGGGCGAGGATGAAGATGTCGTTCCAAAGCCGGGCTTCGAGGTGGTTCTCGATCTTGGGCAGGTAGAAGTAGGGGCCTTTGCCCTGGGCCAGGAGGCGGCGGGCATTGTGGAAGAAGTACAAGCCGAAGTCCACGATGCCGCCGGCTACGGGGGTGCCGTCGATGAGCATGTGCTTTTCGGGCAGGTGCCAGCCGCGGGGGCGGACCACGATGGTGGGCAGCTCACCTGCGGGGCGGAGCTTGTATTCCTTGCCCTCAGGAGAAGTGAAGTCGATCCGGCGTTCCAGCGCGTCGGTGAGGTTCAGCTGGCCCTTGATGACGTTGCGCCAGGTGGGGGTGGAGGAGTCCTCCATGTCCGCCAGCCACACCTTCGCGCCGGAGTTTAGGGCGTTGATGGTCATTTTCTGGTCCACCGGCCCGGTAATCTCCACCCGCCGGTCCTCCAGCCCCGGCGCCGGGGGAGCGACCCGCCAGGACGGGTCGTCGCGAATGTGCTCGGTCTCGCGGAGGAACCGGGGATCAGCGCCGGCGGCGATCCCGGCCCGCCGGGTCCGCCGTGCCTGCAGCAGTTCCTGCCGACGCTCGGCAGTGGCCCGGTGCAGCCTGGCGATGAAGGCCAGCGCATCAGGAGTAAGGACCTCATCCTGCCGGCAAATCGGTTGGGCCGTGAGGGTGATTCCATTGATGGTGAAGCTGTCAGTAAAGGTGTTCATCTGAAGTCTCCTTAAAGACGAAAAGGGAAGGTCGACGGCGGCAAGCGGCAGAGTGGCGACTGAGGCACGAGGCCGAAGGAGCCGGTAACGCGGCAGCCTGCGTAAAAGGGGCCCTGTGCCCGCCCCCGACCGAGTTCTACGAGGTCCTGGGGCGGGCATGGGGAATAGCAGGCCGAGCGATGCCGGTCCGAAGGCCGGACGGAATAGCCGCCGTCGTAAGTTACTAGTGGAATTGGCCCTCTTCGGTCGATCCGACCAGAGCGAGGGTGGATGCGTTCGGGTTGAGCGCGGTGGCGATGTCGTCGAAGTAGCCGGTGCCGACTTCGCGCTGGTGCTTGGTTGCGGTGTAGCCGCGGGATTCGGAGGCGAATTCCTTTTCCTGGAGTTCGACGTAGGCGCTCATGCCTTCCCGGGCGTAGCCGTGGGCGAGGTCGAACATCGAGTAGTTCAGGGCGTGGAAGCCGGCCAGGGTGATGAACTGGAACGTGAAGCCCATGGCGCCGAGTTCACGCTGGAACTTCGCGATGGTGGCGTCGTCCAGGTGCTTGCGCCAGTTGAACGACGGCGAGCAGTTGTAGGAGAGCATCTGGTCCGGAAACTCGGCCTTGACGGCCTCGGCGAACTTGCGGGCCAGCTCCAGGTCCGGGGTGCCGGTTTCCATCCAGATCAGGTCCGAGTAGGGGGCGTAGGCCTTGGCCCGGGCGATGCAGGGTTCGATGCCGTTGCGGACCTTGTAGAAGCCCTCGGCAGTGCGTTCACCGGTGATGAACTCCTTGTCACGTTCGTCCACATCAGAAGTGATCAGGGTAGCCGCCTCGGCGTCGGTACGGGCGATGACCACGGACGGCGTGCCGGCGACGTCGGCTGCCAGGCGGGCGGCGTTCAGGGTTCGGACGTGCTGCTGGGTGGGGATCAGGACCTTGCCGCCGAGATGCCCGCACTTCTTCTCCGAGGCGAGCTGGTCCTCCCAGTGCACACCCGAGGCGCCGGCCTGGATCATGGATTTCATGAGCTCGTAGGCGTTCAGCGGGCCGCCGAAGCCGGCCTCGGCGTCAGCAACGATCGGGACCATCCAGTCCTCGACCGTTTGGACGCCCTCGGCGAATTCGATCTGGTCGGCGCGGAGCAGGGCGTTGTTGATCCGGCGGACCACGGTGGGTACCGAGTTGGCGGGGTAGAGGGACTGGTCCGGGTAGGTGTGGCCGGAGTTGTTCGCATCCGCAGCCACCTGCCAGCCCGAAAGGTAGATAGCGCGAAGGCCGGCCTTGACCTGCTGCACGGCCTGGTTGCCGGTCAGCGCACCGAGGGCGTTGGTGTATTCGCCGGTCTTGTGCTCTTCGGTGAGCTGCTTCCACAGCTTCTCGGAGCCGCGTCGGGCCAGGGTGTGTTCTTCGGAGACGCGGCCGCGGAGACGGACGACGTCGGAGGCTGAGTAGTCCCGGGTCACACCTTCCCAGCGGGGATTGGCGGCCCACTCAAGCTCCAGGGCTCCCGCCTGCTCTTCGGGCGTCTGCTGGCTAGGCTCAAATGCTGCAGTCATCGTTGATCTCCTTGATTGAGCTCCGGTCGTGAGCCCGGCCGGGCTGCGTCGTTGCAGTTCCGGCCGGCTGTCCCGGTGCGGTGTTTCTTTCCGTGTTCACTACTTTTCTGCATTTACAACCGGCTTTCTAGATAAAAAGTCTGGAAAGAAACGCACTTCTTCACGTATTCTTCAAAAATGTCGCCTTCAAGCTGGAACAGGGAAGTTTCCCAGCCGCCGTCTCCCGGGACCGCAGCGGAACTGGACGTCATCTCACTGGGCCGCCGCGTGCGCCACCTCCGCAAACAGGCGGGGCTTACCCTGGAAGGCCTGAGCGCCGCCGTCGGGACAGCACCAAGCCAGCTGAGCCTGATCGAAAATGGAAAGCGGGAACCCAAGCTCGGTCTCCTCCAGCATCTGGCGTCCGCGCTCAACGTGAGCATCGATCAACTGCTCGGGGCTGAACCTCCCAGCCGCCGGGCCGCCCTGGAGATCGAGCTCGAGCGGTACCAGCGCGGACCCCTCTACGAGTCCTTGAACCTGCCCAAAATCCGCATCAGCTCACGGCTTCCGCTGGATGTGCTGGAAGCCCAGGTGGGGCTCCTGCACGAGCTGGAACGCAAGTTGAACGAGCAGGTGGCCACGCCGGAAGAAGCCCGCCGGGCGAACGGTGAACTGCGTGCCATGATGCGCGAGCGAGGCAACTACTTCCCGGAGTACGAAGCTGAGGCGCTGAAGGTCCTCAAAGGGGTGGGCTACACCACGGGGCCGCTGAGCCAGCACGTCATCGCGGACATCGCCGAAAACCTCGGCTTCAGCCTCCACCACGTGGGTGACTTGCCGCATTCCACCCGCTCTGTCACCGATTTGAAGAACCGCAGAATTTACCTGACCCAGAGCCAGCGGCAGGACCACGACCCCCGATCGGTGCTGCTGCAGGCGCTCGGCCACTATGTTCTGGGGCATGAGACGCCCAAGAATTACGGCGACTTCCTCGCCCAGCGCGTGGCCACCAACTATTTCGCTGCGGCCCTTCTCCTCCCTGAGCAGGCAACCGTCGAATTTCTGCAGAAAGCCAAGGCTGCGAAGGAGATCGCGGTTGAGGATATCCGGGACGCGTTTGCCGTTTCCTATGAGACTGCGGCCCACCGCTTCACCAACCTGGCCACCAAGCATCTTGGCATCACCACACATTTCCAGAAGACGCACCAGAGCGGGATCATCTACAAGGCGTATGAGAACGACGGCGTGAACTTTCCGCAGGACCATACCGGCGCCATCGAAGGGCAGCCGTCGTGCAAGGCCTGGACGTCGCGGGCAGTGTTTGATGTGCCGGACAAGTTCAGCGCCTACAGCCAGTACACAGACACGCCGTCCGGAACCTACTGGTGCACCGCCCGCACCGAACGTTCCGCGAGCGGCGAGTTTTCGCTCAGCATCGGGGTGCCGTACCAGCATGTGAAGTGGTTCCGCGGGCGGGAGACGACGGCGCGGGCTACTTCAAATTGCCCGGATCCCACCTGCTGCAAACGCCCGCCTGAGTCCTTGACGTCCGAGTGGGCCGGGAACGCCTGGCCGTCCGCCCGGGCCCATTCGCACCTGCTGGCCGCCATGCCGCCGGGCGCCTTCCCGGGCGTGGACGAAACCGAGGTGTACAGCTTCCTGCAGGCCCACTCCGGGTCCTAGACGGTTTTTCACTTCCTGCTGCTTTTCCCTTAACGCTCTTCCAGTCGGTGCGAGAGCGTTTCGGTAAAAGGTGCAGAAAGTGAGAGAGCGTCGCCGGGTCAGCCGTGCAGCGCGCGGTACGCGTCCGCTGCCGCAGGGTGCAGCGGGAGGCCTGCCGTGTTGATGAGGGATTCCGGGCTGAGGAACTGCACCCCCAGGCTGGACTGCGGAATGAGCTCGTCAGCGTGACCCACCAGGAGCTCCACAGTCCGCTTCACGGAGGTATCCTCCAGGTCAGTCCGGCACAGCAACAGGTTGGTCACACCGACTGTCCATACCGCGGGCAGGCCTTCGTAAGCTCCGGCCGGAATCAGCACGCGGTCGTAGAAAGCGCCATACTTTGCACGCAGCGAAGGAAGCAGCACGGAGAGATCCAGGAAATTGAGCCCCACGTCGCTATGGGCGGCAGCGATGGCGGCTGTAGGAACACCACCGGACCAGAACAACGCCTCCACAGATCCCTCGCGGAGCGCTGTCAGGCCGTCGTTGAGTCCCAGGTTCACAACGGTGACCGCCTGTCCGCCGGGGCCCGTGGAACCTGCGTAGCCGTCGGCTGAACTGAGCCCGGCCGCTTCGAGCAGGCGTGGCGTCGTCAGGGAAGTTCCCGAACCGGGCTCGCCCGCAGCTACTGCCCTGCCGGCCAGGTCGGGGATGGTGAGGATGCCGCTGGCCTTTCGGACCACGCAGTGGACGTAGTTTTCGTAGACCCTGCCAAGAGCTGAAATTCCGGCACTCGGTGCGCTCCTGTCCGCTGAGCTTTGCGCTGCGGCATCGGCGAGGGCGACGGCGAATGTGGCCCGCCCGCTCAGGAGGTGTTCAAGGTTGTCCAGGCTGCCCCCGGTGGTAAGCGCCGCGGCATGGCGGGCCACGCCGTTGCGCTGCAGGGATGCGGCAAGCAGGGTGGCGAATTCGAGGTAAAAACCGCCGGGTTCACCCCCTGCAACGGTGATGGAGTCCGGCCGGCCGTCCACGGTGCAGGCGCCAAGCGCAGGCATCATCAGAACTGCCAACCCTGCGGCAACACCGGCCGTGAGGGCCTCGCGCCGCGACAGTTGGATTGACATCAGGTCACGCATGCGGTGCTCCCTTGGTATCAGGGGCGTGAAATTCGGGGGCGCGCGGAAACTCAAGGGAAGCCGCCAAGCCGTGGGGTTGTGCCTCGGCAAGCAGGAGGCGCCCTCCGTTGGCGACGGCCAGCTTCTCCACAATGGTCATGCCCAGGCCGGTGCCGCTGACGCCCCTGTGCTGCGGCGAGCGCCAAAACCTGTGGGTGGCGGCCGCCCGCTCTTCGGCCGAAAGTCCGGGGCCGTCGTCGGACACTTCGATCACCACGGTGCCGCCGCGCCCGCGGACGGCAACTGAGATGTGTGCAGGACCGGCGTACTTGACGGCGTTGTTCAGCAGTTCTCCCACCATCTGCGCAAGGTGGTCCCGGTTGCAGGCAATGGGCGTGGAGGGCCGGGGCGGACTGCCGAGGATGACGGAGGCCCCGGCAAGCCGTGCGGCAGGTCCGGCCCGTTCGGCTATGTCCTGCACGACGGCGAAGGGATCAATGGGTGCCTGACTTCCCTGTGGAGGCGTCTTGAAAGTAGTGCCGGCGGAGTCTTCGGCGGCCCGGTGTTCGGCCGCCGCCAGCCTGAGGACACCGTCAAGGATTTCTTCCACCCGCTCAAGCTCAGTCACCACGGCGGATGCAGCAGCCTGCTCCCGGGCTGTTTTCAGCTCCAGCTGCAGCAGGTCGATCCGCAGCCGCAGGGCGCCCACGGGATTACGCAGTTCATGCGAAGTGTCAGCAATGAGCTGGCGCTGGGCCTCGATGCTGTCGCTGACGCTTTGCGCCATCGCGGTGAACGAGCGGGTCAGCTCCCTCAGCTCCGGCGGTCCCTCCGCCGGCAGCCGGCTGCTTCGACCGGTGGTTTCAAGCTCCGCGACAGCGGCGTTGAGGCGGTGGACCGGGCGAAGCACCCAGCGGGTCACCTGGCCGGCTCCGATGAGGAGCATGGCCGTGAGGGCGGCGGCGGCAAGTCCGACGGCGAGCCAGCGTTCGCGCAGTTTCTGCCGGGCCGCGTCCTGGTTGACCTCCAGGACGGCGGCACCGAGTACCTGGCTGGCGCTGCCGAAGGAACGGGAAATGACGTCGGAACCGGTCCCGAACGGTTGCAACGGGTCCAGGCTTGTGTCACTGAGGTTCAGGTTTGCCCGGGCCAGCGCGTCCTTCACGTCCGCCCTGTCCTCGCTCAGGCCGCCGGACCGCAGGGTGCCGTTCTGGAGCCGGACCAGGATGCCCTCCCCATAGAGCTCGGAGTATCTGTCCATTTCGGCCTGAAGCTGGGTGGAATCGCCGCCTTCAGTCCCGGCGTCGAACGCCACCTGCGCAAGCCTGTTGAGGGCTGCCGCCCTGTTGATCTGGAGTTCCTGGGTGAGTTCCCGGCTGGCCGAAGCCAGGATAGTGTTGGAAGCGATGAGCACCAGCAGGACGGCCAGGATGCTCAGGACCCCGAGGACGCGGAGCTTCACGCAGGATCCGCCTCTACCCGGTAGCCAACCCCACGGACGTTGATGATGAAGCCCGGCAATTGGAGCTTTGACCTCAGGCCCGTCAGATGCACGTCCAGGGACCGGGAAGAGGCAACGAACGCGTCGCCCCACAGCGCGTCCAGAATCTGTTCCCGTGTGACCACTGACCCTGCGTGGCCGGCCAGGAGCGCGAGCAGATCGAATTCGGTGGGGGTCAGGGGAAGGGCCTGCTGACCGAGGACGGCCACCCTGCGCTCGAGGTCCACTTCGAGTTCTCCCAGCACGATGCTCCGCTGCCTGGTGTCACTGGCCCGGCCCGTCCGGCGGGTGACAGCTTCAATTCTGGCGAGGAGTTCCACCAGCTTCACGGGCTTGACGAGGTAATCGTCGGCTCCCGAGCGCAGTCCCAGCACCACGCTGCGTTCGTCGTCGCGGGCGGTGAGGATCAGGATGGGAACGGGGGTGACCTGGCGGAGCTTGCGCAGTACCTCGAGGCCGTCCATATCCGGAAGGCCCAGGTCCAGCAGGATGACCTCGAACCGCCGGTGTTCCAGGAGTGCGTCGGCACCGCGGGAAACCCTGCTGGACGTGTGCCCGGCGGACACCACGGCCGCATCCAGGGCGGACGCCATGGCGTCGTCGTCCTCGACGATGAGCACCTTCATTGCCAGTTCCTGTCCCGTTTTGACCCCGCGAAATTCCTTTCCTGCCTTTGGAGGTTACCGCGTCCGCCGGATTTCAGCCCCGCCCCGGCGTCCGTCCGGCACCAGGGCCCGAAGTGAAAACCTAAGGAAGTGTTAGGAAATCGCCTTCCGCTTGGGATGTGCCTTGGCTCACGAATAGCTTTGGTGGGGTCCTCCGGCTTCCAGGGGACGTCAACGTCGAGGAGGAACCATGAGCAATGCTGCCATGGAGAGCACAGCAGTCAGGCCGCAGCGTACAGTGGGGGCCGCGCAGCCAAGGAAGGTTCAGCGATGAGCACCCAGCAAACCACAGCCGTGAGCGAGGCAGCCCAGACGCGCCGGGCGGTGAGCAATATCCTCAAGGGCTCGGCCGGCAACCTGGTCGAGTGGTACGACCTGTACGTTTACACGGTCTTTGCCGCCTACTTCCAGTCCCATTTTTTCAACTCCAAGGATGACCTTCAGGCCGGTCTGGAGGCAATGGCCGTCTTCTCGACGTCGTTCCTGATGCGGCCCATCGGGGCATGGTTCTTCGGCCGCTACGCCGACCGCAAGGGCCGCAAGGCGGCGTTGACCCTCAGCGTCACCCTGATGTCCGCCGGCTCCTTCGCCATCGCGATCCTGCCCACCACCCAGCAAGTGGGAGTTTGGGCACTGGTCCTGCTCATCCTGATCCGCCTGGTCCAGGGCTTTTCGGTGGGCGGCGAGTACGGCACCAGTGCCACCTACATGTCCGAGGCCGCAACGTCCAAGCGCCGTGGCTTCTTCTCCAGCTTCCAGTACGTCACGCTCGTTGGCGGACAGATGCTGGCCCTGCTGGTCCTGGTGATCCTGCAGAACGCCATGCCGGATGAGGCCCTCACCGAGTGGGGCTGGCGGATTCCCTTCGCACTGGGCGGCGTCGCAGCGCTGGTGGTCCTTTGGCTGCGGCGTTCCATGGAAGAGACCGTTTCCCAGGAACAGGTACAGGCCGCCAAAACGCCGGCCGCGGCAGGCGTTGCCCAGCCCGGCACCATGAAGTTGCTGTTCACGCAGTACTGGAAGCCGCTGCTGATCTGCATCGGCGTCACGCTTGGCGGCACGGTGGCGTTCTACACCTACACCAACTTCATCCTGAAGTTCATGAACGATACGTCCGGCATCGCCAAGACCGACACGTCCGTGATCAACTTCTGGGCGCTGTTCATCTTTATGCTCCTGCAGCCCGTGTACGGCATCATCTCGGACAAGGTGGGCCGCAAGCCCCTGCTGCTCTGGTTCGGGATCACGGGGGTCCTGTTCACCTGGCCGCTGCTCTCCACGCTGTCCAACACCAAGGATTCCTTCACGGCCTTCCTGCTGATGCTTGGTGGCCTGCTGATCGTGGGCGGTTACACCTCCATCAACGCACTGGTGAAGGCTGAACTGTTCCCGGCCTCCATCCGTGCCCTAGGCGTCGGCCTGGGCTACGCGATTGCCAACTCGCTGTTCGGTGGCACGGTCCCGCTCATCGGAGCCGCACTGCAGAAGGCCGAGCGGGTGGACCTGTTCTTCACCTACGTCACGGTGGCCATTGCCATCTCGCTGGTGGTTTACATCTTCGCGCTGAAGAACAAGAAAGCCACCCACCTGGACCGCGAGCAGGGCGACGCCTGGAACCGTCCCTCCAAGGACGGCGACAAGGAAAGCGACAAAGACAAGGACCTGCTGGGCGTCTAACGCCCGGTAACAAAGGGAGGATACGACGGCGGGTGGCCACCCGCCGTCGTACCCGTCCTGGTGGGAGGGGGCACCGGTGAGACCCAAATGAGTGCAAAGCGTGACCGTACCGGCATCGCCTGATGCCCCCCGCCGCTGCTTCACTGGGAGGAGGCGGATTCCCGCCGCGGTATGCCGGGGGAGGCAGCAGAGGTGTTTCGTTTTCAGCGGACGATGGCGTTGGGTGCTGTGATGGGACTGGCGGCGTGTGCAGCCCCGGCGGCGCCGGAATTACTCACTGCCCACGGCGTGGAACGCGCCTCGGCGGACCGTGGGGCCTACCCGGACGAACTGGCCTCGTTCCGGGACTCCGCACTGAGGCTCGGCGACGCCCTCCTGGCCAGCGATCAGGGGAACGTCATCGCATCGCCGGGGAGCCTGCTGATTGCCCTGGCCATGTTGCGGGCCGGGGCATCGGGGGAGGCTGCCGCGGAAATCGATGCCGTGCTGGGCCTTCCGGAGACGGACCGGGACGAGGCCATGAATGCGCTGCTCGCGTCCCTGGAAGAGTACGACGGCGACCCCGGCTCCGTGGACGAGGACAACCCGCCTGCCAAACCGCTGGTGCATACTGCCAACGGACTGTTTGTGGACAAAAACGTCCCCACCGGCGGGGGCTACCTCGATACGCTCGCGAAGCACTACGGGACGGGTGTGCACCCCGTCGATTTCCGGGACGAGGCTCTCACCAAACCCGCGATCGATGCATGGGTCAGCCGGCATACAGGCGGCCGGATCAAGAAAGCGCCGGCTCCCTACGACCGCGACAACACCTTCAGCCTGCTCAACGCCGTTTATTTTGCTGGCGCCTGGGACGTTCCGTTCAGCGCGGGGACTACTTTCGATGCACCGTTCGCCACCCCGGATGGCGTGGTTGATGTCCCCATGATGCACGGCATGCAGGAGGTTGCCTACGCCGAGGGCGCCGGCTGGCAGGCCGTTGACCTTCCGTACGGTGAGGGTTTTGTGATGCGGCTTGTGCTTCCCGCCGAGGATTCCGACGGCGGTGCCGGCGGCCTCAAAGCCGACCGGCTGGCCGAGGTGGCACGTGCCCTGGACGCTGCGGACCCCGAGGACGTTGACTTGGCATTGCCCACGTGGGACCACAAAAGCCACTTCGACGTGCGCGCCATCCTGGAACAGCTTGGACTGCGGGAGACATTGAGTACCACCACCGATTTCGACGCGATCCAGCCGGGGCTGATGATCACCCAGGCTGCACAGGACGCCAACATCACCGTGGCGGAGAAAGGGACCGTGGCCGCCGCCGTCACCCAGATCAACGGCATGGCCACAAGCATCCAGCCGGAGCCGGCACAGTCCATCAGCTTCGACCGGCCGTTTCAGTACCAGATTGTGCACGTCGGGACCGGCCTGCCGCTGTTTATGGGGAAGGTCGCGGACCCGCGCTAGGCTAGGCCGCGCCGCCCTGCCAGAGCGCATCAAACGGCGCACCCGAGGCCACGCGGTTGCGGATTCCCTCGGTGACGAAGGCCTTTGCCGTGCGGGCGGCCTCCAGCGGCGTGGCGCCCTTGGCCAGTTCTGCAGTCACCGCCGCAGCAAGCGAGCACCCGGCACCGGATACCGCCACCTCGCCCACCTTCTGCTCGCGGAGGACTTCGAGGGTTTCACCGTCATAGAAAACGTCGACGGCGTCAGGGCCTTCCAGCCTCACGCCGCCCTTGGCGAGCACCGCGGCTCCGCTCAACTCGTGGATGCGCACGGCTGCGGCCTTCAGCGACTCCACGTCCGTGATTGCCAGGCCGGAAAGGGATTCCGCTTCGAAGTGGTTCGGCGTGACGAACGTTGCCAAGGGCAGGATCTGCGCCTTCAGTGCCTGATCGGTGTCCAGTGCGTGCCCGGGCTCCTGGCCCTTGCAGATGAGCACCGGGTCCAGGACAACGTTGCGGAATTGGCTGGCTGCCAGCGCGCCGGCCACGGTGCTGATGGTGGCCGGGCTGCCCAGCATGCCGATCTTCACGGTTTCCAGTACGGACGGTGCACCGGACTCCCGCCCGTAGGCCGCCGTCGTCGCCTCCAGCTGGTCCGCAATCACCTGCTGGTCCATCGGCACGAAGCGGTGGTTCCAGCTGTCATTCGGGTTGAAGGACACGATGCAGGTCAAGTTGGCGATGCCAAAAACGCCGAGCTCCTGAAAGGTCTTCAGGTCGGCCTGGGCGCCGGCGCCGCCGGTGGCCTCAGAGCCTGCGATCGTCAGGACGACGGCGGGAGCGGCAGCGGACGACTGGACGTCAGCGGAAACAGAAGTCATGGCACTATCCTGCCATCCGGCGTCGCCCGCCCGCTTTGTGTGTCTGAACAGCGCAGGCCATTGAAGCGTGGTCAGGGCTCCAGGGTCAGCTGCCGGCACTGCTCCGTGGCCTTGTTCAGCTGGTTGCTAACAGCGCGGGTCATGACCTGCCCTTGGCGATCTGCTGTAGTGCCCGGCCCAATTCAGGCTGACTGTAGACAAAACCTGCGTCCAACAGCTTCTGCGGCTGGACCCAGCGGCTTTTCAGGACCAGTTCGGTTTCTGTCCGGATCAGTCTGGCGCCCAGCCGCAGCAGCCACGCCGGCGTGGGAACTCCGAACCGGGCGCGGTAGGCACGCCGGACCATGCGCATCAGTTCGCGGTTGTCCACCACGTCCGGTGACGAAACATTGACCGGGCCGGCGATGTCCTTCCGGGCATGCACAAAGCGCACGGTCCGGTAGAGGTCCTCTACGTGGATCCAGCTGAATTTCTGTGTGCCAGGGCCCATGCGGCCTCCGAGTCCCAAGCGTGCCAAGGTGGCAAAGGGCCGCAATGCGCCGCCGCCCGGGCCCAGAACGATGGCGATCCGGAGCGGGATCTTTCGTGTCGCAGGTGTATCGGCCGCTTCCAGCTCCGTCTCCCAGGCGCGGGCCACGTCTACCGAGAAGCCGGTCCCCAGCTCGCCGTCGCGTTCTGTCTGGGGGCCGTCCAAGGCGTAGCGGTAGATGGTGCCCGTGCTCGCGTTCAGCCAGGTCGACGGCGGCTGGCGGCAGAGAGCCAGAGCCCGGCCGAGTGCCGCCGTGGTTGCGACCCGCGACTCCAGAATGCTTGCCTTGTTCTTGGCGTTGTAGCGGCAGGAGACGGAGCGTCCGGCGAGGTTGACGAGAAGTTCGGCACCGTCGATCACCCGGGCCAGCCCGGCGTCGTCGTCATCCCACGTGACTGAGGGCGAGCTCTTGGCGCCCTTGCGGCTGATGGTGCGGACGGTCCAGCCGTCCTGCTCAAAACGCTGCCGGAAGTACCTGCCGATGAAACCGGAAGCTCCGGCCAGGACCACCGTTCGAGTGCTGCTCATCTTTTCCCCCATTGTTGTTTCTGGTGTTTAGCTGCGGACGCTGCGGCTCAAGCTGAGGACGTCGTCCAATATTTTGCCCACCCCGGGAATCCGCGCCAGCGAGAGTCCCCGTGTGATCAAGGGGACGGATCCGTCCACCAGGCGCCGGGTCCGCTGCTGCCCTTCTGACGTGTCGTAGACCCAGAAGAGGGTGATGCCCATGTAATAAAGCCACAGCAGTTCAGGCAGGTCGGCGCGCAGCTTCTTCGGTGCCGCGGGTTTAGCTCCGTCAACCGCCGCGCGGAAGATACTCAGGGAAGCCTCGCGTGCTGTCGTTGAGCCGGCAGCAAAGGGGTTCACCGGGGAAGTGGGACGGATGGCCGTGGCCACGAAATCGGCACCAAACCGGTGGTAGGGAGCCATAACGTCCAGGCCGGCGTGAAGGACGGTTTTGAGGCGCGCGGACAGATCGCCGGAATCATGGAGTTCCTCGGCTGCCTTGGCCGCATGCTCTGCCTGCACCTGAAGGTAGAGCTCGTGGACCAGATCGTCCTTTGAGGCGAAGTAGTAGTAGGCGTTGCCAACCGAGATTCCGGCTTCCCCGGCGATGGCGCGCATGGTGGTCTTCGCGAAGCCGATTTCACGGAACATCCTGAGGGCAACGTCCGCCACCAGCTGGCGTGTCTGCTCGCTCTTGGTCACTTGAAGGCTCCTGGAGTTTGAACGTGTTCAATAAGGTATTTCATAAATTGAACGCGTTCAGTTCCGTGCGCACATCCCGGTCTTTTTGCTGCTGCAGTTCAATGGGAGAATTGGGCGGACAGTGCTAATACAGCCGGCGGCCGGTACCATCCCGTGCGCCGAGCGAACCACTATGAATGGACTCCCATGCCCTCAGCCCCAGGCCACAACGCCCTGCCCGAAACAACCCCGTCAGGCGGCGCGGCCAAGTTCGCCTCGATAGGGTCCCCGTACTTCGGGATCATGCTGGCATCCATGGCAGTGGTGCTGATCCTGTCCAATATCGGCGCGTCCAAGGGCGTAGCCATCGGGCCAATCATCACCGACGGCGGTTTCTTCCTCTTTCCCCTGGCGTACATTTTGGGCGACGTCATCAGTGAGGTCTATGGGTTCAAGGTGGCCCGCAAGGCTATTCTGACCACCTTCGCTCTGTCTGTCTTCGCATCCCTCTGCTACTGGGTGATCATTGCCCTGCCCGGCTTCGACGACGAGTTCGGAACGACCAAGCAGGCCGCCCTGGAAGGCGCACTGGGCCCCGTCCCGCAGATTGTGCTGGCTTCGCTGCTTGCCTTCCTCGCAGGGCAGACCATCAACTCGTGGATCCTTGTCAGGATGAAGGCCCGTTCGGGGGAGAAGTCCCTGTGGGCGCGCCTGATGGGTTCTTCAGGTGCCGGCGAGTTCGTGGACACCCTCATCTTCTGCAGCATCGCGGCGTCTGTCATCGGCATCACCGACTTCGGAACTTTCGTGAACTACGTGGTGGTGGGCTTCGTCTACAAAACCCTGGTGGAGTTCATCCTCGTGCCTGTCACATCCCTGGTCATCGGCTGGATCAAGAAGCGCGAGCCGAGCTACGGCGTCGTCCCCGCGCCCGCGGCTTGAGCAGCCTTCGCCGGCCCCTGCTGCCCGACTCGACGGTTCCCTGCTCACTCGACGTTCGAGATCGTCGCGTGCGCAGGGAACCGTCGAAACGGCGGTGCTTAGCCGTGTTCCGCGCCCTGCGCCAGCGCCCGCAGCACGCGGTACTTGAACTCGGCCTCGTTGAAAAGGTCCTTCCACTCGATCCGGAGAAACGTCCAGCCTTCCTCCATTAGCGCTTTCTCTCGCCGGCGTTCCTCGAACAGGACCTCATTGGTGGGCCGGTACTCGAAGTACTTTGACTTGCCATCAAATTCAAGGGCAACCTTGCGTTCCGGCCAGGCGAAGTCCAGCCGGTGCCGTCCCAGTGGCGTGTGAACTTCGAACTGCGGTACGGGGAGCTCGATTTTGAGCCTCACGAGCAGTTCCCGGGTGAGGCTCTCGCCGGCTGACTCTGAACGGGGGTCGGCAAGTTCAAGGGCCCGGCGCAGTGCCACCACTCCGTTGCGGCCTGCCAACGCGGCGCACTGACTCCTTAGGAGCTGCAAATCTGCGCCCAGCCTGGCAGCGTGATCCACCAGGATCACCGACTGGCGGAGATTGAACATAAGGCAGCAGTCCACCACCGTTCGCTCCAACGAGGTGCACGGCAAGCCCTCTACAAAGGCAAGGTCCCGGCTACTAAGGCTCCTGGTGTGGGCAACGACTCCACGCCCGTGTGAGATCTTGGACGGGCGGCCCGATTGGGTCAAGTGCACCAGGTCATCGACGTCCCACAGGTGAAGCCGCCGCAAGCTGGCACCCGAGGTGTGGCTGTAAACAAAGCCGCCCGTCGACGTCGTTCTGGTTCCGTGCGCATGGGCGTGGATGATTTGGCGACGGCGTCCGGCGGCTTTCAAAGCTGTCCACCAGGCGCTGCGGGCGTAGCAACCACGCCGCACACGGAGCAGCGTCCCTTCGCGGACCAGTGCCGCGATGGCCCGGGAGTTCAGCCCCTGTTCGAGAAGTTCCTCCGTCCGCCAGAGGTTTGCCGACGAAGGAAGGGCAGCAAGTGTGGTCATGGCTACACAATCCCCGGGCGGAAGTCAGCCGCCCAGGGCCGGACACCGCTATGTGGACAAGCCCGTTTCGACGGTTCCCTGCGCACGCGGTGCTGCGGAACGTCGAGCGCGCAGGGAACCGTCGAAACGGCGCCTGGGCACCATCCTGCCCGCCGCCCCATTCCAGGAATTACGACGGCGGGGTCACGCTAGGAGTAGTACTGCCCCAGCGTCTCGGCCTTGAACTCGAAGAAGGTGCCGGCCTCGATGGCCAGGCGGGCGTCGTCCACCATCTTCACCACGAAACGCTCATTGTGGATGGAGATCAGCGTGGCGGACAGCATCTCCTTGGCCTTGAACAGGTGGTGGATGTACGCCCGGGAGTAGTGGGTGCAGGTGTAGCAGCCGCAGCCGTCCTGGAGGGGTCCGAAATCGCGCTTGTACTTGGCGCCGGACAGGTTGAAACGGCCCTGCGGTGTGTAAAAGGCGGAGTTCCGCGCCACCCGGGTGGGGGAGACGCAGTCGAAGGTGTCGGCGCCGTTCTCGATGGCGGTGAAAATGTCGTCCGGCTCGGAAATCCCCAACAGGTGGCGCGGTTTGTCCTCCGGCAGCTCCTCGTTGCACCAGCGCACAATGGTGCCCAGGTTCTCCTTTTCCAGCGCCCCGCCAATGCCGAACCCGTCGAACGGCATGGCACCCAGATCCCGGCAGGCCTTCCGCCGCAGGTCCTCGTACTGCGCGCCCTGGATGACCCCGAACAGGGCCTGGTACGGCTTGCCCACCCGGGACGAGGTGAGCCGGAAGTGCTCCTCGATGCAGCGCAGTGCCCACAGCCGGGTGCGCTCCAGCGATTCCTCCTGGTAGCCGCGCGAGTTCTGCAGCGTGGTCAGCTCATCGAAGGCGAACATGATGTCCGCACCGATCTGGTGCTGGACCTGCATCGAGATCTCAGGGGAGAAGCGGTGCTTATCGCCGTTCAGGTGCGATTTGAACCAAACGCCGTCATCGTCGATGTGCGCCAGGCGTTCCTTGCCGGGGGCGACGGCGTCATCCGGCCCGGAAGCGTCCACCGACTTCATGTCGATGACCTTCTTGAACCCAGAGCCCAGGCTCATCACCTGGAACCCGCCGGAGTCCGTGAAAGTGGGCCCGGACCAGTTCATGAACGCGCCAAGGCCGCCCGCCTCGTCCAGGATGTCCGCGCCCGGCTGCAGGTACAGGTGGTAGGCGTTGGCCAGCAGGGCCTGGGCCCCGAGGTCCGCCATGGACTCGGGCAGCACTGCCTTGACCGTGGCTTTGGTCCCGACGGCGATGAACGCCGGAGTCTGGATCTCACCGTGGGGGGTGGTGATGGTGCCGGTGCGCCCCAGGAACTGGCCGCCGTTGGCCGCCGCCTGGGCAGCCGAGGGCCCGCAGGACTCCGCAAGGCGGGTACCCACCCGGAACCCGAACTCAGACTGCCGCGCCGCTGCACCCGGCGCAGCCTCGCCGGGGGACGACGGCTGGAAGCCAGTGGCAGTCGGGGCGGCAGAAGGGGAAGGAACAGAAGCAGGGTTGGCTGGCACCGTACCAGTGTGCCAGCAATCGCGCAGGTCCCTCAGCTCACCGGTTCGGATGTGGGGTAGTTCTCAGCGCGCCACGAGTCCCAGGATTCGCGGATCGAGTCGAGCCTGCCGGCACCCAGGCCGTACGTCGAGGCGATGACCAGGGACCCGCCGTCGGGCCGGACGTCCTCAATGGCAAGCTGGTCGGCCACTACGAGCAGGCCGTCACCATGGTCCGCGTAGCTGTGGACCGTCAGTCCCACCTGATGGTTGGTCCGGTACCAGACCTTTCCGGAGATTTCCTCGCCCGTGCCCAGGGTCAGCCGGTAGTCGTCACCACGCGCCGGGAGCTCGGCCAGACCGAGTTTTTCGATCGCCGAGCCGGGTCCGCCCGGTAGTTGCAGGAACAGTGTATGGCGCTTGCCGTGCGGGTGGCGTTCCAGTGCGAAGCGGAGCTGCTGCAGGAACGTGAGCCAGCCCTGGGTGATGTCCTCGTCCCAGGCCGCCCATTCGGAGTTGTGGTCCACCGCAGCCCGCGTCACGCTCACCAAGGTCCCTTGGGGAACCGGCCTCAGCTCGAAGATGTCACCGCCGTGGACCGTAAAGCTGGTGTGGTCCGGCGCTTCCTCGACGTCTGCCGAGAAGTAGATTTCCTTGATCTCGGCGTCCAGGTCCTCGGCCTGCCAGCCGTGCCATTCGGCGACTTTGGACGGTTCGCGCAGCATTGTCCAGACCTGCGGCGCGTCAGCATTGATCACCACGCTCAGATTGTTAGTCATAGCCCCGAATGTACAACTCCGGCCGGACGCCGGGTAGGGGTAATTTTCCTAGGCGCGGACGGCCTCGAGTTCATTGCTGATGCGGCGCTCAAGTTCGCCCTGCCCGATGGTTTCCGAACCTCCGTGCGCCCGAAGGAACAGCAGGGATTCGAGCCGCAGCAGCCGCCATTCCCGCTCGGCGTCGTGGTTGGAGTTGTCGATGGACCGGAAGATTTCCTTGTCGTACAGGTTGGGCTCGTTCAGCGAGCGCTGCCGGACCTTGGCTGCCATCCTGGCCTTGAACGGATCGGTCTCCTGGTTTTCCGGCGTGCGGATCAGCCGTTCGTACACCTCTGCCCGCTCCCGCTGGCCGTCCTGCCGGCAGATGTAGCTGGACAGCGCCAGGGACGCCTCCACAGACGCCCACCGGCCGGGATTCCCGTCAAAGGGCAGGACATTCAGCAGGTCCGCGACAGCCAGGGAGCCGTCCGCGTCCTTGAGGGTGATGAAGAGTTCATGCGCGAGATCGCTCAAATCCTTGAGGCAGCTGCCGGACTTGAAGTTCACGCCCTTCGCCAGGCGGTCCGCCAGCAGCAGCACTCCCGTGGCGTCCGGGTGGGCTTCCGATGCGGCTTCCACCACCGATTCCGGCGTACCTTGTGGAGCCGGAATCAGCGCGAGCTCCTCCTCGCTGGCGCCGCTGCCGGCCGGGGGAACAGGCGGCAGGGGAGGTACGACGACGGCGGGAGCCACAGGTGCCGCAGCGGGAGTGTCGCCGGGCTGCTCCTGCCCGGCCTCCCCGGAAGGCTCCACGGGCAGCCGAAGCTGCGTGACGGCGTCGGACTCTCCGTCAGTCACCGTCACGGTGGTGCCCACGGCGATGCGCAACGTGCCGCCTCCGGCCAGGCTGGCGAGTACCAGCGCCGGGGCGCCGAAATCGTCCGGTTCCAGTTCCACCTGGTGGATCTCCGCCGTCCGTTCACCGTCGGGCAGGAGGATGTGGCTGCCGGTAGTCAGGGATCCAGCCTGCTGTTCACGATGGTGCCGGGCGGCTGGTGTTTCGGTCATGGGAGTCCTTAAGTTCTCTTGCGGTCCGCCCTACAGTCTACAAAGGAGGGTGCCGGAAGTCGGGGACGCCGGGTGCGGCCGAGGGTGTCAGAACCCCACGCCCGCGAAGGCCAGGGCCTGCCGGATGAGGCCGCCGCGTCCGCCGGTGAACTCCACCTGGACGCCGGGACTGAGCACTTCCTCGGGGGTCATCCAGGTGAGTTCCAGGGCGTCCTGGCGGGGCTCGCATTCGCCGGTCACGGGGATCACATAAGCCAGGGAGACGGCGTGTTGGCGCTCGTCGGTGAAGCCGGTCTGGGACGGCGCGGGGAAGTACTCCGCCACGGTGAAGGGCACCGGGCTGATGGGAAGTTGCGGGAACGCCAGCGGGCCGAGGTCCTTTTCCATGTGCCGGAGAAGGGCCGCGCGGATGGTTTCGCGGTAGATGACGCGGCCGGAAACAAGGGACCGGACCATGGTGCCGTCCTCGTCCGCCTGGAGAAGGGTTCCCACTTCATTGACGAAGCCCAGCGGATCCAGCCGGACCGGCACTGCCTCGACGTAAACCATGGGCAGCCGCCCGCGCGCTTCAAAGAGGTCTTCTTCGGAGAGCCAGCCGGGATTCGGGTCAGGGGTGCGCACGTTCATGGTTAAGTTCTACCCCATGGGACGCCGCTCGGAGATCCATACCGTGGCCGGCACGTGGGGCGCGGCGGCGCCCGCGTCCGGGTTGGGCACGTGGAGCGTGCTGCCAAACGCCTCCTCGGTGATGCCTGCCTCGATCCCGGCGGCGGCGAGGCGTTCCCGCAGCGGCGCCAGCCCGCCGTCGTACTCAAAGCCAAGTCCGGAGCGCGGAGTGCCCGACGCCGGACGCACCAGGAGCACCCCGCCGTTCTTGGCGGTGAAGTCGGCATTTTCGTCAGCATCCGGCACGGGCCGCGGGCGGGCGCCCACGTGCCGCAGCGTCTGCGCAGCGGACGTGGGGTCCTCCGTCAGCCAGACCCCCACGACGGCGAGGGCCGGGTCGGCGCCGCCGCCCTGGGCATCGTGGGCGGCCGGGTCAGCCAGGAAACTGAAACCGTCCGGCGCCGTGATCCTGCAGGCCTCGCCGTGGTCTGCCGCAATCATTTCCGCGGGCGTGGTTCCGTCGTCCGCCGCTGAGAGGTTGGTGCGGCGGGCGAACTCAGCTACGTCACCCACCTCCACTGCCAACGCCGTGGTCCCGTCTTCGGCTGCGCCGTCCGGCACGCCATGGAGGGCAAGGCGGCCCGAGCCGGCGTCGAACACGCGGAAGCCGCCGTCGCCCTCGGTCAGGACCAGGCCCAGGGCGCTGAGGAGCCGGTCCCAGGACTCAATGTTGGAGGTGAAGTGGAGGGGTCGGATGCGCAGCATGTCTTCTCCTTCGAAATCGTAACGGGACTTTGGTGCCATCCTGCCACGTGGTGTGCCGGGTGTCGCCGCGCTTGTGGTGCCGGTGTGCAGGAGCAGAATAGGGCCATGGCTGTTGAACTCATGGAACTGCTGGTTCCGGACGCGTCCGCCTGGCGCACCTGGCTGGAGGAAAACCACAAAACCAGCCCCGGTGTATGGCTTGTCCTGCACAAAAAGGGCGGCCAGGTCACCGAACTGGACTATGCGGCCGCGCTGGACGAGGCGCTGTGCTTCGGCTGGATCGACGGCCAGGCAAGGCGCCGGGACGGGGAAAGTTCCTTCCAGCGGATGACGCCCCGGGGACCCAAAAGCCCGTGGTCGGCACGGAACGTCACTTATGTGGCGCGGCTGGAGTCGGAGGGCCGGATGGCCGACGCCGGGTGGGCGGCGGTGAACGCAGCCAAGGAAGACGGCCGCTGGGACAAGGCCTACGAGGGACAGGCCACAGCCGAAGTCCCGGCGGACCTGGCAGCGGCCATAGCCGCGGTTCCCGCCGCCCAGGCGATGTTCGATGTCCTGACCAGGACCAACCGGTTCGCCCTGATCTACCGGACCAACTCGGTGAAGCAGGCCGCCACCCGGGAGCGGAAGATTGCCGGGTTTGTGGAGATGCTGGCCCGCGGCGAGGCGCCCTACCCGCAGAAGAAGCGCCCGCCGGCGGTGTAACAGTAATTGGGTCCCGGAGCGGTGCCGCGTAGGATTGATGGTTCAATTGCGCTGGTGCCGTTCCCCTCCCGAGGGGGACGGCATTCGTGTGTTCGGCGACGGAACGAAGAACCATGACCCGCGAATTTCCCAAACTCACCCTCCGGAATCGCCCCGGCCGGCGCTTGCCCTGGTTTGCCGCCGCAGCCGGAGTTGCCCTGGTGCTGGCCCTCTTCCTGGCGCTGTCCGGCAACATCGGCTCCGGTGCGGACGCCACTGCCGGGCGTGTCCTGGCCAGTGTTGCCGCCGCGCAGGACACGGCCCGGGAACGCACCGGCTCGTACGCTTCGCTGTGGCTGAAGGGCGAAGACCGGACGCTGGCGGACAGCGGGAAGGCCGTGGCGGCGGACGGCGCCGAGGACGTGCGCAGCATCGAATGCGGCAGTGGCTGGCTGGCAGGCGCACGCGTGGACGGCCAGGTTTACCTCCGCAGCAGCGCGGCCGACGGCGTTGGGCAGGATCCGGGCACCGTGCGGCTGCCGCCGTGCATCAGTTCCGAGGCCCGGGATTCCCTTGTCACGGATCTTGGCGTGGCGCGGACGTGGCCGGAACCTGACGCTGCAAGCCTTGAAGCCCCTGCCGGGGATCCCGGCTACCGCCCCGCCTACCACCTCACCCCGGAACAGCGGTGGATGAACGACCCCCAGCGCCCGTTCTTCCTGGACGGTCTGTGGCACTACTACTACCTTTACAACGCCGACTACCCGGAGGGGAACGGGACCGAGTGGTTCCACGCCACCAGCACCGACCTGGTCCATTGGAAGAACGAAGGCGTAGCCATCCAGAAGTTCCGCAACGGGCTCGGGGACATCGAAACCGGCACGGCCGTCGTCGATGCCGAGGGCACGGCGGGCTTTGGCAAAGGGGCAGTGGTGGCAATCCTGACCCAGCAGCACGACGGCGTCCAGCGCCAATCACTGTTCTACTCCACCGACAACG
Organism: Pseudarthrobacter sp. NPDC058329; assembly: GCF_042879835.1. Taxonomy (NCBI): domain Bacteria; kingdom Bacillati; phylum Actinomycetota; class Actinomycetes; order Micrococcales; family Micrococcaceae; genus Pseudarthrobacter; species Pseudarthrobacter sp. NPDC058329. Next base: position 74,241 of record NZ_JBHVZR010000014.1, read on the forward strand.
GGTACAGCTTCAGCAGCTACGACGGGAATCCGGTGATGGAAAACCCTGGTGCGGAGCACTGGCGGGATCCGCGGATTGTCCGGGACGACGCCAACAACCAGTGGCTCATGCTGCTCGCCGAAGGCCACAAGATCGGCTTCTACACCTCCAAGGACCTGTTGCAGTGGAGCTATGTGTCCGCCTTTGAACGCGACGGGCTGGGCATCCTCGAGTGCCCGGACTTCTTCCAGTTGGACGTTAACGGCGATCCCGCCCGCCGGACCTGGGTGCTGGCGGCCAGCGCCAACGGCTCGCCGGAAGGCCGGACCACCGGCCTGGCCTACTGGACCGGCGGCTGGGACGGACAGACCTTCGCCCCGGACGCCGGCGGCCACCAGTGGCTCGACGACGGCGCGGACTTCTACGCCGCCGTCACCTGGGACGATCCACGGCTGACCGACGGCCAGCGCAAAGCGTCCCGCCACGCCATCGGCTGGATGAACAACTGGGCTTACGCCCGCGGCCTGCCCACGCGGGACTGGTTCGGCGCGGCGTCCGCCGTGCGTGACATCAAGTTGGTGTCCGACGGCGGGCGGCCGGTTTTGGTTTCCACGCCCACCTCGGCGCTGGAGTCCCTGGAGGGCGCTCCGGCGCAGATCCCCGCCGGCCCTGTCGAGGAGGGCACGGGCGAGGCCCTGCCGGTTCCGGACAGCGGGGCGTTCAAGGTTGACGTGGAACTCGAAAAGCCTGCGTCCGGAACCGGTGAGGCCCGTTTGCTCCTGCAAAGTGCCGGCCAGACCTACGCCACCATGGGTTACGACTTTGCCACGGGGAAGGCCTTTGTGCTCCGGGAGGGGGACGCGGCGGCGGACGGTTCCGGCCCGGACGTGGCAGGTGATGAGGCCAGCGGCACCTACCGCCAAGTCCGCACCACGCAGGCCGGTTCAGGCGGGACCGTGCGCCTGACCGCCTACGTGGACCGCTCGTCTGTAGAGGTGTTTGTGGACGGCGGCCGGCGGACCCTCACCTCGCTCGTCTTCCCGCCGCCCGGCGGCAAGGAAGCACGGCTCACGGCGGCCGGCGGTCCCGTCAGCGTCAAGAGCGGCACGGTGACGCCCCTCGCCGCCATCCACTGACCGGTTCCTGAACCGGAAGCTAACGCCGGCAGGCTGCCGGGTGGGGAAGCCTGCACGCGCTACTCCGCCCCGGCGATGGAAGCAGCGGCCTCGATGGCCATCCAGGCCTGCAGTTGGGTGGAGAGCTCAACGACGGATCCGGGCGGGTAGCTGGTGTCCGCCGGGTGGGACGCGTGCTGCGGGAAGACGGACCTTCCGTGCTGCCCCTTGTGGACCGGCCCTCCGGTGGGGCGGGCAGGCCGCTGTCCTTCCCAGAATGCCCCGGCAGTGTCCAGCACCAGCCGGGCAGCGGTAGCCCGGGTCCGCACCGAAAGCCTGGCATCGGCTGCGGCGAGGGCAAGGTAACGGGACAGGATCCCGGTGAACAGGCCGCCGTCGCCCGTTCCCTCGCAACGCAGCACCCTGCCTTCGGCGTCCCCGGCGCCTTTCGCTGCGGAGACCTGGACCGGGACGGTGAGCAGTCGGTCCACCGCGTCCACCAGTTCGGCCGCCCTGGCGAGGTTCCTGTCCCCGCCCAGCTCGAGCAGGGCGCCCAGGACCGGGCCCTGGTTGTAGGTGTAGACCGCCCTGTCCACCACCACGGTTCCTTCCGGGCCCAGCCGGGCGCCGTCCAGGTACAGGCCCTGGTCCGGATCGAAAAGCGTTGCGTCCAGCCAGTCCAGCAGCGACTGCGCCTTTGCAGGGTTGCCTGTGCGGGCATAAAAGAGCGCAATGGGTGCCGTGGCCGGAGTGTTCTTGAAGTCCCGTTGTTTGCTCCAGAAGGCACCCCCGCCCAGGTCACCGGTGCAGGCCTCATCAAACTGCGGGGTGAGGGACGTGCGGACGCGTGCATTACGCCGGCGCCCGGGGTTGCACGTCTCCTCTGCGAGCTCGTCGAGCCGGTGGGTGGCGAGTGCCAGCCAGGCCATGTCGTCGTAGTAGTTATTGACAAAGCTGAAGCCGTTGCGCAGCCACATCCCGGTCACCAGCCGGGAGGCCAGCCGGCCCGCGCTGGGCTGAGCGGGGCCGTCGAACCTCGCGGCCGGGGCGGCGCCGTTCCCCAACTCCCGCCGGCCCGCATCCACCAGGCAGTCAACGTAGTGGGCCTGCCACCAGTAATGCCACGGATGGAGCGGTGTCCCTTTCAGGCCGTACCGCCAGGCCGGGGCCGGCCACTTCACCGCCGCCAGGTGGGTGCCGGGCAGGAAGAACAGCTTCCTGCCAAAGAGCGCAGTCACAGAACGGGCGGCCACGTTGGCCCTTTCCTGCCAGTCAACGGTAGGGGAGGCATCCGCGAAAGTCATGGCTTCCACCCTAGCCGGGCCTGGCGGCATGCCGGCGGAGGGCCGGTAGTGCGGACCCGCAGGAATTTCAGTTAACATGCACTAACTAATGCTTCCGCGGTTACCCGCGGAAGCATTCACTCATCAAGGAGGATGGATGGACGTCACTGGCAGCGTCGCGCTGGTCACCGGAGGCGCCTCGGGCCTGGGGGCCGCGACGGCCCGCAGGCTGTTCGACGACGGCGCCTCCGTAGTGCTTGTTGATCTTCCGTCCTCGGCGGGCGCAGCTTTCGCGGCTGAGCTGAACGGGGCTGCGAACAGTGTGGCCTTGAACAGCGGCGGCAGCCCCCGCCCGGACGCGGGCCCGGCCGGAAGCCCCGAAAAGTCGGCTGTCTTTGTGCCTGCGGACGTGACAAGCGAGGCCGACGTGCAGGCCGCCGTCGACGCCGCCACAGCACTGGGGCCGTTGCGGATTGTGGTTAACTGCGCAGGCATCGCAACCCCCGGGAAGGTGCTGGGCAGGGAGGGTGTGCTCCCGCTGGAGGCGTTCACCCGGGTTATCCAGGTCAATCTGGTGGGGACCTTCAATGTGCTCCGTCTGGCCGCAGCGGCGATGGTTGCCACCGAACCGGCCACCACGACGCTGGGCGGACCCGAGCGTGGCGTCATCATCAACACCGCCTCGGTGGCTGCTTTCGAGGGACAAATCGGGCAGCCTGCCTACGCTGCCTCAAAGGGCGCCGTGGCAGCCATGACCCTGCCCATCGCCCGCGAGCTGGCGCGCTCGCTGGTGCGGGTGGTCACCATAGCCCCTGGAATCTTCGAAACGCCCATGATGGCGGGGCTGCCGAAGGAAGCGCAGGATTCGCTGGGCTCACAGGTTCCGCACCCTTCCAGGCTTGGCCGGCCCGACGAATACGCAGGCCTGGTGGCGCACATCGTGGACAACGCCATGCTCAACGGAGAAACCATCCGGCTTGACGGGGCCATCCGGATGGGGCCGAAATGACCACCGCCGCCCAGTCCACCGCGGAAACCGTGTCCAGCCTGCCCGCGGCAGACTTCTTCGCCGTTGAATCCCTGCTGAACCAGGCCGAACGGGAGAAACTGGCCGAACTGCGGGAGTTCCTGGCCACGGAAATTGCCCCGTACGCCGGCGACTGGTGGAACAAGGCCGAGTTCCCGGCGCACATCCTGCCCAAGCTCGCGGCCCTGCAGTTGAGCACACCCGCGCAGCGCGGCTACAGCCACCTCTTCGCCGGGCTGGTGATCGCCGAGATGACGCGCGTGGACACCTCCATCGCAACGTTCTTCCTGGTCCATCACGATCTGTTTGTGGAGTCCCTGTACGCCTTCGGCACCGAGGACCAGAGGCAGCGGCTTCTGGAGGATGCCTCGAACCTGCGCATCACCGGGGCCTTCGCCCTGACCGAACCGAACCACGGCTCTGACGTTGCCGGCGGCATGGAGACCCGCGCCCGGCGGATCTCCTCAGCAACAGGAAAATCCGACGACGGCGGGGACACCTGGGTCCTCAATGGCGCCAAGCGGTGGATCGGCAACGGGACGTTCTGCGACTACATGCTGGTCTGGGCCAAGGACGAGGCGAACGGGTCAGTGCGGGGCTTCATCGTGGACGCCACCCTGCCGGGAGTCAGCCGGAACCGGATCGAAAACAAGATCGCCCTGCGCACCGTTCAAAACGCTGACATCGTCTTCCACAACGTCCGGGTGGCGGAGGCGGACCGCTTCGCCGCCATCAACAGCTTCGAGGACACCAACGAGCTGCTGCGGGGTTCGCGCATCATGGTGGCCTGGCAGGCGGTGGGCCAGCAGCTGGCGGCGTTCGACGTCGCCCGGCAGTACGCCGTCGAACGCCGGCAGTTCGGGCGTCCGCTGGCACAGTTCCAGCTCATCCAGCAGCAGCTCGTGACCATGCTGGGCAACGCCGTGGCGAGCATGGGCATGATGGTGGGGCTCGCCAGGCTGCAGGACGACGGCGCCGCCGACATGCCGCAAGTGGCGCTCGCCAAGTCCTACCTCAGCGCCCGGATGCGGGAGACCGTGGCGCTGGGCCGCTCGATCCTTGGCGGGAACGGCATCGTGACCGATTACCGGATGGCCAGGATCTTCTCGGACGCCGAGGCCATCTACACCTACGAAGGATCGTTCGAAATCAACACCCTGATTGTGGGCCGTGCCGTCACCGGAGTCTCGGCGATCGTCTAGTCCCCGGGCGGGTACGGCTGCTTCTCGCCGGCCTCCACACGCACGTCCAGCGAGTTGTTCTTCACGGGCATGGGGCAGGTGCCGTAGGGGGTGAAGGCACTGGGGTAGTTGATGGCGCGGTTGAAATCCAGCACCACTGACGCGTTTGGCCGGGGCCGCGGCACGGCGAGTTTACGCCAGTCATCGGTGGTGTCGCCGTTGGTTTCGTCGTGGAACGTGACGGTCAATGCCCCGAGCTTTTCCTCCTCTGCCTGCAGCCGGCATTCGTGGGGGCTGCCCGGAAGGCGGAACACCACCTCGCCCACGGTGCGGTGGACGCCGTCCACCAGGGGATTTGCCGTGGCGATGGGCACATCCACTGGTTCGGGGTAGGGTTCGAACCTGCCGGCCACTTCCCAACGCGGGTCATATCCGTAGGTGGGGACGCCGGCGAACTCAGTAAGGGTGGGGGACGCCGCGTCCCGGGTGCGGATGGCGTAGCGGCCACCCCGCATGGCCAGCTCAACCACCACCTGTGCGCCGTCCGCCCCGCCGTACTGGACCCACATCAGCGATTCCTCATCGTTGAGCGCGGCGGAAACCGTCCCGTTGACTGCTTCGCCCGACTCCACCATGGACAGCGCGTCAGCCGGCACTGCGGTGAGTGTCGCCGTCGTACCGTCCGCGGACCACAGTCCGGGCACCAGCTCGACGGCGGCGGGGGAGTCTTCCAGCCACTGGAAGGACGTGAGGGTCAGCCAGCCGTGGCGGGCGGCGAGGGCCTTGTTCCGGTTGTCGCGGAAGCGCTGCCAGCGCTCCGCCCTGGCGGCTGGAATGGTGCTCATGGTTCCTTTCGGAGGTTTCTTTGCCCCGGCTACAACCGTGCATGGCGGGTGTTCATTCCGGGGTGGTTTGAAGAACTGCGTGGTCCGCACTGTTGAATGGGTGCTGTGGACATACTTGCGGGAGTCAGCAGCGGCTGGCTTCAATACCTGACCTGGATCGTGGCATTGGCTTTCGCGGCGGTGGTACTGCTGTTGCGGCGGCCCTGGCGTCCGGATCTGGCTCTGTTCGCCGGTGTCCACGTATTTATTGCAGCCAGCCTTGCCGCAGGCATCTACGTCCTGAACCATCTGGGCGAAGGCCGCTGGGGCGGCGATAAGGAAGCCAGGATCGATCCGCCGTCGCTCGCGGAGACACCCATGGTAGGGCAGTTCCTGGAGCCGCTGGACGGGACACTCAGCGGCGTCGCCAACGTTGTGAATGAGTTCGTGGACTTCCGTGCCGCACTTCCGCTGGCACTGGACTTTTTTGTTGCGGCCGGCTGGGCCCTTGCTGCCGCTGTGCCGGCCGGGCTGTTTGTCCTCATCGGCAATGCCTGGGAAGCGAAGCGTCGCAGGGCTCAATTTGCTGCCTCCCGGAAGGAGCTTGCACAGCTGCGGGCGGAGCTCGAGAGCGTAAAGCAGCATGTCGGATATCAATCGGGAGCTGACATTATCTGAGACAGATTCCCGTGAGGTGCCCCACTGCGGGTAGCATCTTTAGCTAGTAACGTGGCTCACAGTATCCAGCGCAGTGTACGAGCCAAGTCCGAAACCCTCGAAAGATAGCTTCCATGGCTCACACTGCAGAACATCCCGAAACCGATCTTGCCTCAGAATTGAGGGCTGACGTCCGCCGCGTCTCCACCCTCCTGGGTGAATCCCTGGTCCGCCAGCACGGGCCCGAGCTTCTGGACCTCGTGGAGCAGGTCCGCCTCCTCACCAAGGAATCCAAGGAGGCGGCGCGCGGGGGTGCGGATGCCACCGGCCCGTGGAGTGCGCACGACGTCGTGGCCCAGGTCCGCGAACTCCTCGGCTCCCTGCCCATCGAGCAGGCCACGGACCTGGTGCGCGCTTTCGCCTTCTACTTCCACCTCGCCAACGCGGCCGAACAGGTCCACCGCGTGCGTGGCCTCCGGACCCGGGCGGAAAAGGACGGCTGGCTCGCGAAAACCGTCGCGGAGATCGCTGAACAGGCCGGCCCCGGCGTGCTGCAGGAAGTAGTCAACGGGCTCGATGTCCGGCCCATTTTCACGGCACACCCCACCGAAGCCTCGCGCCGCTCGGTGCTGGACAAGATCCGCAAGCTCTCCGACGTGCTGGCCCAGCCCACCTCGGAGGGCACCACTGCCCGCCGCCGCCAGGACCGCCAGCTCGCCGAGATCATTGACCAGATGTGGCAGACGGACGAACTCCGCCAGGTCCGGCCCACACCGGTGGATGAGGCCCGGAACGCGATTTACTACCTGGGCGGCATCCTCACCGACGCCATGCCCGAAATGCTGGCGGAATTCTCCGAACTGCTAGGCGAGCACGGCGTCAGTCTCGCGTCCAAGGATGCTCCCATCCGCTTCGGTTCCTGGATCGGCGGCGATCGCGACGGCAACCCCAACGTCACCGCGGCGGTCACCCGGGAGATCCTGCAGATCCAGAACCAGCATGCCGTCCGGATCAGCATCGCGATGATCGACGACCTGATTTCCATTCTCTCCAACTCCACGGCGCTTGCCGGAGCGGACAACGAACTGCTCGAATCCATCGGCGCGGACCTGAAGAAGCTGCCTGGCCTTGACCGGAGGGTCCTTGAACTCAACGCTCAGGAGCCTTACCGGCTGAAGCTCACCTGCATCAAGGCCAAGCTCATCAACACGGGCAAGCGGGTGGCGGCCAACTCCAACCACGAGCATGGCCGGGACTACAGCGGCACCGACGAACTCCTGGCGGACCTGGAACTGCTGGAACTCTCGCTCCGCAACCACTCGGCGTCGCTGGCTGCAGACGGCGCACTGGCCCGTGTCCGCCGCGCCATCGCTTCCTTCGGCCTGCACCTGGCCACCCTGGATATCCGCGAGCACGCCGACCACCACCATGACGCCGTGGGGCAGCTGATGGACCGGATCGGCGGTCCCGGACTGCGCTATGCGGAACTCAGCCGCGAAGAACGCTTCGAAGTCCTCGGCTCTGAACTCGCCTCCCGCCGCCCGCTGTCCGGCCACCCGATCAAGCTCGACGGCGCCGCCGACGGCACGTACGACGTCTTCCGGGAGATCCGCCGCGCGCTGCGCTCCTACGGCCCGGACGTCATCGAGACGTACATCATTTCCATGACCCGCGGCGCGGACGACGTCCTCGCCGCCGCCGTCCTGGCCCGTGAAGCCGGCCTGGTGAACCTCTTTGGCGAGAAGCCCTACGCCAGGATCGGGTTCGCGCCGCTGCTGGAAACCGTGGAGGAGCTCCGCGCTTCCGCCGAGATCGTGGACCGGCTGCTCTCTGATCCGTCCTACCGGGAACTCGTGCGGCTGCGCGGCGATGTCCAGGAGATCATGTTGGGCTACTCGGACTCCAACAAGGAATCCGGCGTGATGACCAGCCAGTGGGAGATCCACAAGACCCAGCGCAAGCTGCGCGACGTCGCCGCCAAGCACGGCGTCCGTGTGCGCCTCTTCCATGGCCGCGGCGGGTCCGTGGGCCGCGGCGGCGGGCCCACCTACGACGCCATCCTTGCCCAGCCCAACGGCGTCCTCGAAGGTGAAATCAAGTTCACCGAGCAGGGCGAAGTCATTTCGGATAAGTACTCGCTGCCCGAACTGGCCCGCGAGAACCTTGAATTGTCCCTCGCCGCAGTGCTCCAGGGGTCCGCCCTGCACCGCGATCCGCGTACCTCCGCGGACCAGCGCGAGAGGTACGGGCATGTTATGGAGACGATCTCCGACGCCGCCTTTGACCGGTACCGGAACCTGATTGACGATCCCGACCTGCCGGCCTATTTCCTGGCCTCCACGCCGGTGGAGCAGCTGGGTTCGCTGAATATCGGCTCCCGTCCGTCCAAACGGCCCGATTCCGGTGCAGGGCTCGGCGGCCTGCGCGCCATCCCGTGGGTTTTCGGCTGGACCCAGTCCCGCCAGATCGTTCCGGGCTGGTTCGGTGTGGGTTCCGGCCTCAGGGCGGCCCGCGAGGCCGGCAACTCCACGCAGCTGCTGGAGATGTGGGAACACTGGAACTTCTTCCGGTCAGTGCTCTCCAACGTGGAGATGACGCTCGCCAAGACGGACATGGACATCGCCGGCTACTACGTGTCCACCCTGGTCCCGGCCGGGCTGCACCACATCTTCCGGGCCATCCGCGAGGAATATGAGCTGACCGTGGCCGAAGTGCAGAACCTGACGGGTGAGCACCTGCTCCTTGACGCCCAGCCCACACTCAAGCGCTCACTGGAGATCCGTGACCAGTACCTGGACCCCATCAGCTACCTGCAGGTAGAGCTCCTGCGACGCGTCCGCGCGGAAGCCGCGGATACTGCCAGCGGCATCAGCGGGTCGGAGATCGACGAACGCCTCCAGCGGGCCATGCTGATAACCGTCAACGGCGTGGCCGCAGGCCTTCGCAATACCGGGTAGCCCCGGCTTGCCCTATCACTTTTGGTCCCTAAGACGGGCTGTTAGGGACCAAAAGTGATAGGGCAACGGGGGTGGGTAGGGTTGGAGGCATGCCTTCATTCCAAACCCGCCTCAAGATCACTGGCCTGCGGCCGGGCAACCCGCCCGAGGCCGTTATGGACGCGGCGGTGGAGGCTCTCGAAACACGGCACCATGTGGAGTCGAACCAGTTGCAGATCGCGGGCGGGGTGCCGCAGTTGCACCTGCGCTTCCTCGTCGAGGCGACGGAGTACAGCGGTGAGAACCAGCAGGCGCTGGAGTCGGCGGCCATGATGCGCGACGCCGTCGAACGCGTTGCGCTGACCGGCTCGCTGATGGTGCTGCGGCGCAACCGGGGCCGCTGGGCACCAGTCTAGGAAGGACTAGGCGAGGGGAGGCCCGGGTTCCTCCACCACGGGTGATCTGTTGCCGCGCCGCCTCGTCACAACGATGCCGACGACGACGCCGATGACCAGGCCCAGCGCCACTCCGATCAGCGAGCTGGCCCAGAAGGGCAGGCCGGTTGCCGAACCGGTGAAGTAGCCCAGCCCTACCAGCCAGCAGGCCCACAAGAGTGCCCCGAGCCCGGCGCATAGGCTGAAGCCGGGTACCGAGACGTTGGCGATCCCCGCCATGGCGGACGTGGCAAGGCGCCCGCCCGGGATGAACCTGGCTCCGATAATGGCTCCGTACGTGGACGAGCGGCCGGCCCTGGCGATCGCCTGGTGGATTCCGGAGTGCACGCGCCGGCCCCAGCCCCAGCGGTCCAGGACGTGGCTCAGCCGCCGCCTGAACAGTTGGAACACCACAACATCGCCGATCCAGGAGGCCAGGGCGGACAGGGCCAGCACCAGGAACACGTTGGCCCGGCCGTCGGCGGACAGTGCTCCGCCGGTAATCACCACCATCTCGGACGGAACGGGCGGAAAAATGGCGTCGCCGAGGACGACGGGGATGATCCAGAAATAGATGGCCGTCCCCCAGCTGTCAGCGTAGACGTTGTCCATTGCCACAACGTACCTCACATTGGGAGGGCTGGAACCGGCGGTGGCAGGGAGATTGCCGCGGGCCGGACCCTCCCGCCGGGAGACGTTCAGCGCCGGACGAAACCGGACACGAGGCCGCTGAGCTGGTCAGAAGGCGGGACGCCGAGTTCTTCATAGAGCCGGTCTGCGAACATTGTGTAGGCGCGGACGGCCGCTGCCCTGTTTCCGGCGCCAAGGTGGGCCTGGACCAGGAGCAGATGGGCTGATTCCCTCAGCGGTTCGATACCGGCCGCGGACAGAGCAGCATCGACAGCCCTCGCGGGGTCTCCTGCCGCAAGATGCTGCCGGGCCAGCAACTCCAGGGCGCCCAGGCGCAACTGCCGGAACCGCTCCTGCTCGAAGATGACCCAGTCGTCGTACCAGCCGGGGAGCAGATCGGCCCGGCCGAGGACCTCCACGTAAGTGCCGGGTATTTGGGCTTGAGGCTGCGTTTGTATCGTGGCCACCTGCCGTTGCAAAGCCTTGGAGTCCACGTGGACGGATTCGTCGAGCTCCAGCGTGTCAGCCCCTGTACTAACCAGATGCGGGAAGGTGTGGGAGATGCACCAGACGGTGGTCCGCAGATTCCCCGCCGCCTGCGATTCGCTGCTTTTCGGCCATAAGAGCCCGGCCAGGAAACTTCGGTGGCGGCACCCGAATAATCCAAGGCACGCGAGCAGCCGTTGCTCCCGGCTGGCCACGGTCACGGCAGTGCTGCCGCGGCGCAACCGCCAGGCTCCCAGCAGACTTAAGTGCCACTCCTGCGCGAGAGTCACCGTCATGCCAATCCCCTCAAAGACCGGATACCACCGATCCCCCCGAGTACCATGTTGACACCCAGCCGAAGCATGTCAAGTCATTTTAGTAACAGAGGCTTGGGGAGCCTATATAGCGGGAACCTTGTCCAGATAGTGGTCTGAATTGTGAGGTCCCGATACCAATAAATCCGCTTTAGTGGCTGCGGGATCGTTATGCGCTGGGAGCACTCTCCGGCGGCTGCAGCAGGTCGAGCCAGCGCCGGACAGCAAGCAGGACCGCGTCCGGATCCGCAACAGTCTCCACAACTTCCGTGTCCTGGCCTGGGCGGCTGGAGATCAGGCGCGCCCTCAGCGGGTGGTCGTGAGCGGGTTCGACCCATGCCCGGATTACCATCGTGCCTTCAATTTCCGCCATAAAAGAGGCGCCTGCTTTCCTTGTCTGTAATTTCCGAACGTATTTTCCCGTATTCGAGGCATATTACTGCCCGGTTTGACCATCCTAGGCACAGAATATTCGGCACCCAAGTCAAGACTGTCACAGCGGCGTTACTGGATAACGAAAAAATGATGCTGCAGTAACGGGACTGCCACGGGCCCCCGCGTTGACTGAACGGGAGACGTCGAGAGGGGGTGATTGACATGATGAAGGAACTCACTATTCAGGAACTGGAAAGCCAGCAGGTGGAGTTGCTGCCTTCGCGGGAGACCCTGTACTTCGGAGGCGACAGCATTAACCTGGCAAGCGTTTACGCGACCAACACGTCCGTGGCATTGAACGCAGGCTCGCTGTTCTCGGACGCTTACAGCGCCGCGGTCCAGAACATCGCTGTCGTCCAGCATTAACTAAGTCCATCATTTCCATGTCTGGACCTGGGAATGCCCGGGGGAGAGAGGTGAGGTGCTATGACAGCATCTACCGCGCTGACACCGGTGGATCTTGACGCTGAGGTTGTGGAGCTGCTTCCGATGAAGGAAACGCTGTTCTTCAACGTCAACGTCTCTCCCGTGATCGCTGTGAACCTGTCGATGGCCATCAATGCGGCTTCGATTGGTTCCGTTGCGAGCTCGGGAGCGTTGCAGGACATCCTGGTTCTGCAACCGTAGGTCCGCCGGTTTCCAACCAGGTGGGCATGGCTCAGCGTTGTGGGGCCATGCCCACCTTCCGACTCGATCAACTAACTGGGGGGGAAGTGGCAACTGCACCCGATTCGGCCGTTCTGCGGCGCTGGTCCCCATCACCGGGCGTTGTGTTCCTCGGGAAGGTGGAAGGCTCGGGGCTCAAGAACAGCAGCTATTTGCTGCAGCGCGGGGACGGGCAGGTAGTCCAGCTTTCGGAGCTGCTCCACGTGGTGATGCTCTCCCTCGCACCGGAAAAATCCGCTGAAGAAGTAGCCCGGGAAGTCAGCGCGGCGTATGGACGCGAGCTTGGCGTCAGCGGGCTCCTCCACCTGGTGGATACCAGGCTGGCACCAATGGGCCTGGTGGCTGAGGCCGGAGCCGACGCCGCCGGCCCAACGCCGGAATCCGCCCCGCTACCCACCGCCAACCCGCTGCTGGCCCTGCAACTGCGCGGAACACTCCTCCCGGGACAGGCTGCCAACGCACTGGCGGGGATCCTGGCTCCCCTCTATTGGCGACCGGTGGTTGTGGCCGTCCTGGTTGCCCTTGTCATTGTCGATGTCCTGTTGCTGGCCAAGGGAGACCTGATGGCTTCCCTGCAGCAGGTCCTGCTCACCCCGGCGCTCCTCCTGGGAGTGGTGGCGCTGCTGACCGCCGGAGCCGTGTTCCACGAAATAGGTCACGCCACGGCGTGCCGGTACGGAGGCGCCAAACCCGGAAGGATCGGCGTCGGCGTTTACCTGGTTTTTCCAGCCTTCTTCACCGACGTCACAGACTCCTACCGGCTGAACCGGGCGGGCAGGATCCGCACCGACCTGGGTGGACTGTACTTCAACTGCCTTTGCCTGATCGGGCTGGGCGGCGCCTACCTGCTGACCGGGCAGGGGTTTTTCCTGCTGGCGGCGGCCCTGATGCATTTTGAAATGATCCAGCAACTGGTGCCCACACTCCGTTTCGACGGTTACTTTGTGCTCGCCGACATCGCAGGCGTGCCGGACCTCTTCAATCGGATCCGCCCCGTGCTGCTGAGCCTCATACCGGGGCGTCCCGAGGATCCGCGGGTTTCCGGGCTCCGCCCGTTCGCCCGGCGCATCGTCACGGCGTGGGTCCTCACCGTGGTGCCGCTCCTGTTCCTGGCGCTTGGCTGGATGCTGTGGAGCCTGCCCGTGATAATCCAGCAGACCGCCGCAGCCGTCCGGCAGCACGCTGCGGCCGCTGGCGGCGCCATCTCCAGTGGCGATGCCGCCGCAACCGTGTTGTCGATGTTCTCCATCCTGATGCTGTCCCTGCCGCTCATCGGCCTGGGCATCCTGGTGTACCGGCTGCTGTTGGGCCTGCTTTCCCTCCTCGTGCGCCTGGTAAAGAGCGCTGGCGGAAGTGCAGCGAAACCAGCGGGGGCGAAGCCCCAGCATCGTGGGTCCATGGCGAAATCCGGTCCGGTGGAGAATACCCTGCCCTTCCATAAACCCGTGCCGCCACAGAAAGTAGAGCCCGCCATGGCCATCGCAGTCCCTCCCGCGGTTTCAGCCGACGACGGCGTCCCCAACCTTCAGGATTTCCTCGCCGACCGGCCCACACCACCCTCCGCGCTGGCGGAAGCAGGCTGGCAGGGTGCCATCCGCAGGCTTAGCCAGAACTCCATTTGCCCCGCGCCGGGACGCCGCGAGCGCAGGCACCTGGACGCAGTGGAGGCAGTCCAGCGCCGCCTGGAGGGACCCAGGACCGTGGTTGTGGTCAACCCCAAGGGCGGTGCCCACAAAACCACAGCCACCCTTCTCCTGGCCGCGACGCTCGGAATCCTCCGCGGCGGGTACACACTGGCGTGGGACAACAATGAAACGCGCGGAACGCTCGGATGGCGTGCCCCTCTGGCCGGCCACACCAACACCGCCGTTGACCTCATGCGGGAAGTGGACCGGTTCGCCGATCCCGTCCTCGGGCGGATCGGTGACCTGGACCGGTTTGTGCGCAACCAGGGCTCCGCGCAGTTTGATGTCCTTGCCTCGGATGAGGATGCCGCCGGCGCTGCCACCATCGGTGCCCGGGAGTTCGAGCAGCTGCACACGGCGCTGCGCCGTTTCTACCGGATCATCCTGGTGGACACCGGAAACAACATGCGGTCCTCAAACTGGGAAGCCGCGGTGGCGGCCGCGGACGAGCTGGTGATCGTTTCCACGGTCCGGGAAGACACTGTGGCCAGCGCTGTGTGGCTGGTCGACGGGCTGCGGGAGCGCGGCTACCAGGCGAAGGTCAGCAACGCTGTGACCCTGCTCGCCGCGCCGTCGGGGCAAACCGATGTGCAGCTCCTCAACCGGACACGGGCGCACTTCTCGGACCTGACCCGGGAAGTCCTCGATGTTCCCTACGACAGGTCGCTCGTTTCCGGCGGTCCCCTGAACTACCAGGCCCTGCTTCCCGGCACCCGCGAGGCCTGGCTGCACGCCTCCGCCGCCGTTATGCGCGGCCTCTAAAACCGCGATCGGCCAAGGAACCTGCGGCCTCACTGAGGTGCAGTCGGCTGCGGTACTCCACCGGCTTTCCCGAGATGGGGTCCACGAAGCGGATGCCGCGGGCCAGGAGCTGCAGGGGCTTGGTGTAGTCGTCCGGGGCTTTGTCCAGCAGTTCGGGGTAGAACGCGTCATTGACGATGCCCAGCCCCAGCGATGCCATGTGCACCCGCAGCTGGTGGGTCTTTCCGGTGTGGGGTTCGAGCCGGTACAGCGCGCGGCGCGCGGGACTGCCGTGCGCCGCAGCAGCGGCGCCGCCGGCACTCCATGTTGCACCGCCGTCGAACGTCTCCAGCCGCTCAATCCGCGTCTCCGCGTTCGGTTCACCCGCAATAACCTCGGCCAACAAGTAACTGCGGGACTTGGTCATGCGGTTGCGCACCACCACGGGAAACTCGACGCCGGGATGCCCCGGGGCTGGCTCTGCGGCGGAGACGCACTCATATTCCTTCTGGACCTGGCGTTTCTCAAAGAGCACCTGGTACTTGCCGCGGGTGTCCGGATTCGTGGAGAGCAGCAGGATACCGGCCGTCATGCGGTCCAGCCGGTGCATGGGAATCAGGTCCGGCAGGCCCAACTGATTCCGCAGGCGGACCAGGGCGGATTCCTGGATGTAGGTCCCGCCGGGGGTGGTGGGCAGGAAGTGCGGCTTGTCCACCACCAGCAGGTGCTCATCCTGGTGCAGGATGCCCAGCTCCACGGGCATGCGGGTCTCCGGCGGCAATGTCCGGTAGTACCAGATGAAGGTATGGTCCTGCAGCGGAGTGGAGCGGCTCAACGGTGCGCCGCCCTCGCCAACGATCTCGCCGGCGTCGAACCTGTCCTCGATGCCCTGCGGATCGATATGCCCCCAGCGGTGCATCATGTAGTCCATCGCGGTATCCCACGGGCCCTCCCCGGGTAGGCGCAGGCGGGTGGCATTCACGCCGTCGCGCACGGGGAGGGGGGATTGCATCACCGAACAATTCTACGGGGCCGCAGAAACTGTACCGGCACCTCCAGGCGCTCCGCCTGGCGGAGCCGGTTGAAAGCGCTACGGCCGGCGGGCCGGGTTCAGGCGGCCCAGCCGCGGGCGACGGCGTCCAGGGCGGAGCTGTAGGCGGCTGCCCAGTCCGCGTCCGGCGGGCCCACCTGGGCCAACTCGAGGCTCACCAGCCCGTGCACCTGGCCCCAAATGGCGAAAGCAACCATCTCAACCGGCGCAGGCAGCACAATGCCGTTCGATTGCGCGGCAGCCACGGCTTCCATCAGGGGTTGCATGGACCCGGCGGCCACTTCCGGCGTGGGCTGGCAGTCCACATACGCTGCCAACGCGCCGCCGAACATCAGCCGGTACAGGGCACGGTGCTCCAGGGCCCACGTTCTGTAGGCGAGGCCGAGCCCCCGGAGTCCTCCCGGCGCGGCACCGGCCTGTGAGTCGCCGAAGGACCGGAACCCGTCATCCACCACCGCTGTCAGGAGCTGCGACTTCCCGCCAAACAACGAGTAGACGGCAGTGGTGGACGTCCTGGCCGCCGATGCCACATCCCGAAGCGTTACCCGGGCAGGCCCGTCCCGGTCCATTAGCTCGGCCGTTACGCTCAGCAGCTGCTGCCTCAGGGAATCGTTGTGCACCACGGGTCTTGCCATAGCGCCCATTGTTTCATAACCTTGTTTCATAACGACGTTACGAAACTGCGTTACCTCAATCGACACCAAGGAGCCTCCCATGGCGCAGAATGTTTTTTCTGGCCGGTACACCGCTGAACCCGGCCGGGAATCAGTGACCGTTTTCCTGATCGGCATGCGGGCCAACCGGTGGTGGAAGGTGGGGACCGTGGGAAAGATCGCATCCGCCATGCCGCGGATGCTCCAGCACCTGGCGGGGGACC
This sequence comes from Pseudarthrobacter sp. NPDC058329, assembly GCF_042879835.1. Lineage (NCBI taxonomy): Bacteria > Bacillati > Actinomycetota > Actinomycetes > Micrococcales > Micrococcaceae > Pseudarthrobacter > Pseudarthrobacter sp. NPDC058329. The sequence goes on from NZ_JBHVZR010000014.1 coordinate 90,562, forward strand.
CGGCGTCGGGAATGCTGGGCTATGAACAGTGGTTCGGGAGGACCACGGTGCTGCTCAGCTACTGGGAGAGTCCGGAACACCTGCGGAAGTTCGCCGCGGACCGGGAATCCCCGCATCTGGAGCCTTGGCGCCGGTTTATGAAGGAAACTTCCGGGAGCGGCGACGTGGGCGTCTGGCATGAGACCTACCAGGTGCCGGCATCCGGGATCGAGGTCATCTACAACGGAATGCCCCTGTTTGGGTTGGCGAAGGCTACTGCCCATGTTCCCGTTGGGGCCGGCACCAATACCGCGAAGCAGCGCCTGCGCAGATCCGCCCGGCCGTCACCCTCCGCTGCGCCGGCGGCCTCCGTTACGCAATAGCTACGGCCGGAGCGTCCTTGAGCGTCCGGCGGAGCTGCGGGGCGGCGTCGAGCCGGTCCTGCGCCGACCGCAGGGCCAACACTGCGGTCTCCAGCTTCTCCGGCGGCAGCGTAAAGGGCACCCGGAGGTAGCGCTCGAAGGCACCGCCGATCCCGAAACGCGGCCCTGCAGCCAGCCGGATCCCGAAATCGGGGGCGATGACCGTCAGCGCGGTGCTGGTCGGCGAGGGCAGCCTGCACCAGGCGGACAGGCCGCCGGATGGGTATGCCACCGTCCACTCCGGCAGGTGCCCGGCCAGCAGATCCAGCAGGGCAGCCCGGTTGTCCCGCAGCGCGGTGAGGCGGGCTGGCAGCGGCTCATCCAAGGCCCGGACCAGGTGCGCCGCGGCCAGTTGCTCCATCACCGGCCCGCCCAGGTCCAGGGACGTCCGCGCCGCCGCAAAGCGCTGGATCAGATCGCCGGAGGCCCGGATCCATCCTGTGCGGAGGCCGCCCCAGTGGGACTTGCTGAGCGAGCCGATGCTTACCACCGCCGGACTGAAAGCCGCCACCGGAGTGGTCCCGACGCCGTCGAGGTTCAGTTCCCGCAAGGTCTCATCCACCACCAGTGTTGTTCCCGCCGCCGCGGCCGCGCTGACCAGGCGGCTGCGCTGGAGATCCGGCATTACATGGCCGGTGGGATTGTGAAAGTCCGGGACCATGTACGCGAGTTTGGGCCGCTGCTGCATCAGGGCGGCCTGCAGTGCCTGCATGTCCCACGCTGAAGCGGCGGATCGGCCGCCAGTACCGGGGAGGCCGGCCCCGGGGGTACCCCTGAACGCCACCGGGACGGCCCGGCAACCCGCTGCGCGGACGGCATCAAGGGCGTTGGGGTAGCTCGGGTGCTCGACGAGCACCCGGTCCTGCCGGCCCACCAAGGCGCGGAGGATGACATTGAGCGCATGCTGTGCTCCGGACGTCACCAGGATCTGGTCCGCGGTGGTGGGCGCCCCGGCTGCCGTGTAGCGCGCCGCAACTGCCTCGCGCAAGGGGAGCAGGCCGATCGCGTCATAACCGAATCCCGGGAGCAGGGCGGGAAGTTCGGTGAGGGCTGCCGCGAACGCCCGGTGCACCACCTCGCCGCTGGCGGGAAGGGACGCGTACGCGAGGTCGATCAGCCCCTCCGGCGCAGCCAGCCCGGGTGCCGCCATTCCCGGCCCTGCCAGGGTGGGACCAGGCAGTGGGCCAGCGACGGCGGTGGTGCCGGCCGGCGTCGTGCGTGGAATCCGGGTCCTGCTCCTGCTGCCCTGGCCGCTGGTGAGGAACCCCTGCTCGCGCAGGATGCCGTAGGCGGCCGTAACGGTGGTCCGGCTGACGCCCAGCGATTCCGACAGGGCACGCTCGCTGGGCAGGGCGGCGTCCAGTGCTACCCGGCCGTCCAGGACCAGGAGGCGTACGACGTCGGCCAGCTCGCGGTAGGCGGGCGACGCGCCGACGTTCCACGTGCCGAGGAGCCGGGCAAGGGCAGGCGCGCCGAGGGAAGTCATAGGGCCAGTATTTCAAACTGGCTATGTAAATCAAGGCCAGTTTTCTGCGAGAGTTGTTCCCATGTTGACCCGTAGACTCCTCCAGCTCTTGCTCGGCCTCGCCATGTACGGCATTTCCCTCGCCATGTTCATCCGGGCGGGACTGGGCCTTGACCCCTGGGATGTCTTTCACCAGGGCGTTGCCGGCAGGACCGGGCTCAGCATAGGCGTGGTGGTCATCGTCGTGAGCTTCCTGGTGCTGCTGCTGTGGATTCCGCTGCGGCAGCGGCCCGGTTTCGGCACGCTGTGCAACGCCGTGCTGGTTGGCCTCTTCGCTGACATCGGCCTTGCCCTGATCCCCGCCTTTTCACACCTGGGCGGGCAGATCGGGATGCTTGCGGGCGCCGTGCTGCTGAACGGTATCGCCTCCGCCTGCTATATCGGCGCCCGTTTTGGTCCTGGCGCCCGGGACGGCCTGATGACAGGGCTGGCAAGGCGCACCGGCTGGTCCGTCAGGTTGTCGCGCACCCTCATCGAAGTGGTGGTCCTGGCTGGCGGTTGGCTCCTGGGCGGCTCGGTGGGAGTGGGCACCGTTGTTTACGCCATCGCCATTGGGCCTCTTGTGCAGCTGCTGCTTCCGGTGTTTATGGTGCCGGCGGCGCTTCCGGCCCGGCCTGATTCACAGGCGCACGACGACGCCGTTGCGCCGGCACCGCTGGCCGGCAACGGGTAGCGCAGGGCTGCTCCGCCCAGTTGGCACCGGGGAACTCCTGGACGGAAGGTGGTGCCTGGAGCGCGTGGTCCGGATGACCGGCCGAAGTTCTTAAGGCAGGAGCGGCTGGCATTGAGGGCAAAAATAAATGTCCCTCTCCTCCTCGCCGTTCAGCTTCCCCAGAAGGCCGCGCCGGATGGGTGTTCCGCACTTGAGGCAGGGCTGGTGCTCCCTGCGGTACACCCAGTAGCCCGGCCGTCCGGCCATTCGCCCTACCGGCATGCCCTTGGCGTTCAGGATGGTCACGCGCCGGCCGGGGCCGAGGTTCACTTCCAGCAGCTGTTTGGCGTCGGTCATCATGGTCCGCACATCCTGGACGGTGGAGACGGGGGATGCAGGGTGGACGCCGGACAGGAAACACGCCTCACAGCGGTAGATGTTGCCGATCCCGGCGAGGTTGCGCTGGTCCAGGAGGGCGACACCAATGGGGACGTCCGGGGCGGCGCGGACCCGCCGCTCCGCTTCGTCCAGGTCCCAGTCCGGGCCCAGGAGGTCCGGGCCGAGGAACCCTACGATGGAGTCCTCCTTGGCCGTCGCCACCACCTCAACGACTCCCAGCGAGAACCCGACGGCGTCCGCCACCGGCGTCCGAAGCACGCACCTGGCCGTGTAGCCCGGCTTCCGCCACCTGCCTCCCGGCGGGTAGACCTGCCAGGTGCCTTCCATTTTCAGGTGCGAGTGGATGGTGAGTTTCTTGTCCCCGGGGCCCTCTACCCGCATGAGCAGGTGTTTGCCGCGGGCCAGGACCTCCGCCACCGTCCAGCCGGCCAGGTTCAGCGTGGCGAAGCGGGGCACCCGGAAATCGGAGGCCACCAGTTTTTGCCCCGCCAGGGCCTGGTGCAGTTGGTTGGCAGCCCGCCAGACTGAATCCCCCTCAGGCACGGATCCTCAGTCCCTTCGGCGTGGAGTAGGCGCCGGCCGCGCTGAGGGCAGCGGCAACCGGGGTATCCAGGATGCCGTGCCCGTTCACCTTTTCCATGATCAGCTTGTCGATGGCGCCACGGGTCACCACGCCCACCAGCGCCGTGCCGGCTGCGGCGAGGATGGCGTCCTCGTCGCTGAATGCCAGCAGCGTTTTTCCGCCCCGCTCCACATAGAGGACCAGCGCTCCGTCCACCAGCACCACGAGTGCACCGGCCTTCCGCCCGGGGCGGTGCCCGGTCCCGGCCTCGTCATGGAGGGCCGGCCACGGGAGGGCGGCGCCGTAGGGGTTGGCGGGATCGGTGGCGGCCAGGGCGAGGGCCACAGGTTCGGGCTTGGCGAGCTGCGTGTCCTCCGAATATGAACGCAGCCGGTCAACGGTGGCGGGAACGGCGAACTGGGCCGCTCCAAGGTGCTCGATGAAGTAACCGCGGCGGCAGCGTCCGGCTTCTTCGAGCCGGGCCAGGACTTTGTACATCAGCCCGAATCCGCCAAGGATTTGTTCCGCCATCACGGAGCCGCGGGTGACCACGCCGTAGCGGTCAAGCAGGAGTTCGGCGGTGGCCCGGGCGTGGATGGTGGCGTCCAGTTCGGGCTGCGGAAGGGCGGACCAACGGCCTGCCGCCATGGGCGGAGTGGCCTGGCCGGCGGATGTGCCATAGCGTCCGCTGCCCGCCCCGGCAGAGCCCAGCAAGCCGCTTCCGTGGGAACGGCCCAACCGGCTGAGACGCGGAGCCCTGGCCCGGGGTGCACGGGCAACCTGGCGGTGTGCGGTGTGCCCGCCGGCGATCAGCGCCCGGACGGGGGCGAACGTGTCGCCGGTGATCCGGCCGGACCACGCCAGGTCCCACAACGTGGTCACAACCTCCTGGTCGCTGAGAACCGAATCCATTCCGCCGGCCACCTCAGTCAGCTGCCGGAAGAAGTAGCCACCGCCGTTGTTGCGAAGGTGGTCCAGGAGCCGGAGCTGGGCGCCCCCCGGCTCGTAGTCGATGGCGGGATTCAACGTCAGCTCGGCGGAATCGGCCAGGTGCAGGCTGATCCAGCCGTCGTTTCCGGGCAGGGCTCCTGCTCCGGACCAAAGGACCTCTCCGGTGGCCATGAGTTCGTCGAGCATGGCCGGCTGGTAATTGGAGACGCGGCTTGCCAGGATCAGGGGCTCCCAGGCCGAGGCGGGAACAGGAACACCCGAGAGCTGGTCGATGGCGGTGACAATGCCGTCCAATCCGCGCAGCGCGGGCTGGCCGCGGCCCGCGCCCGGGGTGCGGACGTGCTGCCATGCCGGCAGGAAGCGGCCGTAGGCGGCCGCATCCACAGGTTCCACCTCTGCCCGGAGCGCTGCAAGGGACCGGCGGCGCAGCTTGCGCAGGACCTCCGCATCGCACCACTCACTGCCGGGAGCGGGGTTCAGCACTTCCGTGGGGGCAACAGGTTCCTCTGGCGGTACCTGCGCCGGGGGTTCCAGCCCACCTTCCGCTGAGGTGGGGGCGGAGGCGCTGTCCTTGCCGGGTGGGCTCGAATGGGGCCGGAACTCCCCTTCCACTACCCGTCCATCCGCGGCCAGGCGCTTCAGGGCGGTGCTTACCACTGCCACGCCCAGGCCAAGCCGTGCCGCTGCTTCACCCGCTGTGAACGGCCCATGGGTGCGGGCATGACGGGATACCAGGTCACCAAGGGGATCGGCCACTGGCTCGATAAACGCGAGCGGGACACCCATGGGAAGGGGTACGCCGATGGCATCCCGGAGCCGCGCGGCGTCCTCGACGGCGGCGAAACGTTCAACGCCGCCGATGTTGACTTTGATGGCGCGGTTGGCCCGTTGCAGCGCCAGCAGGTGTTCGGTGGCGGATCCGGTACTCGCGTGCGCCGCATTGCGTGCCGGCGCCTGGCCGGCGATGTCCGCCGCGAGCTCGGCGTCTGTTGGTTCCCCGGCAGTCCCTTCCAGGGACGTCGGCGCGTCCATAGCCGGTGCTTCTGCGGGAGTTGCAGCTGCCGGTGGTTCCGGGACTGCGGCCTCCGTGCCCTGGAGCCTTTCCGCAGTTTCCTCCGGCGCCAGCGGACCGAGGAGCCGCAGCAGGTCCGCGACGCCCTCCACACCGCGCGCCCGCCGGTCCGGGGCAAGGCGCTGCAGTTCCCGTTCGGTGGCGTCGATGACTCTGGCGTCCAGCAGTTCGCGCAGCTCGACGCGCCCCAGCAGTTCGTTGAGGAGGGTCGAATCGAGGGCGAGGGCAGCGGCGCGGCGTTCCGCCAGGGGTGAGTCGCCCTCGTAGAGGAACTGGGCTACGTACCCGAACAGGAGCGACTTCGCGAACGGCGACGGCTGCGAGGTGGTGGTCTCCACGATCCGCAGCTCCCGCCGCTCCACGGACGCGGCGATGTCCTTCAAGGCCGGGAGGTCGTAGACGTCCTGCAGGCACTCCCGGACCGTTTCCAGCACGATGGGGAAGGTGGGGTACTTCCGGGCCACGTCCAGCAACTGGGCGGACCGCTGCCGCTGCTGCCACAGCGGCTGCCGCTTCCCGGGAGTCTGCCGCGGCAGCAGCAGGGCCCGGGCGGCACACTCGCGGAAGCGTGAGGCGAAGAGCGCACTCCCGCCCACCTCAGACGTGACGATCTGCTCCAGTTCCTCAGGATCGAACAGGAACAGATCGGCCCCCGGCGGTTCGTCCTCCATCATGGGCACACGCAGCACAATGCCGTCGTCGGCGGCCATGGCGGAGCCGTCCATGCCGTACCGCTGGTGGAGCCGCTGGCCCACTGCAAGCGCCCAGGGTGCGTGCACGGGCATGCCGAACGGGCTGTGGAGGATCACGCGCCAATCGCCCAGTTCGTCGTGGAACCGCTCCACCACCAGCGTGGTATCACTGGGCACCACCTCGGTGGACTGTTTCTGTTCGCTGAGGTACTGGATCAGGTTGTTGGCCGCGAAGGCGTCCAGTCCGCTGGCTTGGCAGCGCTCGGTGGCGGGCCCGACGTCGGACGCTGACAGTTCGCGCACGAACGCACCCAGGGCGCGGCCCAGGTCCACGGGGCGTCCCAGCGAATCGCCTTTCCAGAACGGCAGCTTGCCGGGCTGGCCAAAAGCGGGGGAGACCAGCACGCGGTCGTGGGTGATGTCCTCGATCTTCCAGCTGGTGGCGCCGAGGGCAAAGACGTCACCCACACGCGATTCGTACACCATTTCCTCGTCCAGCTCGCCCACCCGCCGGCCGCCCTTCGGTGCGGGCGCGGGCTTGCCGTCAGTGGAGGGCGACGCCGATCCCTCAACCTCGGTGCCGATGATGTACACGCCAAAGAGCCCGCGGTCCGGAATGGTGCCGCCCGAGGTGACGGCGAGGCGTTGGGCCCCCGGCCTGCCTTCGATGGTGCCGGCGTTCCGGTCCCAGACAATTCGGGGACGAAGCTCCGCGAATTCGTCGGAAGGGTAGCGGCCGGCGAGCAGGTCCAGCGTTGCCTCGAACGCCGAACGGGGGAGGGACGCGAACGGGGCCGAGCGGCGGACGGTGGCAAACCATTCCTCAACATCGATGCTGCCCAGCGCCGTGGCGGCCACGGTTTGCTGCGCCAGGATGTCCAGGGGGTTGGCAGGGATGCTGAGCCGCTCGATCTTCCCGCCCAGCATCCGTTCCACCGTGATGGCCGTGTGCACCAGGTCTGCCCGGTGCTTCGGGAAGAGGACGCCCTGGGAAACTTCCCCCACCTGGTGGCCGGCGCGGCCCACCCGCTGCAGCCCACTGGCCACCGACGGCGGCGATTCCACCTGCACCACCAGGTCAACGGCGCCCATATCGATGCCAAGTTCCAGTGACGACGTGGCCACCACGCACCGCAGCCGGCCGGATTTGAGGTCGTCCTCAATCAGGGCCCGCTGGTCCTTGGAGACGGATCCGTGGTGGGCGCGGGCCAGCACCGGGTCCGCCCCTGCGGAGGTTCCCGCCTGGGCCATCATGTGCGCGGGTGTGGCTGTGGAAACCGGCGCACCGGCCTTTGCGCTGAGGGCGGCTTGCCCCGCAGGGACAGGATCGTCCCAGCCGCCCCCCTCCGTCATGAGCTGCCGTTCCACATAGATCTCATTGAGCCGCGCCGTCAGCCGTTCGGACAGGCGGCGGGAGTTGGCAAAGACGATGGTGGACTGGTTGGCCAACACCAGGTCCACGATCTTTTCCTCCACATGCGGCCAGATGGAGGCCTGGGGCTGAAGCCCGGACGCCGGGCCGGAGTCGAACGCGCCCGCAGCGCCCTGGAGATCGGACATATCTTCCACCGGCACAGAAACGGTGAGGTCCCAGTTCTTCGTGGCCGGAGGGGCAACAATTTCCACCGGCGCGGTGCCGGCCAGGAACTGCGCCACCAGCTCCCTCGGTTCCACGGTGGCGGAGAGCCCGATCCGCTGCGCCGGTTTGGGCAGCAGGGCATCGAGCCGCTCAAGGGAGACAGCGAGGTGGGCTCCGCGCTTGGTCCCGGCGACGGCATGGACCTCATCAATGATGATGGTGTCCACCTCGGTCAGGGTTTCGCTGGCCTTGGAGGTGAGCATCAGGAAGAGCGATTCCGGCGTAGTGATCAGGATGTCCGGCGGGTTGCTCAGCAGCGCGCGGCGGTCCGCCGTTGTGGTGTCCCCGGACCGGACGCCCACCGTGGTCAGCGGGGACGGCAGCCCCAGCCGCTTGGCGGTCTGGGTGATGCCGATGAGCGGGGAGCGGAGGTTCCGCTCCACGTCCACGCCGAGGGCTTTCAGCGGCGAGATGTACAGGACGCGGGTCTTGCGTTTGGGGGCCCGGACGCGCTTGCCCTTGGCCGGAACCCCAACGGGGGCCTCGGGAGCAGCCGTGGCGGAAGCGAGCAGCCGGTCCAGCGCCCAAAGGAACGCGGCGAGCGTCTTTCCCGAACCGGTGGGAGCGACCACCAGCGCGTGTGACCCGGACGAGATGGCCTGCCAGGCCCCGTTCTGCGCCGGAGTGGGTTCCGAAAAGGCGCCCAGGAACCAGTCGCGTGTTGGCCTGCTGAACTGGGCCATTGGCGCCCGCAGGCCGGAATCCCTGCCGCCGTCCGCGGGCTGTTCCTGATTCATGCCTCCATCATGCCCCAGGCCACCGACAGTGGTGCCGGCCTCCCCCTTGCCTTGGCTCAAGCCTTTCCTGCAGCCGGAAGGTCCTTAATGGCAGGGCCCTCAAGGCGTTTTCCGTCGCTGTCGAAGCGGGAGCCGTGCAGCGGGCAGTCCCACGTCAGCTCGCTGTCGTTCCAGTGCAGAATTCCGCCGAGGTGGGTGCAGACGGCGGACAGCTTGCAGGTGGTGCCGCCAACAGTGGAGACGGCGACCGGTTTGGATCCTTCGCGGTAGACCCTGCCCTCGCCTTCGGCCGGAGCTGCCGGGGCGGGTGCGGGCGCCGGCTCCTTCCTGCCTTTTCGCAGGCCCTCGGCCGCTACCTGCCCCCAGTCCGAAGCAAGCTTGGCTGCCACTCCGGCATTAAGGGCGACGGCGGAGAAGGCGCCGGAGGGTGAAGTGACCCGGTGGTGGATGGTGTTTGCCCAGGGCACGTTCCCGCCCAAAATGTCAGCCGAGATGCCCACGGCGGCGGCCACGGCGTTTGTCATACCCCACTTGTTGTAGCCCGTGCCGAAGTAGATGTGGCCTTTGCCCCGCGGGAACTTGCCGAAGAAGGGCATGAGGTTGGTGGGCATGTAGTCCTGCGCGGACCAGGTGTGGGTGGCCACCGCGCCGGGGTAGTGCTGCACCGCCCAGTCCAGGAGGCTGCCCAGGTGGTGTTTCTCGGAGCGGGCGCGGCCTACGGGGTGCCCGTGACCGCCCACCAGGAGCAGCCTGCGGCCGTCCACCTCATAGTCGCGCAGCGAATGTGTGGGCTGTTCAACCGAGATGTACATCCCGGGGGGAGGAGCCTGCCCTTCCTGCAACTGCAAAGCCGCCGCGTAGGAGCGGCTGGGCTTCAGCTTCGCGAAGTACAGGCCGCGGTCCAGCACCGGAATGCCGGTAGCGAGCACCACTTCGTTGGCGGTAACAGTGCCCCGGTCCGTGTGGACTGTGGCCGGGCTGGAGCCGGTGACATCCTGCAGCCGCACGCCACCCACGATCGAGCCGCCGCGGCCGCGGATGTCCGCTGTCAAGGTGTTGAGCACCTCCACGGGGTTGATCTGCGCCTGGTCCGCGAGGCGCACGGCGCCGTGGACGGAAAACGGCAGCCCGGCGTCGCGCACGTATTCCATGTCCAGCCCCGCGGTGGTGCCGGCGCTTACCTCTTCACGGAGCTTTTCCGTCCCCTGCGCGGACGCCGCGTACGTGTAGGCGTCCCGGGTTTGAAACGGCACCTTGTGTTCTTCGAGGTACCGCAGCAGCCACGCCTGGCCTTCGCGGTTGGCATCCACATACGCCTGGACCTGTTTCTGCGGGTACTGGCGCGCCAGCTGGGACAGGAAAGTGCCCTGCAGCAGCGAAACTTTTGCCGTGGTGTTTCCTGTGGTCACAGCACCGGGATACCGTGCCTCCAGCACCAGGACGTTCTGCCCCGAACGGGCGAGCAGGAGCGCGGTCACCAGGCCGGTCAGTCCTGCGCCTGCCACCACGGTGTCATAGCTGCTTCCGGGCTCGAACGGATCAGAGGTGAAGGTCTCCGCACTGTCCAACCAAATCGACGTCATCCCAGTTCAGCCTGCCTTTTGATCCTGGCCCCGGCGGGCCCGTTTGTGATGTGTCTGTTATAGATCATGATCTATGCGTGGCGTAGTTGCTAAGTATACTTATGATGTCGGTGTTTAAGTCTATGGTTCAGGCGCAACCCGGCAGCCATGATGTGAACGTGAACGACAACAGCGGGAGTAACCATGACAAGCATGAGTTCCGACGGTCGCACCGTAGGCCGTACAAACATCCAAAAAGCTGCCCTTGCTGTAGGCGCAGTGTTTCTCCTGGTGGGCGTCCTGGGCTTCATCCCGGGCATCACCTCCAACTACGAAACCATGGGCTTCGCGGGGCATGAATCCCAGGCCCTGCTGCTGGGCATCTTCCAGGTGTCGATCCTGCACAACATCGTCCACCTGCTCTTTGGTGCGGCCGGCATCGCCATGGCCCGCAGCGCTGCGCAGTCGAGGAACTACCTCCTGGTTGGCGGCGCCATCTACCTGGTCCTCTGGCTCTACGGCCTGCTGATCGGGCACGACACGCCGGCCAACTTCGTCCCGGTGAACACCGCGGACAACTGGCTCCACTTTGTCCTGGGTGTGGCGATGATCGGTGTGGGCGTCGCCCTGTCCCGCGGTACCGCAGGCGCCGGACGGACCACAACCGCACACTAACCACATCGGCAATCGCCCCAGCGGGCGGAAACAACTGCAGGCGGCCCGGCACCTTGCCGGACCGCCTGTAGTTGTTTCTGAGCTTTTCCAGTTGAAGATGTCACCATAAAAACAGGAGGCGGAACCCGCCGTGAATGCCCTTAGGCCGGCTGGAAAGCCCCGATGGTCAACAACGTGACCCCGGCGTTGCTGCAGGCCTTCGTCGGCTGGGGCAGGAACAGGGATCCCGTGTCCTCCGGCGGGTAGATCCGGTAGCCGGCGGCGTCAACCATGGCGCACTCCGGGTAGTTTCCGGCCTGTGTATAGCGCAGGACCGCGGAGCCTGCCTGCCCGGGTGCGAGCAGGACGTCGACGGGGGCCGTGGCTTCGTCGCGGGCAGCCGGCGCGCCGATAGGGGCGCCGTCAGCATCGGCGGCGAGGGACACCCCGGCGAAGCCCCGCAGCACGCAGGCCTCGGAGCCCGTGTTGGTGAGGTTGAGCGTCATAAAAACGCTGCCCGCCGCTCCGCCGCCTGACGCATCCGTGGCGGCGGACAGGCCCGCCGCCTTGCAGAGGGCCGGGGCCGCCGGTTCGGCCGGAGCGGGCGCCGGGGCGGGTGGCGTTTCCGACGGCGTCCCGGACACCGTTGGCGACGCGGACGTCGCGTCGGGGCTGGCGGAGCCGGTGGCCGGTGTTGTAGTCGCCTGCGTTTGGGGCTGGCTGGGGCCACACCCGGTGAGCATCAGGGCAGCTGCCGCGGCCGCCGTCGTCAAAATCAACCTATGTGAAATTCGCTGAGACCTCATGGCACCACCTTTGCGGCAGTGGATGGCCGCGTCAATGATGCCACGAGCCGGCGGAGGCTTTTGATGCCCGGATCGTGATGATCCGGGCATCAAAAGCCGCTGTCCTACTTGGCAGGCGCCGCTGCTGCATTGCGGCGCGCACCGCTGCGCAGGAATGCCGCACCGCCGAGCACCAGGCCTCCGACGCCCGCCGCCAGTCCGGCCCAGCTGAGGGCGTCAGCCCCGCTGTCCGTCACTGACGCCTGCTCGGTGGCGGCGGTTTCGGTGGGGTGGGATGCAGCGGCGGCGGCTTCGCCGTGTCCGTCCGTGCCGGCAGCCGCGGTCACCGTGATCGATGGCGCAGGTGCTCCCAGCGAGTGCGGGTCCTGGCCGTCCTTGGCGATCTCCGACCAGTCCGTCTGCCCGATCTCGCAGCTCTGGAGGGTGGGGAAATACAGGGTGGTGCCGGCCGCATCAGGAAGTTTGACCGAGAGCACCAGTGCGTCCCGCAGCTCGTGGGCGAGGGGTGTCTTTGCGGTGTAGACGATCTGGCTGGTCCGCTTGGTGATGGACGTTCCGTCGGCGAGCTTTTTTGGCTCGGCGAGCTGCTCGGTGACCTTTTCCACCGTCCAGTTGGGGTTGACGGTGGGCTGGGCATCGTTCAGTTCCTGCGGCAGCGTGATGGCTACCTTCGTGGTGCCGGAGGTGTCGCAGCCGTGCGGAATACCAAAGGTGAGCAGGGCGTAGGAGTTGGCTGCGGTCTTGTCCGGCGTTACGCCGACGTGCGCCGAGGCTCCGCCAGCGGCGGCGAGCAGCAGCGCTGCGGCGCCGCCGGTGATGGCGGCAGTTTGAAGGGTACGGCGAAGAGCTGGGGTGTTCATGGTTTGCCTTTCAGGCGCGCTCCCCTTGGGCCGGAGCATGGCCGGGAGCACAAAAGTATGGGATGCCGCCGCCCTGCGGGAGGTGCGGGGGCAGTTCTAGCGGGAAAGCACGACGGCGGAAGGCGGGCCGCGCCGGCTGTCTTGCCGGAGGTTCCGCCAGGGAGGGAGGGGCGCCGGGAAGGTGGGGAAGGCAGCCCAAATTGGGGGAACGGCGTCGGGCGCCACCGCGCAGGGGAGGGAAGCGAGTGGCCGGAGCCAGGCGGCCAGGGCCCACAGGGCTGCTTCGCCCCTGGCCAGCAGGAGCGCGCAGCCCAGCGTCGCCAGCGCGTGTGCGGCCAGCATCACGGGCCCGGACGCATCGCCCGGCCCGTGGAGGTGAACCGCAGCGGGAACCAGGATGTCGGCGCCCGAAAGGTGGGCGCTATGAGGGGCAGCAGCGGTTGGTGCTTGCCAGCCGGCGGGCGGGCTGATGGCTGTAAACAGCTTGTGCAGGGCGAGTTGTCCGCCGCCCAGCAGCGCCGCCATGGCGGGAAACCCGAGGTGCAGGCGCGTGGCGGTGGTGCTGCCGAGGGTGGTCAGTGCCAGGACTGCCAGCAGGATGGCAGGGGCCGGGAGCTCCCCGCCGCCGGCCAGGTGTGCTCCGGCCGCGAGGGTCAGGATGACGGTGGCCACCGCGGACGAGCGGAGGAAATGGAAGGGGGTCTGCGGACGGCGCGTGCGCACGGCTTCTCCCTTCCCGGTGGCCGGACCAGGCGCGGGCGTGCCGCGCCGGTCAGATAGTTATCGTTCAGATTCTACCGGTGATCCCTTGCTGACCCGGTGCCGGGCGGCAGGTGCGGTACCAGCGTTACGTGCACGCTGAGCAGCCTGGCGGCTACCGTGCTCCGGCCAGGAGTTCGGCAAGGACCTCCGCCGCGGTGTCGTGCCGCAGCAACGGTGCGGACTGCCCGGCCCACAGGGACATCAGCTCCGTGTTGTTCCTTGAGGCTGCCTCCGGCCGGAACCTGCCGGTCAGCCAGTTCTGGACGGGGAAGGGGGCAACAGTGCCTGCCTTTTCAATCTCTGCGATGATGCGGTTCGGGATGCCGCGTGCCAGCCGGCCGCTCAGGGCACGGGTCAGCACCGTCTGCGCTGCGGCGGGGCTGCGGAGTACCGTCCGGTAGGCGGGCGCGGCAGCCGATTCCCGGGTGGCCAGGAACGCCGTTCCCACCTGCACGGCCTGAGCGCCCAGGGCCAGGGCGGCGGCAAAGCCGCGGCGGTCTGCGACTCCGCCGGCCGCGATCACCGGAATGGAGACGGCATCGGCCGCCTGGGGGACCAAAGCGAATGTTCCGATCAGCGATTCTTCGGCGCGCTTCAGGAAAGACACCCGGTGGCCGCCGGACTCCATTCCGCTGGCCACCACGGCATCGACTCCGCCTGCCTCCAGTGCCGCAGCTTCGGCAACGGTGGTGGCGGTGCCAACAACCTTGATGCCGCGGCGGTGCGCTTCCTCCACAACGTCAGGAGACGGCACGCCGAAGACAAAGCTCATGACGGCTGGGCGCGCCTCCAGCGTGGCTTCCACCTGTTCGCGGTAGTCCGGCATGTACCGCGCGGGCATGTCCGGAAGGGGAATGCCCAGTTCCTCGAAGTACGGCGTCAGCGCGCTCGCGTAGCGGTTGAACTCTTCCTGAGGGACGGCTGGTGCCTCACTGCCGTTGGGGACCCAGAGGTTCAGGGCGAACGGCTTTGCTGTGGCCGCGCGAAGTTCGGCTGCCGTCCGCTGGATGGCGCCGGCGTCATACCCGTACAGGCCGTAGGAACCCAGCCCGCCGCCGTCGCTCACTGCTGCAGTCAGCGGTACCGAGGAGACGCCGCCGAACGGGCCAAGGACCACAGGAACGTCGATTCCGAAAAGCTCCGCGACCCTGCTGGCGGAGGCGGACGGGCGGGGGTGGGTGGTCATGGCAGCTCCCGGAGGCTCGTGTGGTTGGGCTCGAACCCAGTCTTGCACTATGTACCGGTCCAAGACGGCGACGCTAGACTGCTGGCGTAGATGTCGGCGACCTTGAGGAGTAGTTATGGAATACACCCGCAGCCAGCAGGAAAAGGTTGTTACCGCAGGTGACCTTGGCCGGAGCCACATCGGCCAAACCATCAGCTTCCAGCCGAACGAGTTCACCGTTGTCTTTGGCAAGATCGCCGGAATCGCCCGGACGGAAGCCATGGTTTACGTGTCCCTGGACGGAGTGGGAAACGGCACCCACCTGAAGGATGAATACGACCTGCCGCTCACGCACGAGGTCTACCTGCCCGTGGATGTGCTCACCAACGCTGAATCCACCATCAAGGATTTGTTCGGCAAGGTTCAGGAGAACCTGCGTGGAACAGGCCACAAGGGCGAAGACCAGACGGACCGGCTCTAGCGGAGCCAGCCAAAGGGAGGCCCCTGCGCGTGCGTGCTGGGGCCTCCTTTTGTGCGTGCCGATGATGTTCTGCGCCGTCGATCGCTACGGAGCAACCGATGAGGCGGGTGCCGACGCTGTGGAGCCCCGGACTGTGAGGTGCGTGGGCATGACGGAGCGGCGGCGGTTGCCCCCGCTGGCCAGGGGATTGAGCTGGGCCAGGAGCATGGACACCGCCACCCGCCCGGCTTGCTCTATCGGCGAACTTAGTGTGGTCAGCGGGGGATTGCAGAAGTCGGCGCCGAAGATGTCATCACAGCCCACGATGCTCATGTCCTCCGGGACACGGAGCCCGCGCTCGCGGAGCCGTTGCAGCATGCCGATGGCGATGAGGTCGTTAAACACGATGCAGGCGGTCACCCGGCTGTGGACGGCAGCATCGGCTGCCACTGCGCCTGACTGTGTTTTCGGCGCGAAGGGCCCCAGGTTCCGCACCTGGACCGCGCGGTCTTCGGCCAACGCTGTCAATGCAGCCCAGCGGCGGGCACTGGACTGTGACACGGCAGGCCCGGCCACGTAGGCCACGGACGTGTGGCCCAGGGAGATGAGGTGGTCCAGGGCCTGGGTCATCGCCGATGGGGTGTCGATGATGACGGCCGGTACCTCATCGACGTCGCGGTTCACGGTAACCATAGGCATCCGGAGGGCGGCTGCGGCGAGCGACTCGTCGTTGAGGCGGGACGCCGCAACGATCACGCCGTCGGCGCTTTTGCGCAACTGTTCGAGGGTGCTGGCCTCCACTTCATCCGATTCCTCAGTGTCCACCAGCAGCTGCGTGTAGCCGGCTGCCTTGAGCTGAAGCTGCGTTCCGCGGATGAGGTCGAAGTAGAACGGGTTGGTGATGTCCGGGACGAGTACGCCCACGGCACCTGTCTTGCCGGAGCTCAGCGCCTTCGCCTGCGAATTGGGCGTGTAGTTGAGTTCGACGGCAGCGGCCCGGATCCGCTCCCGGGTCCGGATATTCACCCGGTCCGGGTTGGTCAGGGCCCGTGAGACGGTTGACGCAGCAACGCCGCACAGGGCCGCGATGTCATGGATGGTGGCAGGGCGGTCTGCCGCCATGGGCTGCGTCGCCATGGGCGTTCCTCTCTGAACGTCGGGTCGTCTGGCTGTGACTGCTGCCACCGTGGATCAACCATGCCACGCTTGGAAGATAATGGCAACCGGTTGTCAGGATCGTGCCAAGTTGGCTAGACTCGTCGGGACAAAGACCCGCTGTGACTGCCTCACCGCGCACTGTTGCCCCAGAAACGTGCCGGAACCCCCAAGGAGATTCTGTGACTCAACCCAACGCCGTGTGGAGCCTTTCCGGTTTCGGTGACGAAGTGGACCCCGATCCCGCCATCCAGGCCGCCGTGCTGCTGGCCCTCGGCGCCAGCCACATCGAAGTGCGCAGCGCGTGGGGCACCAACGTGTCCGAGCTGGAGGCCGCTGACGTGGAGCGCGTGAAGGCAATCCTCGATGAGAAGGGCCTCAAGGTCTCTGCCGTCGCGAGCCCCATCGGCAAAGTGGACGTCAGCCTGCCCGTGGAGCACGAGGTTGCCCGGCTCCGGCAGATCATCGCGGTAGCCAAGGGGCTGGACACCAAGTACGTCCGGATATTCTCCTTCTACCGTGCCGAGGGGCAGAGCCAGGAAGAAGTCCGGGATGCCGTCATTGCACGCATGGCCGCGCTCACGGAAGAAGCTGCAGCAAGCGGCGTCGTCCTGCTCCACGAGAACGAAAAGGGCATCTACGGCGACACGCCGGAGCGCGTCCTGGACATCATGGAGTCGGTCCATTCACCGGCCCTCCGCGTCGCGTGGGACAACGCCAACTTCGTCCAGGTGGGAGTCAAGCCCTACACCGAGGGCTACGCCATCCTGCGTCCCTACCTGGAGTACTTCCAGGTGAAGGACGCCATCGCGGCTACCGGCGAAGTAGTCCCGTCCGGCGAGGGCGACGGTGAGCTTGAGGCCACCATCGCCGCGCTGGCAGCGGACGGGTTTGCCGGTTTCGCCTCCTTGGAACCACACCTCGCCAGCGCCCACGAACTTGGCGGGTTCTCAGGTCCGGTGGCATTCGGCCTCGCTGCACGGGCCTTCGCCGGCCTGGCTGCCAGGAATGGTGTCCGGCTGGCCTGACCGGCAGGACACCAACAAGCCGTATCAATCCTTCGAAGGAGCAGGAAAATGCCCACAGCGGCGGTCATCGGTTGCGGTGACGTATCGAGCGTCCATTTCGGGGCGCTGGCCACCATGGCTGACGCGGAACTGGTTGCGGTATGCGACATCAATCCAGGACGGCTGGAGGCAGCGACAGCTTCCCACGGCGTACCCGGATACGCGAACCACCTCGATTTACTCGAGAAGGTGCGGCCCGACGTCGTACATATCTGCACACCGCACCACCTCCACGCGTCGATTGCCGCCGACTGCCTGGAGCGGGGCGTCCACGTGATCGTCGAAAAGCCGCTCGCGCATACCCTCGAAGAGGGGCGGCGGCTGATCGAGGCGGCCGGGCGGAGCCCGGCGAAGATCGCCGTCTGCTTCCAGAACCGCTACAACGCGACGTCCCAGGCCATGCGGGAGCTGCTCGACGGCGGCCGGCTGGGCCAGGTGCTTGGCGCCTCTGCCACCGTGATGTGGCACCGGTCCGGCGATTACTACCGGGACAGGCCGTGGCGCGGAACCTGGGCGGAGGGCGGCGGCGGCCTGATGATGAACCAGGCCATCCATACCGTAGACCTGCTGCAGTGGCTCGTAGGCGATGTGGCCAAGGTTGAGGGGCGCGCGTCCACCAGGGCCTTGGCCGGCGTGATCGAGGTGGAGGATACCGCCGAATTCGTCGCCGAACACGAAAGCGGGGCCCGGAGCGTTTTCTACGCGACACTGGCCAACGCCGTCAATGCCCCCGTGACGCTGGACATCGTCACGGAAAAGGCAACGCTCAGCCTGCGCGGGGACCTCACGGTCACGTATGCCGACGGAACGGTTGAGGTTATTGCCGAACGGGTCCTCGAAACCGGCGGCCGCTCCTACTGGGGTGTTTCCCATGAGCTGCTGATCAAGGACTTCTACGCCAGGCTCGACGAGCCCGGGCCGTTCTGGATCAACCCGGCGGAAGCGGGAAAGTCACTCAAAATCGTCAAGGACATTTACGCCCAGAGCTATCCGCAGTTGCTGGAACGCGTGGCCTGACGCTTAGCAGCCGTGCCCGGGCCCTGGCGTTGTCGCCCAAGCTGATCGTCTGCGACGAACCGGTCAGTGCCCTGGACCTTTCCACGCAGGCTCGCGTTCTGGACCTCTTCCTGCAGATCCAGAAGGACACCGGCGTCTCGTACCTGTTTGTCTCGCACGATCTCGACGTCGTCCGGCACATCAGCCACCGGGTGGCCGTTATGTACCGGGGCGAAATCGTCGAGCAGGGTCCGGCCGAAGTTGTGACCCGCGACCCCGAACACCCCTACACCCAGCGGCTCGTGCTGGCATCGCCGGTCCCGGATCCTGACCGGCAGGAACAGCGCCGGGCCGACCGGCACCGGCTGCTGGAAGGACAGCGCCAACAGACCGAACAGGCGGGGGCGGCGGCCTAACACCCGCAGTCCACGCACACCCACGGCCTGGGAAGGCCGGCAAACGACGGAGGAAGTAGTGGCCAAGATAGGCGTACAGGCGATGATGCTGAAGGACAGCTTCGCCGAAGTGGGAGCGTTCGAGACGCTCCGCAAGGTCAGCGCGATCGGGTACAACGCGGTGGAGATCTCCCAGATCCCCATGACGCCGGAGAACGTGGACGAACTCGACCGTTCCCGGAGCGAGCTGGGGATGGACATCGCAGCGCTGTCCGTGGCTGTGGAAGGCCGCAAGGGAATGCCGGTGGAATCACTCGCGGACAACTTCGACAAGATCGTTGAGGACGCGAAGCGCCTGGACACCGCGCTTCTTCGCATAGGCATGCTGCCATTCGGCGCCATGAAGTCGCTGGAGGCCGTCACCGACTTTGCCAAGCAGGCGAACGGCTACGCGGAGCGCCTGCAGGAACACGGCATCAGCCTGTATTACCACAACCACCACATCGAGTTCGCCAAATTCGACGGCAAGTACATGCTGGACATCATCGCGGACAACTCCCCGGCCATGGGCATGGAAATCGACGTCCACTGGGTGCAGCGCGGTGGCCTGGACCCGGTCCGGACCCTGGAAAAGTACGCCGGCCGGACGGCCATGGTGCACCTGAAGGACTACCGGATCGGCCAGCTGCCGGAATCGTCCTTTGGGCACCTGGAGAAGGGCGACTTCCCGGGCTTCATGGCGGACTTCAAAAACGTGGTCCAGTTCGCCGAAGTGGGCGAAGGCAACCTGGATTTCCCCTCCATCATCCCGGCCGCAGAGGCCGCCGGCGCACAGTACCTCCTGGTGGAGCAGGACGAACTGTACGGCCGCACCGTATGGGACGCCCTCCAGACCTCCTACGACAACCTTGTGGCCATGGGCCACGGCAACCTTTTCTAGGTTCAAGACAACAAACGGAGTATCACCATGAGCAAGAAAGTACGCCTCGGCATCCTGGGCCTGGGCCAGCAGGGCGGCGCCTACGCCAAGTTCATCAAGGACGGCCTGGTCCCCAACATGGAGATCGGGGCCATCTGCGACACCGATCCTGCCAAAAAGGACCTGGCTGCCTCCCAATACCCGGACGTGCCGTTCTACGACGACTACATCGCGATGCTCGAAAGCGGCGACATCGACGCGATCGTCACCTGCGTCCCGCACTTCCTGCACCCTGAAATCGGCATCGAATCCCTCAAGCGCAACATCCACGCGCTGGTGGAAAAGCCGGCCGGCGTCTACACCAAGCAGGTCAAGGAGCTGAACGCGTTCGCCGCTTCCAAGCCCGAACTGTCCTTCGGGATCATGTTCAACCAGCGCAACAACCCGCTGTACAAGAAGCTCAAGGAAATCGTGGACAACGGCGAAATCGGCAGCATCCGCCGCACCAACTGGATCATTACCAACTGGTGGCGCCCGCAGGGTTACTACAACTCCAGCGAATGGCGCGCCACGTGGGGCGGCGAAGGCGGCGGCGTCCTGGTGAACCAGGCACCCCACCAGTTGGACCTCTGGCAATGGATCTGCGGAGCGCCCAAGTCCGTGTACTCGAAGGTAGCGTACGGCTTCCGCCGCGATATCGCCGTCGAGGATGAAGTCACTGCCGTGGTGGATTATGGCGACGGCGCCACTGGTGTTTTTGTGACGGCCACCCACGACATCGTGGGCACCGACAGGTTCGAGATCCTGGGCGACCAGGGCAAGATCGTTGTGGAGAACAGCAAGACCGCCACCGTCACCCGCCTGGTCAAACCCGAACGCGAACTCAGCGACTCCATGGATATGGACGACGTCCGGAAGCTTTTTATGGGCCAGCTGAATCCCGAGGAGTACTACAGCACCGAGGTCATCGAGTTCGAATCCGTCTGGGGCGGCCAGCACGCCGGTGTCCTGGAAAACTTCGCCGCCAACATCCTGGATGGCACTCCGCTGCTGGCACCGGGTTCGGACGGCATCAACGGTGTCCGCCTGGCCAACGCTATTCACCTCTCCAGCTGGACCGGCAAGGAAATCTCCCTTGATTTCGACGAGGACGAGTTCCTGCAGGAGCTGAACAAGCGCATCGCCGAGGAAGGCAAGTTCCCCGAGCGCTCATAGCAGCGCGCTGCGCCATCCACCGGGCCGGTTGCCAGCATTGCTTGGCAACCGGCCTGCTGTGGTTGCCACGCCGGTCTACGATGGAGCGGTGACTGACGTGACGAACTCCGGATCAGCAACCGCTCCCGCCAAGCGGGGCCGGGGGGAGAGATCATCTCCCACCATCTACGACATCGCCAAGGTGGCGGGCGTCAACCCTTCCACTGTGTCCCGCGCCCTCAGCAAGCCCGGCAGGGTCAGCGCCAAGACGCAGAAACTCATCGAGGACGCGGCCGCCGAGCTGAACTACCAGGTCAACCCGTTTGCCCGGGCCCTGCCCACCGGCCGTACCAACACCTTCGGGCTGATCGTCGCCGACATCACCAACCCCACCTTCTTTGACATCATCCGCGGCGCCCAGACCACCGGCACCCTACGCGACTACACCCTGGTGCTGGCCGAATCCGCCGAGTCAGCAGCTACTGAACTGACCGCTGCCCGCCGCATGATGACCACCGTGGACGGCTTGATCCTGGCCAGCCCGCGCATGGACGACGACGACATCCGCGCCCTCGCGCGCGACAAACCCGTGGTGGTTATCAACCGCGAGGTGGAGGACGTGCCCTGCGTTATCCCCGATGTGCGCAAGGGCATCGGCGAGGCCGTCCGCAGCCTAGCCGGCAACGGGCACCAAAAGCTTGCGTTCGTGGCCGGCCCTTCGCGGTCCTGGATGTCCGCCCGACGCTGGGAGGGCGTCCAGGCGGCCTGTGAATGGTCGCGGCTTGAGGCCGTGCGCGTGGAGTCGGACAAACCAACGGTCGACGGCGGCAGGCAGGTGGCGCGCGAGGTGCTGGCCACCGGGGCCACGGCTGTCCTCACCTACAACGACCTCCTGGCGATTGGCCTGATGCAGGAACTGCAGGCCGGGGGCATGGTGGTGCCGGACCGGATCAGCATCGTGGGTTTCGACGACATCTTCGGGGCGGACTTCACCACGCCCCCGCTGACTACCGTGCGCTCGCCGCTGGGGGAGTGCGGGTCCGGTGCCGCCACCCGGCTGCTCGATCTCCTGCACGGCGATGCAGAGCCGGCCGGGACGCTGCGGGTGGAGACGGAACTGGTGCTGCGCGGGTCCAGCGGCCGCCTCCTGCCCCAGGGCTGATATCCATGCGGAAACTTGAATGGCAAATTTTGGCAACCGGTTGACAAGAGCTGCAGGCAGGCCGGATTATTGACGTATGTCACAGTCGATTGCCGCCCACCCTGACAGGCTCCTGCCCGCCGACCCCGGAACCCGCCGCATTGCGCAGGACCTCCTGCAGCGCGTCCAGGACCTCCCCATCATTTCCCCGCACGGCCACGTTGACGCCGCCGTCATCGAAGAAAACACGCCCTTCCCGGACCCGGCAGCGCTGCTGGTCAGTCCGGACCACTACGTCACCCGGCTGATCCATGCCAGCGGAGTTGACCACAACCTGCTGCGTCCCCAGTCCGGCGCGAAGGGCGACCCTTCCGCTGCGCCGGAGTCCCGGACCGTGTGGCGGGAGTTCTGCAAAGCCTGGCCGCTCTTCGAAGGCACCGCTTCCGGCTACTGGCTGCGCAACCAGTTCCAGAGCGTCTTTGGACTCCGGCAGGAGCCCACCGCGGAGGACCCGGACGCCAGCTACGACGCCATCTCAGCGAAGCTGCAGGAGCCCGGCTTCCGCCCCCGGGAACTCTTCAAGGACTTCAATATCGAAGTGCTGGCCACCACGGACGATCCGCTGGACACCCTCGCCAGCCACCGCGCCATTGCGGAGGACCCCACGTTCCATGGCCGTGTCCTGCCCACCTTCCGCCCGGACGCATACCTCAACATTGCGCACCCGGCCTGGGCTGAGAACGTGGACCGCCTGATCGCGGCAGCGGGCGACGGCGGCACGGGCTACGGTGCCTACGTCACCGCGCTGGAAAACCGGCGTCGTTATTTCCTGGAACACGGTGCTGTCTCGGCGGACCATGGCGTCCTTACCCCGGCGACGCTGAAGCTGGACGCGGCCGACGCCGCCCGCCTGTTTGACCGGGCCCGCTCCGGGCAGGCCACCGCGCAGGACCGCGACGACTTCGAGGCGCACATGATGTACCAGATGGCGCGGATGTCGGTGGAGGACGGCCTGGTGATGACCATCCACCCGGGTTCCTACCGCAACCACCACGAACCCACCTTCAACACCTTCGGCGCGGACAGCGGCCACGATATCCCGTTCGCCATCAACTACACCGAGGCCATCCGCCCGGTCCTGCAGGACTTCGGCACGGCCGCGGACTTCCACCTGGTCCTCTTCACCCTGGACGAGACGGTGTTCTCCCGGGAACTTGCGCCGCTGGCCGGCTTCTATCCGTCCGTCTACCTCGGTGCGCCATGGTGGTTCCTGGACGCCCCGGACGCCATGCTGCGCTTCCGCTCCGCTGTCACCGAGACCGCAGGCTTCTCACGCTCCTCTGGCTTTATCGATGACACCCGCGCCTTCTGCTCCATCCCGGCACGGCACGACGCCTCCCGCCGCATCGAGGCCTCCTTCCTGGCCCGGCTGGTGGCCGAGCACCGCGTCAGCGAGGACCGCGCCCACGAACTCATCGTGGACATTGTGGACGGTTCACCCCGACGGGTCTTCAAGCTGTGAGCGCCGGACTGGATCGCCCGGCGGCTGTTCTCCCGGCCGGGCGGCTTCCCCGCCTGAACCGGGAAACCTACCCGCTCCCCAAAGCGCCCGTCCGCATCGTCCATCTCGGACTGGGGGCTTTTCACCGGTCCCATCAGGCCTGGTACACGCAGCAGGCGTCCGACGCAGGCGAGTGGGGGATTGCCGCCTTTACCGGCCGCCGGCCCGACGCCGCCGCGGCCCTTGAGGCGCAGGACGGACTGTTCACGGTGGTTGAGCGGGCGGACTGCTGCGACTCGTTCGCCGTCGTCGGGAGCATCGCGGAAGCGGTGGATGGGGCTGACGTTGAGCGGCTGTGCGGGCTGTTGGCGGCCGGCACCACCGCGATCGTCACGCTCACCATCACCGAGGCCGCTTACGGGCTTGGTCCCGATGGCCGGCTGGCCGCAGCCTCGCCGGACGTCGCGGCCGACCTTGCGCAGCTCACGTCAGGCCGCGGGAATCCGACGACGCCGCTGGGCCGCCTGGTCCTGGCACTTGCCGCGCGCCGGGCTGCCGGAGCCGGACCACTCGCCGTCGTCTGCTGCGACAATCTGTCCAACAACGGAACCGTAGCCCACCACGCGGTGGTGGGCATGGCTGCCGCCTGGGACCCGGCGCTGGCGGCCTGGATTGATGAGCACATCAGCTTTGTCAGCACTTCCGTGGACCGCATCACACCCCGGACCACCGAGGCCGATGTCGCCGCCGTGCAGGACGCGTGCGGTTACCTCGACAACTCTCCCGTGGTGGCCGAGCCGTTCCACAACTGGGTGCTGAGCGGGGACTTCCCTGCCGGACGCCCCCGATGGGAGGATGCGGGTGCGGTTTTCGTGGCCGACATCGAGCCGTACGAAAACCGCAAGCTATGGCTGCTCAATGGCGCTCACTCCCTGCTCGCTTACGGGGGCCAGCTGCGCGGCCATTCCACCGTTGCGGAAGCTTTGGCGGACCCGGTATGCCTGCAGGCCATCGGGAAGTTCTGGGACGAAGCGGAGGCCCACCTTCCCGCGGACGGCCTGCAGCTCGACGACTACCGGGCAGCCCTCCTGGCGCGCTTCGGTAACGCCCGCATTGCGCACCACCTGGCGCAGATCGCGATGGACGGCAGCACCAAACTCCGCATGCGCGCCGTCCCGGTGTTGCAGGCAGAACGGGCAGCCGGCCGGTCCGGAGCGGCAGCGGCGCTGATGATCGCTGCCTGGATGGACTTCACGGCTTCTGGCGCCGCCATCCACGATCCACTTGCCGAGGGGGTTGCCGCGGCCAACACGCTGAGCGGCACCCAGCGCACCCGCGCGCTGATGGAGTTGGTTGATCCGGCATTGGCCACGGACGCAGGGGTAGTGGACCTGGTGTCGGCGCTTTCCGGTGCCTTCGCCGAAGCAGCAGCCACTTCGTAGGACCCCGCGGAAAGCTGCCCGGCTCCTGCCCGCAGGCGCCGGTCAGCTTTTTTGCTGAACTTTCAACAAATGTTTTGGCAACCGCTTGCCATTTGTTTGCCACGTGATTAGGATTACAACATACGCCCCGCAGGTATCCGGCTGGCAGCGCTGCTGCAACCGCCAACTTCCCCCCAACTTTCCGCCAGCCTGAGGGGCGGCACCCGGGTAAAGGAGCCCGCATTATGAAAAAGCTGAGCAAGATGAGCATCGCCGGCTATGGGGCCGGCGATGCCGCAAACAACCTGGCCTTCACCACGGCCACCATGTTCCTGTTGGTCTACTACACGGACGTTGCCGGCATTTCCGCCGCCGCCGCCGGAACCCTGCTCCTGGCGGTCCGGATCTTTGACGCCTTTGCCGACGTTTTCGCCGGCCGCGTGGTGGACCGGACCTTCAGCAAGCGGTTAGGCAAGTTCCGGCCGTTCATTATGTTCGGTTCCATCCCGCTGCTCCTGCTGAGCGTTGCAACGTTCTCGGTGCCGCAGCTTGGCGAGTCCGGCACCCTGCTCTATGCCTACGTAACCTATGCGGCGCTGGGCCTTGCCTACAGCCTCGTCAACATCCCGTACGGCTCGCTCGCCGGTGCCATGACCCAGGACCCGGGCGAACGGGCCAAGCTGGGATCTGCCCGGATGGTGGGCGCCGCCCTCGTAGGTTCGTCGCTGGGCATCTTTGTTGCGCCGCTGATCAAGCCGGGAGCGGACCTGCAGTCGACCTTCACCACCATCACGCTCGTGTTTGTGGTCATCGGCGCTGCCCTCTACTTCTTTACCGTCTTCACCGCGAAGGAGCGGGTCCACCGGGCCGTGCCGAACGTGACCCTCAAGCAGAGCCTGGACACGCTCAAGGGCAACAAGCCGCTGCTGATGCTGTGCCTGAGCTCGTTCCTCTTCCTGTCCGGATACCTCGCCCTCACCTCGGTCCAGCTGTACTACCTGCGTGACGTCCTCGGCCGCCTGGATCTCTACCCGGTCCTGTCCATCATCCAGCTGGTCCTGACCTTCGTCCTGGCTGCCATCATGCCCCGACTGGTGCGCGCGGTCGGCAAAAAGAACGTCTACATCTACGCCTCCGTGGTCACGGTCATCGGCGGCATCATCGTCTTCCTGGCCCCCGCCAGCCAGACGTGGATCGGTTTCGGCGGCCTCCTGGTCAGCCTGGTGGGCGTTATGGCCGTCAACATCGTGGTGTGGGCGCTGGAAGCTGACACCGTGGAATACGGCGAATGGAAGACCGGCGTCCGCACCGAGGGGATCACCTACGCCCTGTTTTCCTTCACCCGCAAAACCGGCCAGGCCGTGGGCGGCGCCCTCGCCGCCTATGCCCTCGCCCTGGGCGGCTACAAGTCCGGGGCAATCCAGAGCGCCGACGCCGTCTTTGGAATCCAGTTTGCCGCCGGCGCCATTCCGGCCGTCCTTGCCCTCCTGGCCCTGCTGGTGATGACCAAGTACAAGCTCACCGATGCCGTGCATGCGGAGATCCTCGCAGAGATCCGGGCCCGCCACACCAGCAGCGAAACCGGCGCCGGCCCAACTGGCAGCGGCAACAGCGGCAGCACCACCGGCCTGGCCGGGGGATCCGCCGCCAGCGCCGCCGCGCCCTCAGCCTCCAACTAAGCCCCTCCAACCGCCCGTAACTCAAGCCTCCAGCTCAGCCCCTGAAAGGATCTGCTGTGAAAATCATTGCCGCCGACGTCTTCGTCACCAGTCCCTCCCGGAACTTCGTCACCCTCCGGATCACCACCGAGGACGGTGTGACGGGGATTGGCGACGCCACCCTAAACGGCCGTGAGCTCGCCGTCGCCGCGTATCTCAAGGAGCACGTTGCGCAGCTGCTGATCGGGAAGGACCCGCACCGGATCGAGGACACCTGGCAGTTCCTCTACCGCTCCTCGTACTGGCGCCGCGGCCCGGTGACCATGGCGGCCATCGCGGCGGTCGACATGGCGTTGTGGGACATCAAGGGCAAGATGGCGGGCATGCCGGTGTACCAGCTCCTCGGCGGGGCATCCCGCACCGGGCTCCGCGCCTACGGCCACGCCTCAGGCGCGGACATCCCCTCCCTGTTCGATTCCGTGCGGGAGCACCTTGAACTCGGGTACAAGTCCATCCGGATCCAGACCGCGGTTCCGGGCATCAAGGCGGTGTACGGTGTGGCGGCCCAGGCGCAGGCCTCCGGCGAACGCTACGATTACGAACCCGCCGGCCGCGGCGCGTTCCCGGTGGAGGAGGACTGGGACACCCGCGCGTACCTCCGCCACCTGCCCACCGTGTTCGAAGCGGTCCGGAACGAATTCGGCCCGGAAATCCCGCTGCTGCACGACGGGCACCACCGGATGACCCCGATCCAGGCCGCAAAGCTGGGCAAGGCCCTGGAACCGTACGACCTGTTCTGGCTTGAGGACTGCACCCCGGCCGAAAACCAGGAGGGCCTGCGCCTGGTCCGCCAGCACACCACCACCCCGCTGGCCATCGGTGAAATCTTCAACACCGTGTACGACTACCAGACCCTGATCAAGGAACAGCTGATCGACTACGTCCGGGCGGCGTCCACGCACTTCGGGGGGATTTCGCCGTTGAAGAAGGTGATGGACTTCGCGGCGCAGTACCAGATCAAGTCCGGTTTCCACGGCCCCACGGACATTTCCCCGGTCGGTTTCGCCGCGCAGCTGCACGTGGGCCTGGCGATTCACAACTACGGCATCCAGGAATACATGCAGCACTCGGACAAGACCAACGAGGTCTTCGAGCAGTCCATGACCTTCAAGGACGGCTACCTGCACCCCGGCGACAAGCCCGGCATCGGCGTCGAATTCAACGAAGAAGCCGCAGCAGCCTACCCGTACCAGCAGGCCTACCTGCCCTACAATCGCCTCATCGACGGAACGGTCCACGACTGGTGAGCACTCCCAACACCACCCAGCCCAAGCTCCGCGTCATTGTGATGGGGGTGTCCGGCTGCGGCAAGACCACCATCGGCGACCTTGTTGCCCGCGAGCTTGGTGTACCGTTCCTCGACGGCGATTCCCTCCACCCCGTAGAGAACGTCGCCAAAATGGCGGCAGGCGCGCCCCTGACCGACGAGGACCGCTGGCCGTGGCTCGCCACCGTCGGCGCCGAGTTGGCCAAAGCGGGTGACGGCGGGCTGGTCCTGGCGTGCTCCGCGCTGCGCCGCAGCTACCGGGACGCCATCCGGGCCCAGGCCCCTGACACGGTCTTCCTGCACCTGCACGGCAGCAAAGAAGTCCTCAGCCAGCGCCTGGAAGGGCGTTCGGGCCACTTCATGCCGCCGGCGCTGCTGGTGTCCCAGCTCGCCACCCTGGAACCGCTGCAGGCGGATGAAGCCGGAGTCGTCGTGGACATCGCCGCCCCCGTCCAGCAGGTGGTGCGCGAGGCACTTGCCGGGATCACCGCTGTCGGACCCTCCGACGCGCGTGGCACCGAGGGTGCCAGCGGCACTCCGCCCCGGCAGTTCGACGTCGACCTTCAAGCCGCGCCTTTCAATCTCGACGACGACGCCGTCGCCTGGGTGGAATCGACCCTTGCCGGCATGAGCCTTGAGGAGAAGATCGGCCAGCTGTTTATCAACCACAACAACGACTACTCCCCGGAGTACCTCGACGGTGTGCTGGAGAACTTCCACGTCGGCGGCATGCGGTACCGGCCGGGGCCCTCGGCAGAGGTGCAGGAGCACATCCGTTACGCCCAGTCCAAGACCCGCATCCCGCTGCTGGTGGCCTCCAACCCGGAAATGGGGGGAGCCGGAAGCTGCGACGACGGAACATTTGTGTCCACGCACCTGCAGGCCGGCTCGCACCCGGACAAGGCCATCGCCCGGCAGATGGGACAGGTGGCCGGCGTGGAAACCGCCGCGCTGGGCTGCAACTGGGCGTTCGCCCCGATAGTGGACATCCACTACAACTGGCGGAACACGGTCATCTCCACCCGCGCCTTCGGCAACACCCCCGGCGTTGTGGTGGAGCGGGCCAAGGAGTACTTCGACGGCATCAGTGAATCACCCACTGCCTGCGCCATGAAGCACTTCCCCGGCGACGGTGTGGACGAACGGGACCAGCACGTTGTCACCTCCTACAACACCTTCAGTTATGAGGAGTGGAACCGGACCTACGGGCACGTATACCGGGAACTGATCGGGCACGGCGTGCAGTCCATCATGGTGGGGCACATCGGCGCGCCGGGGCTGTCCCGGCACTTCCGGCCCGGCCTGGCGGACAAGGACATCCTGCCCGCGACGCTCGCACCCGAGCTGCTGCAGGACCTGCTCCGCGGGGAACTCGGCTTCAACGGTCTGGTCCTGACGGATGCCTCGCTGATGGTGGGCCTCACCCAGGCGATGAAGCGCAAGGACCTGGTGCCGGCGACTATCGCGGCAGGCTGCGACATGTTCCTGTTCTTCCGGAACCCGGCGGAGGACTTCGGGTACATGCTGGACGGGTACAAGTCCGGTGTCATCACCGAACGGCGGCTGCACGATGCGCTGCGCCGGATCCTGGGACTGAAGGCTTCCCTGGGACTGCACCGGAAGCCCGTCACGGAGCTGGTGCCGCCTGCGGAAGCCCTGGCCGTGATCGGCGGCGAGGCGCACCGTGCCATTGCAGCGGAGATCGCGGACAAGACCGTGACTCTCGTCAAGGACACCGCGAACAACCTGCCCATTACGCCGCAGACGCATCCCCGAATCCGCCTGTACGGGATTTCCGGCGGGGCCGACTTCACCCGGGCCGACCCCTTGGCTTACCTGGATACGGTCAAGGAAGAGCTGGAAGCCGCCGGTTTCGACGTGCACGTCTTCAAGACTGCGGAGCAGCGGGAGGCAGCGGGGGAGACCGGCATGAACTTCATGCGGGTCCTGGCCGAGGAAGCCACCGGCGACTACCCGGACAAGTATGATGCAGCGTTTGTGTTCGCCAATGTCAAGGGCTTCGCCCAGGAAGCTGCGATCCGGATCAAGTGGTCTTCGGCGATGGCCGCGGAGATCCCGTGGTACGCCACCGAGGTGCCCACGGTGTTTGTCTCGCTCAACCAGCCCAACCACCTGATCGACGTCCCCATGGTGAAGACCGCGATTCATGCCCACGCAGGATCCCGGGAAGCCATCAGGGCCACCATCAACAAGATCCAGGGCAAGTCCGCGTTCCAGGGCACGTTCAACGAGAACGTTTTCTGCGATTCGTTCGACACCCGGCTCTAGGCGCTGCTGACCAGCGCGAAAGGCCCCGCTTCCCTTGAGGGAAGCGGGGCCTTTCGATTGGCGGTGACGGTGGGATTTGAACCCACGTTGGCTTTTACACCAAACAACATTTCGAGTGTTGCACCTTCGGCCGCTCGGACACGTCACCAACCTCAATAGGGTACCGGAGCGAGGCGCCCATCCCCAAAACGGGCCGGACCGTTGCGGCCTGAGGTGTGTGCTTCAGTGTTTCGTGCGGTTCTCTTTTGGGCGGTCAGGGTTGCGGAGCGGATCGTTACTTCCCCGCGGGCTGGGCGTTTTCCCCGGTTTCAGGGAAGCGCCAAAAGTTTGAAGAATTTTCCCATGGACATGTCCATTGGACCTGTTTTGTCAGACCCCCTGACGATGATTGGTACATGGGGAAAGCGGCGGTGGCGAAGGCGTTTGAGGACATCAATGCTGCTCTTGCCGTGCTCACTGCCGAGGTGGACGGGTGTGGTGCGGAGCCGTTTTCGGAGGC
>NZ_JBHVZR010000015.1:0-115024 GCF_042879835.1 Pseudarthrobacter sp. NPDC058329
ACTTCCGGGTCTCCGCTGAAACATCGCTTAAATGCGGCACGGTCGTTGCAACTCCCAAAATCTATGGGTGTTGCAACGACCGCTAGAACTCAAGAGGTAACCGGCCGTCGTCGCGATCGTTTAGAGGCTGGGCGCCGCGAAGGTGTCGCACTGGTTGATGTCGCCGGTGTTGTAGCCCTGGTAGAACCATCGCTGGCGCTGCTCGCTGGAGCCGTGGGTCCACGCTTCGGGGGAGACCCGACCGGTGGCTGCTTCCTGGATCCGGTCATCGCCAACGGCCGAGGCCGCGGACAAGGCGTCGTTCAAGTCCTGCTGGGTGAGCGGCTCCAGGAACGGCTGGCCTTCCGGCCCGGGCTGGGTTGATGCGTATTTTGCCCACAGCCCGGCATAGCAGTCCGCTTGCAGTTCAACACGGACGGCTCCGGACTCCGGGCCCTGCGGGTCCTGCTGCGCCCGGTCCAGGTTTCCCAGCACGTTCTGGATATGATGCCCGAACTCGTGCGCCACCACGTACTCCTGCGCCAGCGGACCACCGGAGGAACCGAACCGGTCCACGAGTTCCTGGAAGAAGCCGGGATCAAAGTAGGCGGTGGTGTCGGACGGGCAGTAGAAGGGGCCAACCGCGCTGGAAGCCGCGCCGCAGCCGGTATTAACGCCCTGTTCGAAAATCACGGTTTCCGGTTGCGGGTACTGAACGTTGTACTGCTGCAGGTAGGCCGGCCAGAACGCGTTCAGGCTGTTGACGGTTCCGGTGATCCGGCAGTCCACCCGGGCGTCCGCGTCGGCGCCGGTCTTGCAGGCGGGTGCCGTGCCTTGGCTTTGCGGAGCGGGCGCCCCGCCGCCGGCCAAACCCTCCAGGAGCTGCGGGTTCACGCCCAACAGCGCAGCGATGAGCAGGATGAGCCCGCCGCCGATGCCGCCGCCCACTTTCACGCCGCTTCCCATGCCCCGGCGGTCCTGGACTTGCGAGGGATCCAGCTGCACATTGTCGTTGAAACTCATAAAGTCACAATACCCACGGACCATGATTTCAACCCGTCCCGGCCGGTAAAGTTGATCCGATGCCTTTCCTCAACAGAATCCAGCGTTGGGCCGAAGAACGGCCGCACGACACCGCCGTCGTGATCGCAGGTGAGCGCCTCACCTGGGCTGCGCTCCGTGATTCCGCTGCCCGCGCGGTCCCTGAAACGAAGGCCGTAACGGCCCTTTGCGAGGCCAACTCAGTGGACTTCGCGGTGAAGTTCGCCGCTGCGGTGGCCGGCGGCCGCCAGTGCGCCGTCCTTGATCCCGCCTGGCCCGCTCAGCTGCAGGAGGACATCGTCCACCGCGTCGAGTCTTTCGCGCAGCCCGCGGCGGTGGCACCGGATGATTACCTCGCCGACGGCGCGCCGGAGGCCACTTTCCTCATTGGGCTCACGTCCGGAACTACTTCCGTCCCGAAGGCCTTTACCCGGTCCCGCCGGTCCTGGCAGGAATCCTTTGACGCGTCCATAGAGTTCTTCGGGCTCCGCCAGGACGATGTGACGCTCGCGCCGGGACCGCTGGCTGCGAGCCTGAACCTTTACGCGCTGGCAGAGTGCCTCTACGAGGGCTCCGAATTCCAGGCCGTCGAATCGTTCGACGTCGGCGACGTCCACGGTGCCATCACGCACGACCGCGTGACCCGCCTCGTGCTGGTGCCCACCATGCTGAGGATGCTCAGCGAGCGCGGACTGACGGGATGCGTGGACGCCTCCGGGATCCGCACCATCGTCTGCGCCGGCTCGAAACTGGACGCGCGGACCCTCGAAGCGGCCCGGCGCTGGGCCCCGAACGCCACGATCTTCGAGTACTACGGCGCCTCGGAGCTGAGCTTCGTTTCCGGGGCGGGCCTTCCCGCCGGGGAACCAGCGCTGGTGGGCGGAACAGGCATCGGGCGTCCCCTTCCCGGCGTTGACGTGAGGATCCTGGACGACTCCGGCACGCAACTTCCTGACGGCGCCGGCGGCAACATCTGTGTGCGCAGTGGAATGGTCAGCAACGGCTACCTGTGGGGTGACGACGGTGAGGCCCTGAGGTCCTTTGACGGCTGGTTCACGGTGGGGGACCAGGGCTACCTTGAGGCGGGGGAGCTGCACATCCTGGGCCGCCGGGCGGACATGATCCTTACGGCCGGCAAGAACGTCTATCCTCACGAGGTTGAACTGGCGCTGGCCGCGGTGCCCGGGGTTGCTGCTGCGGTTGCTGCCGGAATGCCGGACGACCTGCGGGGCCAGCGGGTGGTGGCCGGGGTTGTCCCTTCCGCCGGCGCTGTTACCGCAACCCAGTTGAAGGCGGGCCTGGAGAACATCCTTGCCCGGGACAAATGGCCGCTTCAGTACTTTGCCATAGCGGAACTGCCCACGACAGACCGTGGCAAGGTCAGCCGGAACCTGCTGCTGGACTGGATCAGCACGGGAAACCACAGGATCCGGAACCTTGGCGCCTGAGCTCCTTCCGCCGGACCGCCAGCCCGTCATCGTCGCGGCCCGCCGCACACCCGTTTGCCGCAGCTACGGTGTTTTGAAGAAGTTGCGGGCCCACGAACTCCTGGCGCCGGTGCTGCGGGCGCTGGTGGCGGGCGCGGGGATCGAGCCGGGCTCGGTAACCGACGTGGTGATCGGCAATGCTGTGGGCGGGGGCGGAAACGCGGCGCGGCTTGCGCTGCTGGAGGCTGGCCTGCCGGCCTCCGTGCCCGGCATCACCGTTGACCGCCAGTGCGGCTCCGGCCTGGACGCCATCGTCCTTGCATCGAAGCTGGTGGCGGCGGGCGGCAGCCCGCTGTACCTGGCCGGGGGAGTGGAAAGCATCAGCACTGCTCCGCTGCGGGCACATCGGAACGACGACGGCGGGCCGGAGTTCTACACCCGGTCACAGTTTGTGCCGGACAGCTTCGGTGATCCCGACATGGGTGTCGCTGCGGAAAACGTGGCGCTAAAGTTCGGTGTCAGCAGGGAACGGCAGGACGCATTCGCCCTGCTCAGCCATGGACGGGCCCAAGCCGCCGCGGAGGCGGGGTATTTCGACGGCGAGCTGGTTCCGCTGGATACCGGTGCCGGAACCGTTGTTGCGGACAACGGGCCGCGGCGCCGGTTGACAGCCGCCGTGATGGCGAGGTTCCCGCCCGCCTTTGTGGACGGGGGAACTGTCACCGCCGGAAACTCCTGTTTCGACGCGGACGCAGCCTCCGCCGTCGTCATCACTTCCCTGCAGCGGGCGCGGGACCTGGGGGTGCCGGACGGCCTGCTGGTGCGTGGTACGGGGACGGCGGGGGTGGACCCTCAGCTGCTTGGTGTCGGTGCCGCCGCCGCAGCGCGCAACGTGCTGCAGGCCGCGGGCGTTGCTGTGGATGACCTGGACCTCTTTGAATTCAACGAGGCATTCGCGTCGCAGGCCCTTGCCAGCCTCGACGAGCTGGGCATCGACGCGCAGCGGGCGAATCTCGACGGCGGGGCGCTGGCCCTGGGCCACGCGTTTGGCGCGTCGGGCGCCGTCCTGGTCACCCGCCTGCTGGCCCAGGCACGGAGGACCGGTACGCCGGGAAGCCTGGCGCTGGCCATGATAAGCATCGCCGGTGGCATGGGTACCGCCGCGTTGCTGCAGTACGAGCGCTTCCAGGCAACCTTTTAGGCTCTTAGTCGTCGGCTTCGCCCAGGCCGCGGGCGGCGAGCGCCTCGCCCGTTTGCCGGGCGAACGCGACGGAAGTGATGAATACCGGCAGGATCAGGGCGCGGGGATTGCGCTCCAGCCCCCTTGCCCGGGCTGAATCCCGGACATCGGCGAAGGTTCCGGCGATGTAGGGGATGCTCCGGAGCATGATGCCGATGGTGAGTGCGAAGCGCTCGGGGTCCGCGCCAAACCTCTTGAGCGGGTTCGCCGCTTTGACCACCCCGTCCAGGAGCCGCTGCACCGGGGTGGTGGCGGTCAGCAGCGACGCTGCCACCACGCAGACGAGGATGTTCAGCACAATCGTGGCTGCGGTTGGTGCTCCCAGCTGCCACCACTGGAACAGCCCCACCACCAGCAGGACGGCGGCGAGCGGGCGGAGGGCGGTCCAGAGGCGTTTCAGGCCGGCACCGGTCAGCAGGAAGAGGCCGGCCAGCCCTGCGAGTACCGCGGCGGAGATGCGCCAGTCCTGAATGATGAACGATGCCAGGCCGCAGCCGAACACCAGGAGGAACTTCAGGGCCAGGGGTGACCGGTGAATGAGGGAGTTGCCCGGCACGTAGTTGGCCAGGAGGAAGCCGTGGCCCCTCATCGGGAACCCGGTACCTGTGGCTGAAGGGCATCCATGCACAAGGTGCGGTACGCTGCCACAGCCTCCGCCGGGCCGCCGTCGAACGCGACTTTTCCCTGTTCGATGACGAGGACGCGGTCCATTTCCAGGGCGAGGTCAAGATCGTGGGTGGACATAATGATTTGCTGGTTCAGCCCGGAGACGGTCCTGCGCAGGAGTTCCCGGTTCCGCAGGTCCAGGAGGGTGGAGGGTTCATCCAGCACCAGCACCGAGGGCTCAACGGCGAGTACGGCGGCGAGCGCCATGAGCTGCCGCTCGCCGCCGGACAGCTCGTAGATGCTCTGGTCGGCCAGGCGCAGAAGCCCCAGCCGCTCCAGGGCGGCTTCGGCGGCGTGGCGCCGCTCTGTGCCGTTCTTGATCGACCGGCGGAGTGACAGTTCCACGTCCTCCCTGCCCGTGGGCATCACCAGTTGGGACAGAGGATCGGTGAAGACAAAGCCCACATTCCGCCGCACCTTCCGGACGGCGCGGACGGTATCGTCGCCGTCGACCGAGACCGTGCCGGCCGTGGGCTGCACGAGGCCGTTGACCAGGCGCAGCAGTGTGGACTTCCCGGAGCCGTTGGCGCCGATGACGCCGATGCGGCGTTCGTTGAACTCGAGGTTGATTGCGTCGAGGAGGACCTTGGGTTCCGGGCTGTGATCCGTTTCTACGGCGACTGTTACCTGGTCAAAGGTGACTACGGGCATTTGGGGGGACGCCTCAAACGTTCGCAGGCTGGAGGACGGTCCGCCGCACGCGGCGGACCAGGATGTCCGGGAAGGCGCGGTGGAGGGCGACGGCGATAACTGCCGCGAGGATGTTCTTGACCACGTCACCCGGATAGAAGACGACGTCGCTGAGGAAGGCCTGCTCGAGGGTGGCCTTGGTGTTAAGGACAATGCCGGCGATGCCCAGTGAGTGCACGAACACAACACTGGTGGCAGTGGCGGACAGGAACAGCCACAGGGCACGGGTTTTGGTGGTCCGTCGGATCACCACGGTGGCCAGCCACCCCACCACCAGGGCCGCGATGGGGAAGGCGATGATGTAGCCGGCGGAGGGTCCGGCGAGGATGCCCAGGCCGCTGCGGCCCTGGCTGAAGATCGGCAGGCCGGCGAGGCCAAGGAGGACGTAGAGTCCGACGGCGGCGAAGCCGCGTCCCGGGCCCAGCACCAGTCCGGTAAGCATCACGGCGAGGGTCTGGAAGGTGATGGGGACGCCGAAGCCGTTGACGGCCAGTCCGGGCACGAGGGCTGCGCCGGCCACGAGGGCGGCGAAGACAGCGATCAGCCCAAGATCGGTGGCGTTCCAGCGGCGGCGCCCGGTGTTCGGGGCGTTTTTGACGGCAGTGTCAGTGTTGCTCATGGCGGTCCTGTCGGGGTTGTACAAGCGGAATCTGTTGTACTGTCGACGTTACTGGGGGAGAAGGACGCCTATTTTGTAGGGGGCCTACTAAAGCTGGACCCGGCTGCTGACGGCTGGGCACAATTTCAAGCTTTGAACATGGTTTTGGCTCAGAGGTCAGAGGAACCTCGTTGGTACTTCTCATGGCTGTCTCGGGTCGCCCCGTCCATAAAAAAGATTTCTCAGGGGAAGGTGCCGCCATCTTCGTACGAAAGCTAGAACAGGCGTCTCAATAAGCAGCCGCGCCCCGTAGTGCCTCCCACCAGGAGCCCGACTGGGTTACACGCTAATGTGGTGGCATCTCAATGCAGAGGAGCGCCTCATGGGCAAGGTAGTCATGTACAGCTCGGTCTCGGTGGACGGCTTCATCGCTGACGAGAACGACCAGCCCGGACCCCTGTTCGACTGGTTGACCAGCGGTGACGTGCCGCTGGACGACAGTGGCGTGTTGAAAGTGTCGCAGACGTCCTACGACTACATCCGGCCGTACTGGGACCAGATCGGGGTGACCGTCGCCGGCCGCCACGTCTTCGACATGACCGACGGCTGGGACGGGAAGCCTCCGAGCGGGATCGACCATGTGGTCGTCGTGACGCACCGGCCGGAGCCCGAGGGTTGGGACTCCGGGGCGCCGTTCCACTTCGTCGACGGCGTCGAGGCAGCCGTGGCCAAGGCGCGGGAGCTCGCAGGTGACCGCATCGTCGAGGTTGCCGCTGGCGACGTCGGTGGCCAGGTCCTTGCCGCGGGCCTCATCGATGAGGTGCGCATGGACGTCGCACCCGTCGTGTTCGGGTCCGGCAAGCGCTACTTCGGATCGGTCCACGCGCAGCACCCGTTGGAGGATCCTGACGTGGTGATTCAGGGCAACCGGGTGCTACACCTGCGCTACCGGGTGCGCCGTTGACCCAACCTGGCCAGGTCGTGGGGGACGAGTCACCCAGCCGGCCGACGGCGGACCAGTGCGGTGCGGCGGCTGACTTAAACCCCGCCTGAAGGCAGCTGCTGTAGCCGCCACGCGATTATCTCGCGGATGAGCTCGGTCGGGAGCGGGGCATTGTGGGGCAGCTGGATAGCATGCTCCGTGGTTCCATACGCGGCCAGTTCCGTCGCGAAATGCGCCATCGCGTCTGAAGTCGGATAGAACCCGACGTGGCGCTTTGTCCCGGTGAAGAAGAACAACGGCTCGGTGCCAAGTTTGAAGGTCGGCATACGCCAACTGATCGATTCCACCGCTTCATCGGGTACGGCCGAGCGGATCAGTTCGTACACGGTCAGCAGGCGATGGCGTACATCACCGTCGTACCCGTCGATGTACTCGGTGATCGAACTCGCTGTCATGATGGTCTCCCTTTTCGCCGGGCCCCTGTGGGCGCCGTTCGCATCTTGAGCGATGGTGAACGCCCGATCTTGTTCACAGTAACGGCGGCAACGGCGGCGGCCAAGGCTGGAAGGTAGAACCAGCCGATGCTTGCGGACCCGATGAAGATGAAGCCAGCAAGAGCGGCGGTAGTCACGGCCGTCACTGAAGTCCGCGCACGTCCCCGCATCAGGAGGGGGATCAAGCTCAGGACCACGGGGATGAGCAGCGGCACCCCGATGAACGGGCCGTGTACCTCAGGCAGGGTCGAATGGCTTGCCTGCTCCAGCCCGCCATCAGTCACTTTTGCCTGGGTGTACATGGGAATAGATACGAGCATCAAGGAAGCAACGATCGCTAGTGAGACAGCGAGGAGTTGGCTCACATTCCTGGAATCCCGATGCCATTTCACAATGCCTCCCAACTCAGCTGTATAAGTCAACGACAGCACGGTCTGAGAGATCCCACTAGGAGGTGATAGCTAATGGAACAGCTGACGATACTCCGAACGGCCCCGAGGTGAGGCATGACGAGCCCGCATCTTGACCCTTGGCCTCTTAGCGGAGAGCCGGGTTCTCCTACCGCACCCTGCCGGGGCATCCAGTCGATGGAGAAGAGGCATTTCTCGTTCAACGCCGTGGCAACGAAGTGCACCTCACCATTCGTTCGCTTACGCGGGCGGCACCGCGCCGGCCATGGCGGCTCCTCTTCCCGGTTCTACTTATCGCACAGCGGGTCGTTCAGAGGCGGTACCTGCGAGCGCTGCGTTAGGGAGAGGCAATGCTGCCGCTAAGCGACGGAGTGCCGCGGACCGGACCGCCCGACGGCGAAAGCACTTAAACGCGGAAGTGGCTTCGCCCGACTGGACGCCCTGAAGGAGGTCCCGCTTCCCGCCGCACTGGAGGTATTCAGCGCGGCTCGGTAACGTGCAACGCATGGCCATCAAATTTGAGAACGTCGGCATCGCCGTTCGCGACCTCGAAGAAACGATCTCCTTTTTTACCGACCTCGGTCTCACTGTCGTCGGGCGTGACACGGTCAGTGGCGAGTGGACCGACACTGCCGTCGGCCTTGACGGCAACCACGCCCACATCGCGATGCTCCAAACACCTGACGGTAACGGCCGCCTTGAGCTCTTCGAGTACATTCATCCCGAAGCGATCGAATCAGAGCCCACTCGTCCCAACGAGATCGGCATGCACCGCGCCGCGTTCTCAGTTGATGACTTGGACGAAGCCCTGAAGATAGCCGCGAGGCACGGCTGCCAACCGCTCCGGGGCGTGGCGACCTACAAGGACGTATACAAGCTCACCTACGTCCGCGGTCCCAGCGGCATCATCGTTATGCTCGCCGAGGAACTCAAGAACAACTAAGGGTTATAGGGCAAACTGCGCTGACTCCAGGGGCGGGAACGTCCGTCCGTGCCGTCCGCTGTCAGTGAAGTGAAACAACCCGGACGGTTCAGCTCATCCGTTCAGAGATAATTACCGCAACCTCGTCCCCGACGTCCTTGCCGATCTTCTTCCGCAGCTTGGCACTGATCGAAAGCATGTGGCCACCCATCCCCGTCGGCATCAGGGCTACGGCCACCGGTTCGCCGTCAATGCTCGCGGCGACCTTCACGGCTTTGCCCGTACCAAAGAGCTCCTTCGAGTCGGGAACCTCGACACACGACCACATGTCACCCTTAACCTCCACTCCTATCAGGGCTCTGAATTCTAGATCCATGGGACCTGGAACTGTGCTCATCAGAATCGCCTTCCTTCAACAGACCGACCACCGGACGACGGCCCGCCTGCTGAGCTCAAATGCTTGCAATGTATTACCGCCAGCTAATACCGTCTCGACCAGCGGTTGCAAACCACACTTGAAGGGCATTTCATGCTGAAGGAAGTCGCTGAGGGCGTTCTGGTTCACGAGAGCGAGTTCATCAAAAGCAATTCCGTAGTTGTGCAGGGCCGGGACGGTGTGCTGCTCATCGATCCCGGCATAACTGCCAACGAAATGGTGGATCTCGCCGATGACCTTCGCACGTTGGGCCAGCCCGTCGTGGCAGGTTTTTCGACGCATTCTGATTGGGACCACGTTCTCTGGCATCGAAACCTCGGCGACGCGCCGCGGTACGGCACGGCACGCTGCGCGGCCTCTATCCAGGATTTGCTGTCTCATGCGGACTGGAAGGCCCGGTTAGCCGTGGGGCTCCCGCCTGAGTACGCCGAGGAGATCCCGATGGACTTGCTCGGTCTTATCACCGGACTGCCAACCGAGGCTAAGCAAATTCCTTGGGATGGCCCCACAGTCCGGATTATCGAGCACCAAGCGCATGCGCCAGGTCATGCGGCGCTGTTGATCGAGAAGCGTGGCGTCCTCGTCGCCGGCGACATGCTGTCTGACATCCTGATGCCGTTCCTGGACCTGGAGGCCGCGAAGCCGATCGAGGATTACCTCGCCGCGTTGCTGCTGTTCGAGAGCATGGCCGACGACGTTGATGCCGTCATCCCCGGTCACGGCTCAGTAGACGGTGCCGGGCAGTTGCGGGCACGTATCGACCAGGATCGCGCGTATGTGCAGGACCTCCGGGACAGCCGCGTCACCAAAGACCCGCGGGTCGGTCCATTGGCGACGTTGGATTGGCTGCCCGATGTGCATAGTTGGCAACTCCAGCGGCTCGCCCAAAGGAAGGAAAATGGGACGCCCGAATAGCGGTCCGGGCCCTGCAGGCCCGGCTGGTGAGACGATTCCCTACGGGACCGGATTGCTTCCTGCCGCGGACGTCCAGACAGTCCTGGCCGTGCATATGACGTCTCGAAGAGGAACGTGGCCGGAGCGGTTTTCTGTCCAATCGTGAGCCCTGTCCATCGCGGCTTATCGGACTCAGAATGTCGAAGAACTAAGGAACAGGGCCGCGAAGGACTGACAGAAGGGCATTCCATGCTGCCGCAGGTTCCAATACTGTGGGACGGGTGACTGGCAGCCAATCAATAACGGACAGCGGATGGGTGAGCGTGCCCCATGCCAGGATTTATTGGGAAGCAACCGGAGCACCTGCCGGTATTCCAGTCCTCTACCTGCACGGTGGCCCCGGTGGGTCCCTGGGCCAAGGCGGGTACCGCAAACGCCACGATCACAGCCGGTTCCGCGTCATCGGCCTTGACCAGCGCGGTTGCGGCAGGAGCACTCCCTTGGCGCAGGATGACCTTCACCACCTGTCGGAGAACACAACGCAGGCCTTGATCAACGACATCGAGGCCGTAAGGGAGCACCTGGGCATCGAAAGGTGGATCGTCACGGGCGGTTCCTGGGGCAGCACGCTTGCGCTCGCCTACGCCCTGGAACATCCCAACCGTGTCCTCGGTGTCGCACTGGTGGCGGTAACATCAGGCAGCCGGGAAGAGGTCCAGTGGATCACCGAAGGTGTGGGACGCATCTTCCCCGAAGCCTGGGACGAGTTCGCGGAGGCCGCCAGCGCAGCATCCGGTGAACGTTTGGTGGAGGCGTACGCCCGCCGGCTGGCAGGCCAGGATCGTGAGGACGCCCGGCTTGCGGCATTGTCATGGGACCGCTGGGAATCCACCCACGTATCGCTGGACCCCAACTGGGTGCCCGGGCCGATGATTGATGACGAGCGGGAGCGCATGACGTTCGCCCTGCTCGTGACCCACTATTGGGCCAATGACGGGTTCCTGGTCGACGGACTGGAGATCATCCCGCGGGTTCACCAACTCAACGGCATCCCCGGTCACCTGATCCATGGCCGGCGGGACATCAGCGGGCCCCTGATCACCGCGTGGCAGTTGCACCGGCGCTGGGCGACGAGCCAACTCGTCGTCGTCGAGGACGAGGGACATGTCGGGCCTGCCTCCATGGCGGCGCTGACGCAGGCAGTCGAAGACATCGCTGCAACGGTGTGTAATCGCGGATCACCCCGAAACGGGGCCAACTTCGCCGCCGGGTTCAGGCCCGCGGCAGCACCAGCATGTAGCCAGTGGGCAGATCGCTGCTCCAGCGCCGCGGCTCGCGGATGACGAACTGCGTGGCCAACTCCTCAGGGGAGAGC
The DNA here is from genome assembly GCF_042879835.1 of Pseudarthrobacter sp. NPDC058329. Classification (NCBI taxonomy): domain Bacteria; kingdom Bacillati; phylum Actinomycetota; class Actinomycetes; order Micrococcales; family Micrococcaceae; genus Pseudarthrobacter; species Pseudarthrobacter sp. NPDC058329. The sequence continues at coordinate 11,116 of NZ_JBHVZR010000015.1, forward strand.
AGGCTGTTGGGTGCGGGCGACGGACCCCATTTCCCGCTGCCGTGCGGGTAGAGCGGATCCTGGACGCGAACGCCAGTGACCGAGAAGTCCGGAAATTGCATGGGATCGCCGAGGGACTCGAAGCCGCTCATCACCCACGCGTGTCGGCCGCTCCACATGACCAGTCCCACCGGCCGGCCTGTGTCAGCGATGGCGCGGGCCGCCGTCTGCAGCGCGTCCTCGTAGTCAGCGACGCTGACGACGGAGTACGGCCCCATGCCAACTTCGGTCAGTACCTGCGCCCAGCCCAGCGGGTTGGCACCGTTGAATGAATTGGAAGACCGTGCCCGGGCCATCTCCCACAGCTCGCCCTGTTGGACAGAATCGGTCCACGTGCCGCCTCCCGTGTCGTCGATGAGGTTGTGCGCAATCTGGATGCTCGCCGCCACGCACCAGTCGAAGGTGTACTGCGGCACGAAGTCACCCTCCTGGTAGAGGTTCAGGGCGAACGGCTGGGGTAGCGACTGGACCGGTGCCGCGATGGGCGCCGGAGCAGCTTCGGGGGCTAGGGTGACGTCGCCCGCGGTTGGCGGGGCAGCGGATGCCGTGATCTGACGGTCCGTGTCGGCGTCGTCGAGTCCCACTGTGGGCACGCAGCCCGCGAGGAAGGCAGCCAAGGCGAGGAGCCAGGCGAGAAGACGCGTACGGGCACCGATCATGATCGGTCCAGTCTAGCGCCAGACACTGCCCGCAGGCAGGGGATTGGGGTCCGGCGTTTGGCGGCGGCAAACGCCAGCCATGGGAGGCCGCGGTGCCTTAAAGCGAGCCGGGAGGAGCCCCGCTGCGGCGGGGCAACGCCGTCGTCCGCCGTGATACCTCAGAAGGCGTAACGGATGCGGCAGTACGGCGCAATGTCCTCAATGAGCGCGGTCAGTTGCCGCACATAGCGCGCTTTGGTTCCTGAACGGTAGCGGACGTTGGTGAAGCCGTTGGACGAGACCTTCGATTCCTGCAGGTCCGGGCGCCACAGTACGTTCTCGGCCTGTGGATGCCAGCCCAGGTTGACCTCGTGAAGCCGCTCGTTGTGGGTCAGGAAGATGACTTCTGCCGCGAGCTGGGCCTTGGAGGCAGGAGTCAGGGTGGCGTCGAGTTGGCGCAGCAGCTCCTCCCAATCGCTGAGCCAGGTGTCCGTGATGATGACGGGGGAGAAGTTCACATGCACCTCGTACCCGGCATCGACGAAATCGTTGATGGCAGCCATGCGCTCAGCCACCGGGGAGGTCCGGACGTCTATGGACTTCGCCAAGTCCGCCGGCATGAGCGAAAAACGGACCCGGGTGTGGCCGCCGTGGTCCCAGCCAAGCATTGCCGGGTTCACATACTTGGTGGCGAAGGAGAGCTTGGCCGTGGGCAGGTCGCGGAAGAGCGTAACGAGATCCTCTACATTGTCGCTGATCAGCGCGTCCACGGAGCAGTCGCTGTTTTCCCCGATGTCATAGACCCACAGGTCGGGGTCGCACTGGTTGGGCTCCAGCTTCAGGCCCTGGCGGGTGACGTGCCGCTCAAGCGCCCCGGCGATCTGGTCGATGTTCGCGAACACGGTGACCGGGTTGCTGTACCCCTTGTGCCGGGGCACGTAGCAGTAGGCGCACGCCATGGCGCAGCCGTTTGCGGTGGAGGGCGCGATGAAGTCCGCTGACCGGCCGTTGGGCTTGACGGTCAGGGCTTTCTTGACCCCGAGGACCAGTGACTCCGTCTTGATCCGGGACCAGCGCGGAACGTTTGTTTCATCGCCGTGCACCTCCGGGATGTTCCAATGGTTGTCAACCAGTACGACGTCGGCGTCCGGCCAGCGCCCGACGATCTCCTTGCCCCTGGGGTGCTCCAGCGCGGCCGGCTGTGCGTAGATGCGGCGTATCTGCAGAAGCCGGTTGAAATCCATTAGTTCATTGTCCCAAGACAGCGAAGATGCCGCAGGCGGTTAAGCCCACGGCATCTTCACGTTCTGGCAAAACCACGCCGTTCCCGAAGGTCTTCGTCCCAACTACCTCGAGGTTCCTCCTGTCCTCCGGCGCCTGGAACATGCGCCGTGCTGTCCGACCCCTACTCGGCGGTAGGCCGTCTCCGTTGCTGTTTGGTTGTTGACCGCATTCCCTTCGCGGCAAGCCGGCGGCGGTTCGAGCCGCGGGTGGGTTTGGTCGCCCGGCGCCCTGGCACCTCCGGAGCAAGGCCCCCCGCCACAAGGTCGGCGAGTTTGGTCAGGGCGATCTCGCGATTCCGAAGTTGGGAGCGTTGCTCAGATGCCGTGACGATGATTGCCCCGGAGACCAGACGTGATCCGAGGCGCCGGACGAGGACAGTCCGCTGGCTCCCGGATAGTACCGCTGAGTCCCTGATGTTCCATGAGAGTTGCACGCGGCTGTCCGAGGTGTTGACGTGTTGACCGCCGGGCCCGGACGAGCGCGAAAACCGCCAGTCGAGTTCCGCCGCGGGAATCGTGAGTGCGGGCGAGACCTCCAAATCCATGCAACCAGCGTTGCACACGATCCGGCCTGACGGGCCTGTCGGGGTCACGCCGTGGGTCGCATGGACCCCACGGACCGCAGAAAAGGGGGAGAGGAGCCAACCTTTGCCAGGCGGTGGGACTCACCGGACGTGAAACCCAAGGCTCATGACCGTGCCGCCGCGCTCGCGGTGACTGGCGGCAGTGCCAGCCGGTAGGTCCTGTCCTGCTGCCCGTCCGAGTAGTTCAGCTCCAGCTCCTGCGAATCACGCGGCGCCAGGTAGCTGATCAGCATCTCCTCTGAAGCGTGCGGTGCAATGGGGCCGGGGTCGCGGTCAGAGTCCCGCGGAGTGATCGTCATCGCTGATGGACTGAGCTTCAATCGAAGTTGCCCCGGGCTGAAGAGCACCGGCGCCGGTCCCGTGTTCTGAATTTGAACCTGCAGCAGCACCACGTCTCCCCAGGTGAGGTTCAGCGGTTCCGGCGCCGGGTCTCCCAACGATCCGCCGTCGTGGCCGTGGGCGTCGCCGTCAAGCCCGTCCGTGGAGCTGACGCGCCGAATTTGTGATCCGCCGCCGAGCCCCCCGCCGGACTCGATGTAGGAAGCCGCGGCTGCCAGGGTTTTGAACGCTGGTTTTCCCTGGGCATTGAGGCGCGACAGCCGTCCGGCCCGAACGATTGCCAGGGATCCGAAAGCCGTGGCCACGCTCGTGACTGTGCTCTGGGGACTCCGGCCGGTAACTCCGTACGTACCGCCGGCCAGCAGCAGGAAAGCGCCGCCACTGAGCACCACTCCGAACTGGCGGCGACTCAGGCCTCGATTAGTGAAATGGCTTGGTTCAGGACTCACGTCGCCTCCGATGTAGTTGCGGATTGGTATCATCCTGCGGGCAGGCACCTACGGAAACCTTGGAGGCATCTAGGGGGCAGCGGCCTCCTCGCGGCCTCCCCGCGGCACCCCCGCGGACGGAAACCGCGCAGTCCCGCCACAGCCGCGGTATTACAGAGAAGGCGCGGACGGTAGACTTGAATGGGCCGTTCTCCGGCCATTGCCGCCCACGCCCGCCACAGATGCTCTGGGCTGCGGCTTATCCCTGCTGTGAAAGGCTTTACCTGCTGTGATTACTGTCCAGGATCTTGAACTGCGTGCCGGCGCCCGGCTCCTGATGGACCAGGTGAGCTTCCGCATCGACAAGGGAGACAAAATTGGCCTGGTGGGCCGTAACGGTGCCGGGAAAACAACGCTGACGCGGGTACTCGCGGGGGAGGGGCTCCCCGCCGCCGGGAAGGTTACCCGCACCGGCGAGATCGGCTACCTGCCCCAGGATCCCCGCACCCCGGACATGGAGCAGCTCGCGCGGGACCGCATCCTGTCCGTCCGAGGACTGGACGTCGCCGTCGGCAAGCTCCGCCTCGCCCATGAGGAAATGGCCAGCGAGGACGCCGCGGTCCAGCGCAAGGCAATGAACCGCTATGACCGGCTCGAATCCGAATTCCTGGCCGCCGGTGGCTATGCCGCGGAAGCCGAGGCCGCGGCAATCTGCTCCAACCTCGCACTGCCGGACCGCCTGCTTAACCAGCCCCTCAAAACCCTCTCCGGTGGCCAGCGGCGCCGTGTGGAACTGGCCCGGATTCTCTACTCCGACGCCGAGACCATGCTCCTTGACGAGCCCACCAACCACCTTGACGCCGACTCCATCGCCTGGCTCCGCGACTTCCTGAAAAACCACCAGGGCGGGCTGATCGTGATCAGCCACGACACCGAACTGCTCGAAGCCACCGTCAACAAGGTCTTCCTGCTCGACGCCAACCGCGCGCAGATCGACTTCTACAACATGGACTGGAAGCGCTACCTCACGCAGCGTGAAACTGATGAGCGCGCCCGCAAACGCGAACGCGCCAACGCTGAAAAGAAAGCCCAGGTCCTGTTTGATCAGGCCAACAAGATGCGCGCCAAGGCAACCAAGGCCGTGGCCGCACAGAACATGGCCAAGCGCGCCGAGCGCCTGCTGAGCGGACTGGAAGCGGTCCGTGAAAACGACCGCGTGGCCGCCCTGCGCTTCCCGGACCCCTCGCCCTGCGGCCGGACGCCGCTCACCGCCGAGGGCCTCAGCAAGTCGTACGGTTCCCTGGAGATTTTCACCGATGTGGACCTCGCCATCGACCGCGGCTCCAAAGTAGTCATCCTCGGCCTCAACGGCGCCGGCAAGACCACCCTCCTGCGGATGCTGGCCGGCGTGGACACGCCTGACACCGGCGACGTGATTGCCGGGCACGGCCTGAAGGTGGGCTACTACGCGCAGGAACACGAGACGCTCGACGTCGACCGCACCGTCCTGGAGAACATGCGCTCCTCCGCGCCCGACATGAAGGACGCAGAGGTGCGCGGCATCCTGGGCTCGTTCCTGTTCTCCGGCGACGACGTGGACAAGCCCGCCGGCGTGCTCTCCGGCGGTGAGAAGACCCGCCTTGCACTGGCCACCATCGTCGCTTCCAGCGCGAACGTGCTGCTCCTTGACGAGCCCACCAACAACCTGGACCCCGCCAGCCGCGCCGAAATCCTGGGCGCCCTCAGGAACTACAGTGGCGCCGTCGTCCTGGTCAGCCACGACGAAGGGGCCGTTGAGGCCCTCAACCCTGAGCGCGTCGTCCTGCTGCCCGACGGCGTCGAGGACCACTGGAACGAAGACTACCTGGACCTGATCACGCTGGCTTAGCCACCGCTCAGCGGTCGCCTGAGCGGTCAGTCCACCTTCGGCGAACCAGCTGCCGTCAGTACCCCTGCGCGTCCAGGAGTGCGTCTTCCTCTTCTTCCGCCGTCGCCTTTTTCCGCTTCCGCTGGGCGGGCGGACGACGGCGGGCTGCCGCGGCGGCCGAGTGGAGCGCACCCTCCCGGAACTCGTCGTCGTCCTCGGCATCAATGGCCGCGTTGCGCGCCTGCTGGCGGGCAGCGTATCCAAAACCCACGAACATCAGCACACCGAACGCGAACCACTGCAGCGAGTAGGACAGGTGTGTGCCCTCCTCGGTGGACGGCTTCGGGAACGGCATGGGCATCTCGGCGGCAGGCGGTGTCTCGGAAGCCAGCTGTCCGTACGCCCCGGTGAGCAGGGGATACCCGAGCTGCGCCGAGTAGGCGGCGAGATCGATGGAGGCCAGCTGGCCTTCCGGAGCGCCACGCTGCAGTTCAGGTTCGGGGTGCTTCAAACGGACGACGGCGGTCACCTCACCTGCAGGTGGTTCCGGCACCGAGTCAGGGCTGCCGGGGTTCTTGTTGCCAATGGGCAGCCAGCCCCGGTCGATCACCACGGTTTCGCCGGTGGCCAGCCGGAACGGGACAACCACTTCATAGCCGGGCTGTCCATTGAGCGGACGGTTGCGGACAACGCGCTGCCCCTCGACGAGGTATGAACCCTTCAGCTCCACCTGCGTCCACTCCATGGCGGGGTCCAGCTGGTTGAACTGATCCCCGGCGTCTGCAAAGGGGACGGGCGTGGCCGAGTAGTTGGTGACCACCCGGTTGATCTCGGCGAGGGTTTCCGCGCGGCGGTCCATCTGCCAGCGGCCCAGGAAAACGCAGGCGGAGGCGAAGATGGCAGCCAGCAGGAGATAGCCCAGCCATTTGCTGGAAAAAAGGAAACGGTACATTCAGCTGTCCTGCTCCGGGGCACCGGACGCTCCGCGGTCCTCAAGCGGCACAGTTTGCTTCCACAGGCCGCGCGTCTGGAGGTAGTCCTCCAGCCAGTCACGGTGGTCGGCGCAGGCGAGCCAGATTTTGCGGCGCTCGGGCGTGTGGATTTTCGGGTTGTTCCACAGGAGCTGCCAGGAAGCCTCGGACCGGCATGCCTTCCGCGAGCAGGTGGCAACGCTTTCCGTTTGCGCGGGATCGGTTCCCGCAGCGAAGTCAAAGATACTCATGATGCCCTCCGCTCTTCCCCGGGGTTCGATTCGTCGTCGTCCACTATCAGTTCGCCTTGGAGGACTTCGCTGCCGTGCTCGTCATCGGCGGAGGGAGCAGGCGGGCTCTCAATCTCCGCCAGCGGAGCGGAGTCCAGCAGGAGGTCGCTGTGGCCTTCAGCCTTGTCGTTGCCGTTGGCTATGACCACCGCAATCCACGGCAGGAAGACGGCTCCGGCCACCGCGATGATCTTGAACCAGCCGTCCACCACAAAAATCATGATCAGGCACACCATGCGGATACCCATGGCCACGGCGTACTTGATCATCCGCTGGCGCATATCCTCGGAATGGGCCGCCGCGGCATCCGTGATGCTGTGGACTTCGGCGTCAGTTGAGAACCGGCCCGGTTCTCCAGGCGCAGCTTGTCCCGCATGGTTTTCAAGGGTCACGGTGATTTATCACGCTCCAAAGGCTTGGCTTAATTCTCTCACCACTCGGCAGTGGCGCCCAAACCGCGGCGGGGTGGGGGAGCTAAGATCGAAGTCAGCAAAAATCACCCCTCTACTACCGCGGTGCAGCGCGCCGCAGAATTCCGGAGCCTTACATGACTGAAGCAGCAACCGCCCCGCGCAGCGTCCTCATCACCGGGGGCAACCGCGGCATCGGACTGGCGATTGCGGAGGCGTTCCTGGCCAACGGCGACAAGGTGGCCGTGACGTACCGCAGCGAATCAAAGCTGCCGGAGGGCATCCTGGGCGTCAAGGCAGACGTCACGGACGAGGCTTCCGTGGATGCGGCCTTCAGGGAAGTGGAAGCTGCACACGGGCCGGTCGAAGTACTCGTGGCCAACGCCGGCATCACCAAGGACACCCTGCTGCTGCGCATGAGCGAAGACGACTTCACGTCAGTCATCGACACCAACCTGACCGGCGCTTTCCGGGTCATCAAGCGCGCGTCCAAAGGCATGATCCGGCTGCGCAAGGGCCGCGTTGTCCTGATCTCCTCCGTGTCGGGCCTGTACGGAGCCCCCGGCCAGATCAACTACTCGGCATCAAAGGCCGGGCTGGTGGGCATCGCCCGTTCCCTGACCCGGGAGCTGGGCTCCCGCGGCATCACCGCCAACGTGGTGGCACCGGGGTTCATCAACACGGACATGACGGCTGAGCTGCCCGAAGCAACGCAGAAGGACTACCTCTCCAGCATCCCGGCAGGCCGTTTTGCCGAGGCTTCCGAGGTTGCCAACGTGGTCCGCTGGATCTCCAGCGACGAAGCAGCGTACATCTCCGGCGCGGTTATTCCCGTTGACGGCGGTTTGGGCATGGGCCACTGACCCGGTTCCAAACCAAGAATATGGACCTTTAGGCCGCGGCCGCGAACGCTTCCGCCAGCCAACCTGCCACCTCGTCGTCCACCTCGGACACAGCGCCCAGCTCAAGATGGTGCATCCAGATTCCGGGGGACGGATTGACGATCTCCTTGAAGCGGCCGGATTCCAGACGCCGCGGCAGGGCAATGGAGAGCACCGCCGGAACCTTGGTTTTAAGGTAACGGCGCGGGTTCCAGACGTAGGCGAACCCGCGCCGGTGACGAAAAGCCACTTGGCTGGCGGTGGTCCGCACCGTCGCCTGAAGGTGGCGGGCGATGAGGCGCTGCACGGCCGAGCAGATCTTCAGCCCCTCGGGCGAGCCGTCGAAGACCTGCTCCGGCGTGGACTCTGCACCGGACAGGCCGGCCTGCTTTCCCATAGGGGGAGCCTACGCCGGGTCACGGTTTGGAGGCGCGGCCAGTTGGACCCCGCGCCCGCCCGCGGTCCGCCGCACTAGCAGTGGCCGCCTTCTTTGTGGAACCCGGACAGGGGAATCAGCGCCGGCCGCTGGCATGATGGACTGCAGACCATCAGGAATTTAGACGTTTCGAACAAAGGGAGCTCGTATGGGACTGCTGGATAACAAGACCGCCATTGTCACCGGATCATCGCGCGGCATCGGCGCCGATGTGGCCAAGAACCTCGCAGGCCAGGGTGCCGCCGTGGTAGTCAACTACCGCCAGAAAGCGCCGCGCGCCAACAAGGTGGTTCAGGGTATTGAAGCCGCAGGCGGGCGTGCCGTAGCCGTCGGCGCGGACCTCACCACCCAGGAAGGCGTCCAGGCCCTTGCCTCCGCTGCCATGGAGAACTTCGGGACGCTGGACATCCTGGTGCTGAACGCCTCCGGTGGTATGGAAACCGGCATGGGGGAGGACTACGCACTCAAACTGAACCGCGACGCGCAGGTCAACATGCTCAACGCGGCGGTGCCCCTGATGAAGGAAGGCTCCCGCGTGGTGTTCGTCACCAGCCACCAGGCCCACTTCATCAACACCGTGCCCACCATGGAGGCATACGAGCCCGTTGCCCGCAGCAAGCGCGCCGGGGAGGACGCACTGCGCGACCTCATCCCCAGCCTGGCCGAGAAGGGCATCACCCTGGTGGTTGTGTCTGGCGACATGATCGAGGGCACCGTTACCGCAACGCTCCTTGACCGCTCCACCCCGGGTGCCATCGAAGCGCGCCGGGCGGAAGCAGGCAAGCTGTACTCCGTGGAAGAGTTCGCGGAGGTGGTGGCCGGCATGGTGACCGCCGACGTCGAGTCCGGCCACACCGAATACGCGGGCGGCGCGGACTACTTCGGCAAGGGCGCCGGCGAGCCCACCAGCTAGCCTTCACCTTAAGCGGGATGCGCCCGTGCCGTCAGGGAACCCTGCGGCACGGGCGCATCCTGCGTTTGAGGGGGATCAGACGCCGGCGATGTGACGGACCGCGTCGAGGTACGGCATGGTGAGGGCAGCGTCCGCTGCGGCCAGCACGGCCGGCTTGGCGTTGAATGCCACACCTATTCCCGCAGCGCCGAGCATGTCCAGGTCGTTGGCGCCGTCGCCTACGGCGATGGTGTGTTCCAGGGCGATGCCCTCACCCGCTGCCCATTCGCGCAGATACTTTTCCTTTGCTGCCCGGTCCACCACCGCACCGAGCACCTTGCCCGTCAACGCGCCGTCGACAATCTCCAGCTCATTGGCCTGCCAGTAGTCCAGGCCCAGCTCGCCGGCAATCGGCGCCAGGGTCTGGTTGAACCCGCCGGACACCACAGCCACCACGTGCCCCGCAGCCTTAAAAGCTGCCACAAGTTCGGCGGCCCCCTCGCTGAGTTTCACTTGGTCACTTACGGAATGGACGACGTTGGCCGGCAGCCCTGCGAGGACTTCAACCCGGGTGTGAAGGCTCTGGGTGAAGTCCAGCTCTCCACGCATGGCAGCCTCGGTCACGGCCGTCACCTCTTCCTCCTTGCCGGCATAGGCGGCAAGGAGTTCGATGACCTCCTGCTGGATCAGGGTGGAATCCACGTCCAGGATCAGGAGCTTGCGTTTGGCCGAGCGGAGGCCAGCGGGAACCAGCGCTGTGTCGAGCCCGCTGATCTGCGCCTCGGCGACGGCCCGCCGGAGCACGGCGAGGCCTGCCGCGGTTGCGTCCGGAAGCTGAAGTTCGGCAACATGGACCTGGTACCGGTCGTCGCCGCCGTCGTTTTCGGAGAGCACTGAGGCGCCGTGCGCCGTGAGGATGGAACGCAGCTGCTCCCGCGCGGTTGGGGTCACACTCAGGCCATAGCTGACGGCAGTCACGTTCGGAGTCATGCCTACAATCTTAGTCCGCGGGGGACCGGACCCTTGAATTCATTGCGGTCTTCCGGGCGATGATCGTGTAAGTACAAGGCACAAGAGCACGCTCTGATTCTGGCCACGCGAAGCCCTCCGGGACTTCCCCCATGCGGGGCGAAAACTTCCACGGGAGGGTTTTGCCCTCGTCGACGCGAAGAATCTGAAGACCCGCCGCGATGAGGGCATTGATGATTTCGGACAAAGCGTGCGCCCATTGGTACGTCCGGGAATGGGTCAACTTGCCGTCGCCTGCGTAGGTCGACTCGTCGTTCCATTGCTGCGGCCCGCCGTGGCCAAAGTACGGATATCGAAGCTGGAGTCCGTGGGCGTGCTCATCGATGGCGTAGAGAGCGGGGTGACCGTCGCGGATGTAGAATGTTCCGCCAGTCCTCAGAAGTCCTGCTGCCTGAGCCGCCCAGCGGTCCAGGTCCGGGAGCCAGTTGATGGTTCCTATGCTTGTGTAGACGAGGTCAAAGTCGCCGTCTACAGCGGCGCGAGCCTCAAGAACGTCGGTCTCCACCCACGTGGCGTCAAGGCCCAGGCGCCGCGCCAGCCGGCCTGCGGATGCCAAGGCGCGGGGGGAGAAGTCCACGCCGGTGACGTGTGCCCCTGCCCGGGCAAGGGAAAGCGTGTCGGTGCCTATGTGGCACTGGAGATGACACACATCCAGGCCGGCGACAGTTCCGTGCGGGAGGAAGGGCGCGAGGGCGGCCAAGTCCGTGCGGATGACCTCGGTTAGATGTTGAGGATCGTCGAGGTCGTTGACCCGGTAGGCCACTTCGTGCAGGGGGACCCGGTCTTCCCAGTTGTCACGGTTGATCGCGCGCGCAGATTCCCAATCGATTGACACCGGGCCATCACTCATGGGCTCGACCTCTTTGTCCGTCATGCAGCCACCCTGGAGCTGAGGAACCGGTCCCGCGCTGCCCTTCGCCCAATCAAGAACCACAAAAGCGGGCCTAAGACCGGCACAACAAGAACGACGAGAGACCATACAAGGGTTTTTCCCAGGCCCCTGGTCTTGTTCCGGAAGATGCTGACCAATGCACTGATGAACAAGGCCGCGTTCACCAGCAGAAGGAGCCCCAAAATTCCGAAGGGCGGGACGAAGGTATCCACGGCTTGGACTGCAGCTTGCGACAAGATCATTGTGTTCCCCCCAAGAATCCCCCGATTCCGATGCCGTAACCCTACATCTGCACCGACGGAGATCTGTGGGACTTCCGTAACCTAGGGTGCATGGAATCGTGGCACCGAAACCGCCTGGGCGTTGGGCAGTCCGCACTTGTCCGGACCTGGCCGCCAGGCGTACGTGTACTGAATGATCTTTCTTGGGGGCTGGTGGACACGGCGGTCCTTGAAGTGGCCAGCGAAGGTCGCAGGTACGTCGTCAAAGCTGCAGGAGGTTCCAACACCCATATTGGGCGGGAGATCACTGCCCATCATTCCGCCATTGGGGTGTGGGCCCGTGGGACCCGCGCACCCAGGCTCATCCATGCCAGCCGTGCCATGAACATCCTGGTCACCGAATTCCTGGAAGGTTCCCTCGTGCAGGGAACGTCAGCTGAGTATGAAGAGGAAACTTACCGGCAAGCCGGGAGGCTACTGGGCGAGTGTCACGCTCAAACCCGACACACCGACGCTCACTATGAAATCGAAGCCACTGCCAGGGCGCTGTCTTGGCTGGACACACCGCACCGGATAGAGGAATCTGCCGCCGAAAGAACCAGGGCTGTACTCAACGGATATCAGCCCCGCCCGGTCTCAGAACAGGGCCACCGGATGCTGCGGGAGGCCCTGGCCAGCTTCTGAACGTGACTCCTGCTGCTAACAGGCAGCAGCCACCGCCCCGGGCAGGAACACGCGGGCCAAAGCAGCCGCTGATCCCACGGCGGGCAGGCATTCGTTGCTGGGCGACACCGGTTATCAGTCAGCCTCTTTTTTGTCCTAGTGTCTACTCCTATGAGTGATGTTCTGGAATTGGCTTCCGTCAGCGTTGTCCGAGGTAAAAAGACCCTGTTGGACAAGGTTGACTGGGAAGTCAATGAAGGCGAACGCTGGGTAATCCTCGGGCCCAACGGCGCCGGCAAAACCACTCTCCTCCAGATTGCCGCCGCGCGGATGCACCCGAGCAGTGGCAAGGCGGGAATCCTGGACGAGATCCTGGGCCGGGTGGACGTCTTCGAACTCCGCCCCCGCATTGGCCTTTCGTCCGCCGCCCTTGCCACCCAGATTCCGGAGCACGAAAACGTCCTCAACGTTGTGGTCACCGCCGCTTACGGCGTCACCGGCCGCTGGCGTGAGGGATACGAGCGCGACGACGAGCGGCGGGCTTTCCGCCTGCTCAACGACTGGGGGATGGGCCCGCTGCTGAACAGGACCTTCGCCACCTTGTCCGAGGGTGAACGCAAGCGGGTGCAGATCGCCCGCGCCCTGATGACCGACCCTGAACTGCTGCTGCTGGACGAACCCGCCGCCGGCCTTGACCTTGGCGGCCGCGAAGAGCTCGTCCACAAGCTTGGCGAACTCGCCCAGGACGAGGCAGCACCGGCCATGGTCCTCGTAACGCACCACCTTGAGGAAGTCCCGCCGGGCTTCACCCACGCCATGCTGCTGCGCGACGGCGGAGTAGTCGCCGCGGGCCCCATCACCGACGTGCTGACCGCCGAACACCTCAGCACAACGTTCGGACTGGACCTGGACGTGTCCGTCAACGCGGGCCGGTACACCGCCGTCGCCAGCCGCTAAGCACCAGCGCAGCACCTTGGACCTTCTCAGCAGCATCTTTGTGTCCATCGCCGGCCTGTGGGCCGGCACCATCAACGCCGTTGTTGGCTCCGGGACACTGGTCACCTTCCCAGTGCTCATCGCCCTGGGTGTCACCCCGGTGGTGGCGTCCATGAGCAACGCCATGGGGCTTGTCTTTGGCACCGCGGCCGGCGCCTTCGGCTACCGGCGTGAGCTGAAGGGCCGCGGCCGGCAGCTGATGCGGCTGCTCCCTGCCTCGCTCCTGGGCGGCATCTCGGGGGCCTGGCTGCTCCTGCATTTGCCCGAAAAAGTCTTCCACTACGTCGCCCCCGTCCTTCTGGTGCTGGCACTCCTGATGGTGGTGTTCCAGCCGCGTATGCAGGCCTGGGTCCGCGACCGTGAGGAGAACCCTGAGCACGCCGTGCGGGACAAGAGGCACGCTGTCCTCCTGGTGGTCCTCGTCTACCTGGCCGGTGTTTACGGCGGGTACTTCGTGGCTGCCCAAGGGATCCTGCTCGTGGGCATCCTGGGCGTCTTCCTTACCGGCACCATCCAGAACGCCAACGCCATGAAGAACATACTGGTGCTCGGGGTGAACCTGGTGGCCGCGGTCTCCTACCTGCTGTTCGCGTTCGACCGGATCAACTGGCTTGTGGTGCTGTTGATCGCCGTCAGCTCGAGCATCGGCGGCATCCTGGGCTCAAAGGTGGGCCGGCGGCTGTCCCCCAAAGTACTGCGCGCCGTGATCTTCGTCCTGGGGCTTGTGGCCCTGGGATTCATGATCGCGAATCTGCTGAAATAATCGCCTGGTGACAATCCACTATCTCGAATCCGCCGCGGACCCGCGGGTGTCCGACTACACCCAGCTGACGGACGTGCACCTGCGGAAGCTCCGCGAACCTCTTGAAGGCATGTACATCGCCGAGTCGTCCCGCGTGCTGCGCCGAGCCCTTGCGGCAGGGCATCAGCCACGGTCCTTCTTCCTGGCGGAAAAGTGGCTGGACGACCTTCAGGACATCCTCGGCGCCTACCCGCAGGTCCCCGCCTTCATCGGCAGCGCGGCCCTGCTGGAGGAGATCACGGGTTTCCATCTCCACCGCGGAGCCATGGCTGCCATGCAGCGGCCCGCGCCGGTACCGCTGCCGGAACTGCTCGCGGGCGCAGGCAGGCTGGCGGTCCTGGAGGAGACCGTGGACCACACCAACGGGAGGTGTTCCGCGATGCAAGTGTCCGAGGTCGGTCGTGCACGCGGGCGATCCAGGATCGCGGTCCTGGAGGACCTTACGGACCATACAAACGTAGGTGCCGTTTTTCGCAGCGCCGCAGCGATCGGCGTCGACGGCGTGCTGGTGACACCGCAGTGTGCTGACCCGCTCTACCGCCGCTCGATCCGCGTGTCGATGGGCACGGTCTTCCAGGTGCCATGGACGCGAATCGAATCGTGGCCAGCCGGTATCGAACAGCTGAAAGCGGCGGGCTACTTCGTGGCAGGCATGTCCCTGGGGGAGGGAGCCATCACTCTTGATGAGCTGGTGGCCCAGGATCACCGGAATCTGGCGTTGGTCTTCGGTACCGAAGGTGATGGGCTCAAGCCCGAGACCGATCGGTTGCTCGACGCGCGCGTGACGATTCCGATGATGAATGGCGTGGATTCGCTGAATGTTGCTGCGTCATCGGCGGTTGCGTTCTATGCCACGCGGTAGGCGGAGCCCGCCCCGACTGCGGTCCCTAAGTTAGGCCTTCACAAGCGCCGGCGTCCCATCGTTCGCGCTGGCGCCCGAACCGAGGTAGCGCTCGATGCTGACGGGGCAGTGGCCACGTCCACCACCCTGCCCCCGGCGGCGGAAGGTGATGACCTGGCCGGTTCTGCCGCAGCCGCAGGTGCCGGTCTCGACGTCGCCCATGTCGTCGGTGAGGAGGAAACCGGGATAGCTGGTGCTGAGGGCGTCCATAACTGCGATGGTGCCGGTTGCCCCCGGGGCGATCTCCTTGCTGCTCTGGCCAGGGTCCCGGATGGAGATATAGCACCACGGCGGAACGTGCTTGCGGTGCAGGTGGCATTCGACAGCTAGCATGTTCGACTCGATCAACCCGTACATGTCGCGCACGTTCACCGCACGCACGCCGAGCAAGTCGTGGCACCGCTCCCGGAAGCTTTCATCAGGGATGGCCTCGGCTGTGTGCCGCTTCCAGCCGCCGAGAGTGATGATCATGCTGAACGGGTCCAAGCGCACATGGATATTCTCCCGCTCAAGGAACCGGAGGAGCCGGCCAATGAGGAACGGCGGGCTGACGATGTGGCGTGTCATGTGTCCCTCCCACCGGCGCAGGTGCTCCAGGGCCTCCC
Organism: Pseudarthrobacter sp. NPDC058329; assembly: GCF_042879835.1. Taxonomy (NCBI): domain Bacteria; kingdom Bacillati; phylum Actinomycetota; class Actinomycetes; order Micrococcales; family Micrococcaceae; genus Pseudarthrobacter; species Pseudarthrobacter sp. NPDC058329. Next base: position 26,283 of record NZ_JBHVZR010000015.1, read on the forward strand.
CGGCGTCGAACGCCTGGTCGGCAACGAGATATGCGTGGTGGTCGAAGACGCTGTTCAGGATGTTCAAGTCCTTGAGCAGTCCCATCTCCGAGGCTTCGGGGTCCGACGGGTTCAGGAAAAGCCCCGCGCCCCCGGACAGGCTGAAGAACGCCCGGTAGGTCCCGGTCAGGGCGACCAGCGCCAGGGTCAATGTTTCACTGTTGCGGGGGGTGACGGACGGAACACCGCGGGTTCCGCTGGAGCGGGTTTCTGTCTCGACGTCGGCCAGGGAGCAGGTGAGCAGCACCTTGGCGTCGGGACGCTTGAACATGCCGACCGGCAACAGTGGCAGGGATTGCAGGTCGTTGATGTCGTTGATTGTCGCGGGGTCGAATCCCAGGGCGTCACACTGGGCGCGGTAGAAGCCGTTTCCCGCCTGGTGGTAGATCGCGGCGTCCCGCAGGACTCCGGTAACCGACCGCGCCCAGTCCTCAGGGGACTGGACGTAGGCCTTGGACACATTCCCCAGCATCTGCGGTAGGGAGAGCATTGTGTCACTCCTCGGTGTGTGCGAATCAACGAATGCGGTTTGCGCCGCAGGGTTAGCCGTACCGACGCAACTCGGAAAAGAAATCCTCGACCACCCGGAGCTGGCCACTGCTGGCAAGTTCGTCGTAGACGTACTTGCCCACGGCCAGGTCGAGCACGCCCAGCCCGAACGGCGAAAACACGATGGGGCGGTCATACGGCGGCGAGACCTTGCCTTCCATGACGTCGGCCAAAGTCCCGTCCACGAAGTCCCTGTTGCCGACCGTCTGCTCCGCGAGGTGGGCCGACGTCCCGGCCTTCAAACAGTGGTCGACGTCGTCGAGGATATTGGTCGATGCCAGCAGGATCTCAGGGGCCAGATCGCGCAGGGACACGTGCAGCACCAGCGGGTTGTGCGCGAACCACGTCGTATCGTGCACGTGCGGCTGGCCCGCCACCGTTGCGAACACGACGAGGTCGCTGCTTCTGATCAGCTGCTCGGGGCCGTCGTGCACGGTCACCCGGGCTCCGGTGCCGCTGCGCTCGAGATAGCCCGTGAAACCCTCCTCGCTCTCACCCGAGAGGTCGAACACCCCGATCTCGTCGAAGGACCAGCCGGTGGCCTTCAGGAAGGTGTGGATGTAGCGGGCGATGAGGCCAACGCCCAGGAACCCGATTCGCCGGGGACGCCCGCGTCCCCGGCTGAGCCAGTCCGCAGCCGCGGCGGCCGATGCGGCCGTCCTGGAGGCGCTGATGATGGAGCCCTCCATACAAGCCAAGGGATATCCCGTTGCCCGGTCGTTGAGGATCAACACGGCCGAGGCGCGCGGAATCCCCGATGCCACATTGTCCGGGAAGCTGGAGACCCATTTGATGCCGTCAACCTCGACTTGTCCGCCGACCGAGGCCGGCAGGGCGATGATGCGCGAGGTAGGCCGGTCCGGGAAGCGCAGGAAGTACGACGGGGGATTTACCGAATCTCCGGCTGCATGCACGCGGTAGGTCTGCTCGACCAGTTCGATGACCTCCTTTTCCCGTCCCTGGAGCACCTGCTGCACCTGGGTCCCTGAAATGACCGCGAAGGGCGGAACCGTCTTCGGCTCTGCGGCCGCTGCGACTGGGGAACTGGCAAGCTCTGTCATCGTGCACCGTCCTGGATGTGGTTGTCGAGATCGAAAATGTTGCAAGGCTCGGCCATGCCGACAAGGATCTCCCGGGGCCCCTCATAGGCCTCTCGGCTATGCGCCATGCGGATGTTGTCGACCAGCATGAGGTCCCCCGTTTCCCACGGAGTGCGGAGGGTATGGGCCTCGTAGACCTCGTTCAGGAGGGCAATAATTTCCTCGCCGATCGGCTCGCCATTGCCGAAGCGGGTGTTGAAGGGCAGCCCATCGGGACCATAGACGTCCACCAGGTACTCCCGCACCTCGGGTGCGGTCGTCCATTCGCTCAGGAACGCAACCTGGTTGAACCAACAGCGTTGGCCGGTCGCCGGGTGCCGAATCACGGCAGGACGCCGTTGCCGGGTGCGCAGCTCCCCATCGGGCTGCCACTCGAACTCGATCCCGTGCGCCCGGCAGTAGCTCTCGACATCCGCGCGGTCGGAGACCCCGAACGCCTCGTCATAGGAGGCACCGATGTCCTCGTTATAGCTGCGGGCGAGCAGCCACCCCTGGCTTTCGAACCGACGGACAATGTCCGGCGGCAGGGCATCGAGGACGGCGCGGGCGTCCGCCACACCGGTCACCCCACCAATGCTGGGTGCCTGAAGGCAGGCGAAGAGCATCAGGCCGGGGAACTCGAGCGCGTAGCTGAGCTCGTGGTGCATGCACATAGGCTGGTTCGCGGGCCATGTCAGGGATGAGTACACGCCGTCCAAGTAGGGCTGCCTGGCGGCGAAAGCCTCCCGGTCCGGCATGAGGCCGCCTGGCGCCAGCCGTTGGAAGGTATCGGCCACTTCGGCAGGATCACGGAGGCCCAGACCGCGGACAAGGACGGCGCCATGCTCATCCACCGCCGCACGCAGCGCCTCACGGTTCTCGTCGGCCCACTGCACGGGGTCGTGGCCGTTCTCGACGATGAGCAGTGGCGCCCGGCCGTCTTGGCGTTCAACGTCGAACTTGATCCTGGGTGCAGGAGACGACATCAGGGGTCCTTTCGTTTCATGGGCAGCGGGTGGAGGGCAACCGGTCCTCCTGCCGAAGCCATGGGATCCGGCTCCGCGACGGCTCCCGCCGTCCGCGGGGCGGGCGGAGAGGATGTGTCCGCGAGGGTCGAGGCTTCGAGCAGGGCAGCCAGGTCTGCGAGGATGGGCGTCTGCATTATGTCCTTGATCGACACTGCGCGCTTGAGCAGGACCGCGAGCTTCACCGCGGACAGCGAGGTCCCGCCCAGTGCAAAGAACGAGTCCTGCCCGCCGATCCGGCCCACCGGCAGGCCGAGCACCGTCGCCCACGCCTCGGCGAGCCGCTGCCCGGCCGCCGAGAGGGCTTCCGTGGCGGTGCCGGACTCGGGAGCGACCTCACGCGCCATGCGGGTCAAGGCCTTCCGGTCGATCTTCCCGTTGCCGGTCAGGGGCAGGTTCTCCTGCCACCTGTACGCCGACGGAACCATGTAGCCCGGGACCCGGGCAGTCATCTCGCTGCGTATTTCGTCGATCTCGAGCGGCCGGCTGCCGGAGTAGAACGCCACCAGGAATTTGGACTGCCCGGCGCCCTCACCGACGACAACGGCCCCGTCCCGGATAGCCGGAACCCGCAGCAGCGCGTTCTCGATGTCGCCGATCTCGATGCGGAACCCGGAGATCTTGACTTGGTTGTCCCGCCGGCCCAGATACTCCAGCTTGCCGTCCGGGGACCAACGGCCGTAGTCGCCGGCCCGATAGAGCCGCGCGCCGTCCACATAGGGGTCGGTGGAGTAGGCCTGCGCGGTGCGCTCCGGGTCATTGATGTAGCCGCGGCCCACGCACACCCCGGAGAAGGCGATCTCGCCCGGCGCTCCAAGCGGCACAAGCCGCTGCCGCTCGTCGAAGATGTGGATCCGGACGTTCGGGATTGGCGGGCCCAGTGGCACCGAGCCGCCCGGGGGCACTGCGCTCATGACTTCGTGGTTCGTGTCGTCGGAGGTCTCCGTCAGCCCGTAGGCGTTGACCAGCTTGACGTTCGGCATCACATCGAACCAGCGGCGGACCAGCTCACGTTTCAGGGCCTCCCCGGTGGCCGAGACGCAGCGGAGGTGCGGCAAGGCGCGTGGCTTGCCGCCCAGGTACGCCACCACGGCGTCGAGATACGACGGGACGACCTGGAAGACCGCCACCGCGCCCCGTTCCACCGTGTCGATGAACCGCTCGACGTCGAGGATCCGGTCCTGTCCGACAATGAGTGTGCGGCCGCCGACGAGCAGCGCCGAGACCAGTTGCCACAGCGAGATGTCGAAGCATTGGGGTGCGGTCTGGGCGACGACGTCCCCAGGGCGGATCCCCAGGTCCTCGATCTTGGCGTACAAGTGGTTCACCATGCCGTCGTGCTCGCACATCGCGCCTTTCGGCTCGCCAGTTGACCCGGAAGTGAAGTAGACGTAAGCGAGCTGATCGGGACGAATCTCCATGCCGGGGTCATTGGTGGGATGCCCCTCGGCCTCGATGTCCTCGAACAAAAGCTCCGTCACTGCAGGCATTCCATCCAGTGCCTCATCGAGGGTGGTGGTGCTGCCGCCTTCGGTGAGCACTACCCGGGCCCCGGCCCGTGTAAGCGTTCTGGCGATTCTTTCGGCCGGGAAGTGCGGCTCGATCGGCAGATATGCGCCTCCGGCCTTGAGGATGCCGATCACAGCGGCCATCCACTCCAGGTCCCGTTCGGCGACGACCGCCACGATGTCCTCCGCACGCAGCCCGCGCGCGAGCAGGGCACGGGCAATCCGGTTTGCGCGGGCGTTTAGCTCCGCGTACGTCCACTCCCGCGCGTCCTGGACCGCCGCGATGCGCCCGGGATGCTGCCGAACACGCTCCTCAAACAGCTCGTGGAAGCGCCGCTGGGGCCGGGGCCGCTCGGGCCCGGCGAGCTGCTCAAGCTGGAAGCGCCGTTCCTCGGGGCCAACGAGGTCGGCGTCATCGGGGTCCGACTCCGGGCTGGCGACCAGGTGGCGGAGTGCACTCAGGTGATAGCCGGTGATCCGGAGCGCTGCGTCCTCGTCGAGGACGTCGCGGCGGTAGCGCAGGCTCAAGGATTCGCCCCCTGCGCCGCTGCAGAGGGACATTCCCAGGACGAGGCCCTCCGGGAGCTCGGAATCCTCGTTATGGTCGGTGCTGAGTACCACCTCGTAGGTTCCGGAAAGTGGTGGCTGCCCCGCCTGTGGCCCCCCGGCCTGCCCGGCGTGTGCCTGGACCTGCAGGGTTCGCGCAGAGGAGACCAGCGCGCGCCATGAGCCTCGTCTCAGATCGAGTTCGCAGGGCCAGGTCCCCGACGCGTCCTTCCAGCCGGTCGTGACCTCCGTTTCGCCGGACAACGCCTGGAGCACCCGTGCATGAGCAGCCATCCAGATCGTTGCAGGTGTTGCGTCCAACATGCGGGACAGTCTCAACACCGCCTGGTTCAGGTCCTCGGGCACAGGCACGTCGACCCGGCCCTGACCCGGCTGACGCTCCTTCGTCCACCTGGGAATCGCCGTTGGCGCGGCATCCGCGGGCGCGGTGCCGGCGGCGGTGCGGCAGGACAACGCAGAGGTGGTGGTCATGCTACGGGCCTTGCCAGCTCGATGGGGGACGTGGTGGCGGCTCGGGCCTCTTCGGCCGGGTTACCGGCCCACAGGGATCCGCTGGTGAGTGTGGTCCCTTTCATCACGAAGGAGTCGGCGCCGACGACCGCGCCGTCTTCGACGGTCACGCCGTAGTGGACGAAAGCGGAGACGCCGAGGGTGACATCGTCGCCAACAACGATGTAGCCCGACTTGAACATGCCATCCTCCTGGGAATGGGACTGGAGGGTTGTGCCGGCGTTCAAGGTGCAACGGGAGCCGACTGTGACCAAAGTCCGCTCGATGATGCCGCAGCCGTCGTCGAAGACCCGGCGTCCGATCCGAACGCCGAGCAGACGCCAGACCAGGGGCTTAAACGGTGTCCCGTTGAGGAGGCTTGCGTATCGACTCTGCAGCGACATCTTCCAATACCGCTCGTGCCACCAGAAATAGTGGTTGTAGATGGAGCAGAGCTGGGGCTGAAGCGGTTTCAGTCCCCTTCCGAGACGCTCGATGCCGATGGGGACCAACAAGCCAACCACGAGCATCACGACAAAGGCCGCGCTTAGGGCCAGGAAACTGAACTGGTCGGACAATTCAAGGGCGGCGAACATGATGATCGTTGCCAGCGAGATGTTGAGCCACCGCACCAGCATCAAGAGGGCCATTGTGGCAAGGTTGTGCCTGTTCTTGGCTGCCAGGGCCCGACGGAAGTGCTCACGGTTCGTATGTTCCTCGGGGAGGGCGTCCCTGAGGACCGAGCGGGGGATCTCGAACGGCGGTGACCCGAGCAGACCTATGTCGTGGCGCATCGGTCCGTCGAGTGGGACCATCACCTTGGTCGCGAGCAGGCAGTGGTCCCCGGTCCGGGCCCCGGCAGGGTAGAGCACGGCGTTGCCCAGGAAGTTGTGTGCGCCGATCGCCGCCCGACTGACCTTGAACGACGTCGCCGAGAAATCGGTGTTCATGAAGGACACCCCGTCGGCGATCATTGTGCCGGAGCCTATCGACGAAAGGAACGGGTTGTCGTGCTTGAACCCCGTGCCCAGGTTCGAGCCCGTCTGCTCGACCTGCGGCTGCTTGTACCCGATGGCCCGCACGTAGTTCACGACGTACGAGCTGTCGCCAAACAATCCCGTCAGCATGGGCCTGTTGGTCATTCTCGACACCGCCCGCTCCGCCGCGTGCCGCAGACCGAACAGCGGATACACCGTGTCCGGCTTGATAGCGAGTTGAACCACCCGCGGGACCGTGATGACGATGAGCAACGACAGGACCGTGCCACCGAAGACAGCAATACCGGCATAGGCGATGGAGTCGGCGTAGAAGACCCAGTCGGTGAACGCGAACGCCTGCGTCTCCAGGAGTGCCGCCACGTTGGGATTCGCCATAACGGCCAACATGACCGCCTGGCTCAGCAGGATACGGCCCAGGCCAATCATGCTGATCAGCTGGGAGGTCGCGAACCATCCCCTGCGCCAGGGCGAGTAAGGCCTGGCCTCGACACCGCCATAGTCCACGTCAGTGCGCCTGCCGGGCGACCCATGCCACCGCTGGCCGGCGGGAACGGACTGGCCGGTGTACAGGCTGGACCGGTGGCCCAACTGCGAACCGTCCCCCAATGCGGTGTCGATGTCCAAAACGCTCCCCTCGCCGACGATTACGCCCCGGCCGAGCGTCAGTGCGCCCAGCTGGATGACGCCGCCGTGGGCGCGGTAGCCATTCAAGACCGCTTCCTTGCGGATGACCGTCCCTTCCCCGATCGTGAGGAGATCGGTGCAGACCGGCAGGCGGTTGGTCATGATCGTTACGTTGCGGCCCACCTTGGCGCCCATCGCCCGCAGGTAGAAGGTGGTCAGCGGGGACCCCCTCAGCAACACCAGCGGGGATGTTCGCATCAAGGTCTTTACCAGCCAGAACCGGAAATAGGCCAAGCTCCACAGGCGGATTTCCCCGGGGCGGAAACGCCCGATGATGATCCACTTTGCCGCTACGGGAAGGATGCACATCAGCACGAACACTGCCGCGGCATAGGCGGTTGACCGGAGGTAAATCTCCCAGAATTCCATCCCGTGGCTCAACCAGTGGTGGTTGCCCGACCCAGCGTCCGGGAAGACCCACTGGTACCAACCGACCGTGAGCAGTCCGGCGATCACGCAGTAACCGAGGTAGACGATCACCTGCAGGGCGCCGCAGGCGACGTACTCCCATGTCCGAGCGTCCATGGGCGACGGCGTTTCCGGAACCGAAGCCCTAGCCGGTGAGGGCTCCTGCAACCGGTCCTGCTGCGGAGGAACCTGCAGGGCCGCGGCGAGGGCGGAGACGGTCGGGTTGCCGTAGACGTCTTTCATCGACACCACCGGTAGGTCCGGCTGCTTGCGCACGCGGGCGCAGAACTGCGCCATGATCAGCGAATCCGCGCCCAGATCCTGGAAGAAATCAGCGTCCACCGGCACGTGCTCAATTTCCAGTACGCCGGACAACACCTCCGCCAACCGGTCCTGCACCGATGCCGGCACCGTTTCCGCCGGCGCCAGGGCCGCGGCCAGCGCCGAGATCGTTGGGTTCTGGTAAATGTCCTTGATCGACACCGTTGGCAGGTCCGGTTGCTTGCGCACGCGGGCGCAGAACTGCGCCATGATCAGCGAATCCGCGCCCAGGTCCTGGAAGAAATCAGCGTCCACCGGCACGTGCTCAATTTCCAGTACGCTGGACAACACCTCCGCCAACCGGTCCTGCACCGATGCCGGCACCGTTTCCGCCGGCGCCAGGGCCGCGGCCAGCGTCGAGATCGTTGGGTTCTGGTAAATGTCCTTGATCGACACCGTTGGCAGGTCCGGCTGTTTGCGCACGCGGGCGCAGAACTGCGCCATGATCAGCGAATCCGCGCCCAGGTCGTAGAAGAAGTTGGCGTCCACGGGGACGTCTTCCTTCTTCACCACCGATGCGAGAATGTCCGCCAGCCGGCGCCCCAAGGCACCGGCCGTACCCGTGGCCGGACTGGCTGGAAGCCCCTTTCCGGCCGGAGCCGCTGTTGTCGCAGGAATGGGGGGATTGACGGGAGATGTGGAACGCGGAGCGGCCTGCAGGTCGTCGAGACGTATTTTCACTGCAGGAAGTTCCCTAGTGCGGCGGTGGCGATGTAGCCGGCCATGGGTACGGGTGCCGGGTGCTGTGGCCCCGGATCCGGGTCGTACCGTCGCACCGGAGCCCCTGCCAAATCGGCAGCTGCCAGCGCTTCGGCGCCGAAATGATTGTGCACCCAGTCAGGGTTGTAGACAGTGTCCAGGTAGGGGCGGCCCATGTCCGGGGAAATGGCCACCGCCGTGAGGCCCTGGGCGTCGTGGTCGGTGAGCCAGGACATGGCGCCGTAGACCACGGTACCGGTGGAGCCACCGAGCGTGAAGCCGGCAGCGGCGAGGCGGTGGCAGGCGCGCACCGTGTCCAGTTCTTCGACCATCACCACGTCATCGATCAAGGCCTCGTCGAGCTGCGGCGGCCGCACGCTCATGCCGAGTCCCGGGATCAGGCGGGTGGCCGGCAGGCCGCCGAACGAGACCGACCCTGCGGCATCGACGGCGACTATCCGGACGTCGGGCCGATGCTCGCGGAAGTACCGCGCGCAACCCATCAAGGTCCCCGTTGTCCCGGCGCCCACGAACAGCACGTCCAGTTCGGGGAACTGGTTGGAGATCTCGGGGGCAGTCCAGCGGTAGTGCGCTCCCCAATTGCCGGGATTTGTGTACTGGTTGAGCCAGATGTATCGCTCGTTGGACGCACAAAGATCCCGCACGTGGTTCAGCCGGGCTCCGAGGAAGCCGTCGACGGGATCCGGTTCGGTGACCAGGTCCACCTGTGCCCCGAGCGACTCCATAAATTGCCGGGTTGCCGGGTTGCAGCGCGGATCGATCACACACACGAAGCGGTATCCCTTGCTGGCGGCGATCATGCTGAGCGCGACGCCAAGGTTGCCTGATGAGGATTCCACGAGGATGGAGCCGGGGCCAATAAGTCCCTCCCGCTCGGCGCGCTCAACCATTTCCCTCGCGGGCTTGAGTTTTATTGAGCCAGCGAAATTGAACCCCTCAATCTTCAGATAGAGACGGCAGCCCAGCACCCTTTCCAAGTCGACGAACAGGCTCTGCTCGTTAAACAGGTGCGGATCCGTGATAATCGGCATGTTCTCCCTCGTTCCCTGCCATGAGCATGGTCAGGGTGGGGGATGTGCCTGCCAGCTTGTGTGTAAAGGGTGGCGGACATCTGCGTCCGGACCCGTAAACTTTTCAAGAAAAGCCGCGCAGAGCGGCACAAACGGAACACTGCGGCCGCCGCTATTTCCCCCAGCAGCAAATACCTGGCTTCCCCACCGCGGATACTCCGAAATGCAGTAGAGGCTTCAAATCTGTGCTTCGACAGTAGACAGGTTCTGCGGGCAACCGCAACCGAATCGAGTACCTGTATTCAAACCCCGTGAGTACCTGCTTTCTCGCTCCCGCACCCCGTGCGGTGCCTGCTCCTCGTCCCCACGTGCCGACGGTTCCTGTCTGCCGTCCGCCTTTCAGTGAGCCCTGCCAGCGCTCAACCGGAAGAAGCAATGACGGTTATCAACACCAGCGGCAGACTGTAATTCCGGGTAGGGGACGAAAACCCCAAATCGAGGTTGAGGGCACGGATAAAGGCAACACCACGTGCATCAACACATTCGTGCCAATGAGCAACTCGGGAGCTATTAGTTTTAGCTTCAAGGTTTCTGCGGAAATGTGGCCGGAAAAGCGACCGTGAATGCGGTGCCGTACAACATGGACTGCTGCGATAACGCGGGCAGGAACAATCGTGCCGTGCGAACCAAGCGCTTTGATCGTGCCTCGGGGCGCCATGCCCGAGGAATCACTCAAAAATACGCGTCAACAAATTCCGGCCCCGGCGCGTGGGCGCCTCGACGCCTGCCGCCGCCTACCTCGCCATCACATCCCCTGCGCAACGGCGTGGATTCGCTGAAGGTGGCAGTGGCATCGGCCGTTGACCTTCTGCGGCTGCGGCCCCGGGACCAGGCCCCGGCCGACCGTTCGCGGGCACCTTCAGTTTCCGCTAGTATTGATAGCTGGCTGCCCTGCGTCTTTAGGCATGGGCGCGGCCATCCCATTCATACCTGGCAGCTGGCAAAATCCAGTTGTGCGAACAAAGGTCCCATTATGAAGTCTGAAATTCACCCGAAGTACGAAGCTGTTGTCTTCAACGACCTGGCCTCCGGTACGAAGTTCCTGACCAAGTCCACCGTGTCTTCCAAGAAGACCATCGAGTGGGAAGACGGCAACACGTACCCGGTTATCGACGTCGAAATCTCCTCCGAGTCCCACCCGTTCTACACGGGCAAGCAGCGCATCATGGACTCTGCAGGCCGCGTCGAGCGCTTCAACGCTCGCTTCAAGGGCTTCGGCGGCAAGAAGTAATTCACTTCCCCCAAGCTTCCAGGGAAGGCCCGCACCGGCAACGGTGCGGGCCTTCCGCGTTAATGGCCCGGCCGAGTTTTCGGGGCCCGGCGCTTCTGGGGCAGGATGGGACACATGACTGCCATGCCCGTCCCAGTTGATTCCGCCTTCCGCCGCCACGGTGAGTACAAGGTGCCCGGCGGCAAACTTGTGGTGGTGGACGTGGACGTTGTGGACGGCCGGCTCGCTGATGTCTCCGTCAGCGGGGACTTCTTTCTGGAACCGGACGAGGCGCTCCTGGATATCAACCGCGGGTTGACGGGCTTGCCGGACACTACGACGGCGTCTGAACTTGCCGCCGTCGTCACGGCTTCGCTGCCGGAAGGCGCCGTCCTGTTTGGCTTCTCTGCCGACGCCGTGGCCATCGCGGTGCGGCGTGCGTTGGCGAAAGCCACGGCCTGGACAGACCACCACTGGAACCTGATCCCGCCCGCCGTCCTGCCCACCGAAATCAACGTCGCCCTGGATGAGGTCCTCACCGAGGAAGTCGGCGCCGGCCGCCGCAATCCCACGCTCCGGTTTTGGGACTGGCAGGAGCCGTCCACGGTGATCGGCAGCTTCCAGTCGTACCGGAACGAGGTGGATCCCGGCGGCGTGGCCAAGCACGGCATTAACGTTGTCCGACGCATCAGCGGCGGGGGAGCGATGTTTATGGAGGCGGGCAACTGCATCACGTACTCGCTCTACCTGCCGCAGACCCTGGTGGACGGGCTCAGCTTCGCAGACTCCTACCCCTTCCTGGACGCCTGGGTGATGGCGGCACTGGAGAAGCTGGGCATCACCGCTTTCTATGTGCCGTTGAACGACATCGCCACGGACCAGGGCAAGATCGGGGGCGCGGCCCAGAAGCGCCTGGCCAACGGCGGCATGCTGCACCACGTCACCATGAGCTATGACATCGACGCCGACAAGATGGTGGAGGTGCTCCGCATCGGCAAGGAAAAACTCTCGGACAAGGGCACCCGCAGCGCGAAGAAGCGGGTGGACCCACTGCGCCGGCAGACCGGCCTGGGGCGCGCCGAGATCATCGCGGCCATGATGGACGTCTTCAGCGAGCGGTACGGTGCCACGCCGTCAGAGCTGACCGAGGCCGAACTGGTCACCGCCCGCGAGCGTGTGGACACCAAGTTCGGCACGGAGGAATGGCTCCACCGGGTTCCGTGACCGCATCCATTGCTCCGTAACAGCCGTTATGAGCGCTGAAAACGGCTGTTACGGAGCAATCGATGGTGAACTGACGACGGCGGCCTGCGCGGTGAGCGCCCGCAGCAGGTGGCTGCGCTGCTCGATAATGATCCGGCGCAGGGCCCGGGGAGCCTCTGTGTTGCCGTCAAGCCATTCGTCCGTCCGACGGATCACCGGATGGCGGGCCGGTTCGGTCCCCTCGGCCAGGTCCTGCGCCAGCGGGTACAGGCCCCGCACGATCCGGCTTGCGATCTCGATGCTGCGCCCGTCCCAGACCGGGCGCAGGCACTCGAAGTAAGGCTCCATGTACGGCGCCAGCAGATCCGCCCGGGCTGTCAGAAACCCGCTGATGGTGGCGGTGAGAAGCTGGTTGGACAGTTCGTCGCCCTCCACCGCCGAGGTCCACGCCGCAGCTTTGACCTCTGGATCCGGCCGGGCAGCGAGCGCTGTGGCATGGCCCGCGCGCCCCGACGCGGTGGTGTCGCGGGCCAGTTCGGCGTCCAGCTCGGCAACTGTTGCCTGGCCGTTCGCCGCCAGGGCGTGCCAGAGGTGCCAGCGCAGCTCGGCATCCACTGCCAAACCTGCCACCGGGAGGTCGCCATCCAGCAGGCCCCTGAGCCGGGGAAGCATGGCGTCGTCGTGCCGGCTAAGGGTGGCAAGCGTCCGTGCCCACGCCAGCTGCTGGTCAGAGCCGGGCTTGGCCTGGTCCAGTTCTGCGGCAGCTGTTGCCAGGAAGGAAGCACGCACGTCTTCCCGGGCACTCGCCGGTGTGTAGCGTTCGACGGCGGTGCTTGCGTTGTCGAGGATGTTCAACAGAACGCCGATTCCTGTTTCGGCGGGAGCGAAAGCGGCTACGGCAGCAACGTACCGCGCGGCCGGGCTTTCACCGTCCCGGGCCGAGTTCCAGAGCGCCGTCCAGCAGAGGGCGCGTGCCATCGGGTCCGCGATCCGGTCCAGGGCGGCCAGGACCGTGGCTTCGGACAACGGGTCCAGCCGGACTTTGGCGTAGGTAAGGTCGTCATCGTTGACGAGCAGGAGCGCGGGCCGCGGCTGGCCCGCGAGCTGGGGGAGCTCTGTCCGTCTACCCGTCACGTCAGTTTCGAAACTTCCGGTCCGCACCAACACGCCGTCGGCATCAAAATCGTAGGAGCCCACGCGCAGGCGGTGCGGGCGCAACTCTTCCCGTCCCGTGACCGGGTCTGTAGCCTCCTGGACGATGGCCACGAGCCCCAGCACGGCGTCGTCGGCTGCTGTACCTGCAGCGGAGCCATGGGGAGCGACCTCCAGCGAGAGCGTGGAGATCCCGGAGGTTTGCAGCCACTGCTTGGCCCAGCCGGCCAAGTCCCGCCCGGAGGAGGAGCTGAGGGCGGCCAGCAGATCGGAAAGCGAAGTGTTTCCATAGGCATGCTTGCGGAAGTATTCGCGGGACCCGGCGATAAACGCCTCAAACCCCACAAAGGCCACCAGCTGCTTCAACACAGAGGCGCCCTTGGCGTACGTGATGCCGTCGAAATTCTGTTTGGCGGCTTCAAGGTCCGGGATGTCCGCCACGATCGGATGGGTGGTGGGCAGCTGGTCCTGGGCGTACGCCCACGCCTTGCGTTTGTTCGCGAAGTTCACCCACGCGGTGTCCCAGTCGGTGGCGCGGTCCACGCCCAGGCTGCCCATGTAATCCGCGAACGATTCCTTGAGCCACAGGTCATCCCACCACTGCATGGTCACCAGGTCGCCGAACCACATGTGCGCCATCTCGTGCATCAGAGTGTTGGCCCGTGCCTGGTATTGGGCGTCGGTGGCGCGCGAGGTGAAGACGTAGCTCTCGGTGAACGTCACCAGGCCGGGGTTCTCCATGGCGCCGAGGTTGTATTCGGGCACAAAGGCCTGATCGTACTTGCCCCACGGGTAGGGGTAGTCGAAGAGCCGGTTGAAAAAGTCCAGGCCCCTCCTGGTGAGCCGGAACAGTTCGTCGGTGTCGAAGGAGTCCGCCATTGAGGCCCGGCAGTACAAGGCGAGCGGCACGTCAAGGGAGGTGCCGTCGTCGAGCGTTGCCTGCCAGCGGTCCTCTGCCTTGAAGTAGGGACCGGCCAGCACCGTGGTGATGTAGGTGGACATCGGTTCGGTAGTGGCGAAGTCCCACCGGGCCGCAGCCGGGTCCCCGGGAAGCGGGCTGCGGTTCACTTCGGCGCCGTTGGAGGCCACATGCCATGCGGCGGGGGCTGTCACGTGAAAGGTGTAGGTGGCCTTGAGATCTGGCTGCTCGAAATTGGCAAAGACCCGGCGGGCGTCTGCGGGCTCGTACTGCGTGTAGAGGTAGCACTGGCCGTCAGCAGGATCCACGAACCGGTGCATGCCCTCGCCGGAGCGGCTGTACAGTGCGGTTCCGGTGACTGTTACCTGGTTCCCGGCCTGCAGGTTGTCAAGCCTGATCCTGGCGCCGTTCACCACGTCCTCCACTCGGAGTTCCTGGCCGTTCAGGACCACAGCGTCCACCGTGCCGATGAAATCCAGGAACGTCGAGGCATCCGGCTCGGCGGTGAAAGTGATGACGCTGCGGCTGGCATAGCCTGCAACATCAGGGTCCGCAGCGTGGCGCACGTCCAGCGATACGTCGTAGCTGGTGGTACTGATCAGGGCTGAACGTTCGGCGGCCTCGTTGCGCTGCAGATTCTCATTTGACACTCCGCTATCTAATCACGGGTTATGCGGCGATCAGCAGGGCGGCGGCCAGCCCCAGGAGGGCAATCAGGAGCCAGGATGCGAGGGCCGCCAGAAGTGCCCGGCCGCCGGTGTGAAGCAGCAGGCGGATCCGCACCGCCGAGCCGAGGCCGAACAGCGCGGCGCCGAGCAGGATGTCCTGCAGCGCTGCCCCCGCCTCCAGCCATCCCGCCGGGAGCCAGCCGGTGGAGCGGAGGCCCACCATCGCGATGAAGCCCAAAACAAACAGGGGTACCACCGGCGGCAGTTTCGCGTCCCCGTCCACCCCTGGCCCGGACGTCGCGCTGAGTCGCTGGTGGGCCCCGGCGATGGCCGCCACGGGTGCGAGCAGCAGCACCCGCGTGAGCTTGACGACGACGGCGATGCCAAGTGCCGCTGTCCCGGCAGTTTGTGCCGTGGCCACCACCTGGCCAACGTCGTGCACCGAGGCGCCAACCCAGGCGCCGAACACCGGGGCACTGAGCTGCAGGGGATGGACCAGCAGCGGCATGGCCCCGATGGCCAGGGTCCCGCAGAGCGTCACCAGCGCCACCGGCAGGACGGTGTCCACGTGCCGGATGCGGCGGACGGCTGCTATGGCTCCGATGGCTGAAGCGCCACAGATCGAAAAACCCGTAGCCACCAGGAGCGAGGTCTCCGGCGGAAGCCGAAACAGCCGTGAGATCAGGTATGTTCCGCCGAAGCTCGCAGCCACCACCGCAGCGATGAGCACCAGGGCCAGCCAGCCCAGCCCCAGGACGTCCATGACGCTGACCTTCAGGCCCAGCAGGACAATGCCGCCGCGCATCAGGTGCTTTCCCGCGAAGTCCAGCCCTGGGCGGGCCCTGCCGGCGGTCCAGACGCCCGTCGCCGGGAGGTTCGCTGCCAGGACGCCGAGGACCACTGCCGTGGTCATGGCAGGGAGGACGGGAACGAGCCGGTGGACCAGGAAGGCAACGGCCAACGCAACAGCCGCCGTGGCCAGGCCCGGAAGCAGCCGGCCAGCGCCTCCGGGGACGCCCGGACCGGGGGTGGGGAGGCTTCTGCGGACTGGCACTCACCTACTGTGCCGGAAAAGACACTGGATGCACGAACCAGACCATCTCCGCCAACACGCCACAATGGATGGCAGTAATGAATTCGAAACAAAAAGATGGTTGGCTATTGGACATGTCAGACCTATTCCAGGATTACTCCGTGGCCGCCGGCCGCACCGGAGCCTACGACGAGATGTTCGCCCCGGGGCAACAGGCCAGGGACTCGTATGAGCAGGTGGCGGACGCCCTGCGCAAGCTCTCCCTCGCCGATGTGAGTGCACGCGCCGACTCCATGGCGCGCACCTTCCTGGACCGTGGCGTCACCTTCGACTTCGCGGGCGAGGAGCGCCCCTTCCCGCTGGACATCGTTCCCCGGGTCATCCCCGCGGCCGAATGGGACGTGCTGGAACGCGGCGTCGCCCAGCGGGTGCATGCGCTGGAGGCGTTCCTCAACGACGTGTACGACAAGATGAACGTGGTGTCCGACGGCGTTATACCCCGGCAGCTGGTGACCACCAGCGCGCACTTCCACCGCCAGGTCCACGGTTTCGAACCGGCCGGCGGCGTCCGCGTGCACATCTCCGGCATCGACGTCGTCCGTGATGCAGCGGGCACCTTCCGGGTCCTTGAGGACAACGTCCGCGTCCCTTCCGGCGTGAGCTACGTCCTGGAGAACCGCCGCGCCATGGCCAAGGGCCTGCCCGAAGCGTTCGGCCAGCAGCTCATCCGCCCGGTGGAGGAATACCCCCGCAGGCTCCTCTCGGCCCTGCGCAAAACGGCACCCGCAGGCGTGGACGATCCCACCGTCGTCGTCCTGACCCCCGGCGTGTTCAACAGTGCCTACTTCGAGCACACCCTGCTCGCGGGCCTGATGGGTGTGGAACTGGTGGAGGGACGCGACCTCATCTGCCGCGGAAACCGCGTGTACATGCGCACCACCGCCGGCGAGCAGCGCGTGGACGTGATCTACAAACGGATCGACGACGACTTCCTGGACCCGCTGCAGTTCCGGGCCGACTCCATGCTCGGCTGCCCTGGACTCGTCAACGCCGCCCGGGCAGGCGGGGTGACCATCGCCAACGCGGTGGGCAACGGCGTCGCGGATGACAAACTGGTCTACAGTTACGTCCCAGACCTCATCCGCTACTACCTCAACGAGGAACCCATCATCGCCAACGTGGACACCTTCCGCCTGGAGGAGAAGGAAGCCCGCGAGTACACCCTGGACAACCTGGAAGAGCTCGTGGTCAAGCCCGTGGACGGCTCAGGCGGCAAGGGCCTGGTTATCGGCCCGGACGCCTCCAAGGACGAACTCGATGCCCTCCGCCAGCGGGTCATCGCGGACCCCCGCGGCTGGATCGCGCAGCCGGTGCTCCAGCTCTCCACCGTCCCCACTCTGGGCGGAGACAAGTTCGGACCCCGCCACGTGGACCTGCGGCCGTTCGCAGTGAACGACGGCGACAACGTCTGGGTACTGCCGGGCGGCCTCACGCGCGTGGCCCTGAAAGAGGGCTCGCTGATCGTGAATTCGAGCCAGGGCGGCGGTTCCAAGGACACCTGGGTCCTTGCCGACTCGCCCCAGGTACCGGTGGAAACCCTCCCGCGGCCCTCCATCTCGATCCGCGAGCGTGTCTCGGTGTGGCCGGTTGAAAGCAACTGGCGCGACCGCCAGTCGGAGCAGCAGCAGTGAACCGGGCCGTCATTACACGATCTTCTTTTCCAGTGTCGGGCCTGCAGGAGGTAGCCGCGAATGCTTAGCCGTATTGCCGAGTCCCTTTTCTGGATCGGCCGTTATGTGGAGCGTGCCGATGGCACGGCGCGCATCCTCGATGTGCACCTGGAGCGGCTGAACCACCTGCCCATGGACGAACGCAAGAGCGTGGCGCAGGAACTCCTGGCCGTCATGGGCGCCCGCCCGCAGAGCGAGGACTTCGGCCTGCCGGAACTGCTCCATGCCCTGGCGTACGACAAAACCAGCGCCACCTCCATCGCGGGATCCCTGGGTGCCGCGAGGGAGAACGCCCGCCGGGCGCGGGAGACCGTCTCCTCCGGCCTCTGGGAGAGCCTCAACACCACGTACTACGGGCTGAGCCAGCACCGCAAGGACGTGGTGGGCACGTACCGCTTCTGCAACTGGACGCTGGAACGCACCGCCATGGTGAGCGGACTGGCGGACACCACGGTGAGCCACGACGAAAGCTGGCTCTTCCTGGTGCTGGGACGCTCGCTGGAGCGGGCCGACATGACCGCCCGCATGCTGTCCACCCGTGACGTCCTGTCCGCCGGTATGTCCTGGGTCAACATGCTCCGTTGCGCCGGTGCCTACGAATCCTTCCTGCGGACCCGGCGAGCAGCTTTCGGCGACCAGCACGCGGCCGAGTTCCTGCTCCTGGACCGGCTGTTCCCGCGGTCCATCGTGTACGCGCTGCGGGATGCCGACGAATGCCTCGCCAAGTTGGATCCCTCCGCCCAGCGCGTAGGCTTCATCAACGACGCCCGCCGGATCGTGGGGCAGGCCCGCACCTTCCTTGAGTTCCACCGCACGGACGACCTCATGTCTGAGCTCCCCGAACACATGGAGCGGGTGCAAAAGGCAGTGTCCCAGGCCTCGGACGCCATTTCCCGTAAGTACTTCAATCAGGCGGACGAACTGGCCTGGGTGGGAGAAGTTTCATGACCCGGCTGAGCATCGTTCACAAGACGGCCTACAAGTACAACAAGCGGGTCACGCTGTCCTACAACGAGGCCCGCATGACGCCCCTGACCGATTCCCAGCAGGTAGTGCTGGAATCGGTGGTCAAGGTCTCGCCGTCGCAGGCTGCCGTGAGCACCTACCGCGACTACTGGGGGACCAGGGTCACGGCCTTCGACATGCAGATGCCGCACGAGCACCTCGAGGTGGTCTCCAACATCACGGTGGAGGTCCACCGCGCCGGGAAGATCCCCTCCGAGGCGGACATTGCGGGCTGGGACGTCCTCGCCTCACCCGAGACCCTCAATACGTTCAGCGACTGGCTTCCGCAGTCCAGGTTGAGCGGTCCCGGGGACGAAGTCCTGGGCATCATCCCCGGCGTGGTGGCGGGGAAGAACCCGCACGACGCCGCTATGGCCGTGTTCGAGTGGATGCGCGGTGAGATGACGTACATGTCAGGCTCAACCGCCGTCACCACCAACGCCGAGGAAGCCTGGGGCCAGCGCCAGGGCGTATGCCAGGACCTCGCCCACCTGGCGATCGGCGCGCTCCGCAGCTGCGGCATTCCGGCCAGGTACGTCTCGGGCTACTTGCACCCGCGGTCCAGCGCCGGCATCGGCGAGACCGTGGCCGGACAGTCGCATGCCTGGCTGGAATTCTGGGACGGTGACTGGCGCAGCTGGGATCCCACCAACCACAAGCCTGCCGGCGACTTCCACGTCACGGTGGCCCGGGGCCGGGACTACCGCGACGTCCCCCCGCTGAAGGGCATTTTGTCCGGTGGCGGCGGATCTGCCTTGAATGTGAGTGTGGAGATCACGCAGCTGGCCTGATGCCGCCCGGACCGGGCAACTGTCCAGGAGGCGTCCGCATCAGCGGACGCCTCCTGCGTTTATTCGGAAGCCGTCCTGGGGACGCCGCTGAGCTGCGTCCACCAGGTGAGCGGTTCCGTGACCTTGAACCGGCGGCCGGTGATGCTGTCCGGTGTGATCCGGACAAACGCGTCCTTCTTGCCCGCCTGCCAAGGGAAGAGATAGAGCCCGGTGGTCGCCAGGACCTGGTCAGTTCCCGTGACGACGTCGGCAGTGCCCTTCGCCACGACGCTCCAGGCCAGCCCGGTGTCCGGATCCACGCCGTCCGCCTCCAGTGCCACCGGGGCGCCTTTCGACGCGCCGGCCAGCTTGGTCCCTTCCCCGGTCCGGAAGACGAGGGTCCCGCCGTCCACCGTGTAGTTGATGGGGAAGATATCCGGACGTCCGTCGGCAAGGACCGCAAGCCTGCCCACGGATACCGTCCGCAGCATGGCCCAAGACTCGTGGTGTTCCAGGTTCTGTACGTCAGAAGCGGTCTCGCGGCTCATGCCGCTGAGCATACGCCTACCAGGGGCTCGGCTTGTAGTCCTTGAGGAACACCCCGTACTGGTCCTCGCCGTGCTCGCCCATCACGATCGGATCGTAAACCCGGGCGGCGCCGTCCACCAGGTCCAAAGGCGCGTGGAAGCCTTCCTCCATCAGCCGGACCTTGGTGAAGTGCGGCCGCTCATCGGTGATCCATCCGGTGTCGACGGCGGTCATCAGGATGCCATCGGTTTCCAGCATTTCCTGGGCGCTGGTCCGGGTCATCATGTTCAGCGCAGCTTTGGCCATGTTGGTGTGCGGGTGGCCGGGGCCCTTGTATGCGCGGGAGAACTGGCCTTCCATGGCAGAGACGTTCACGATGTACTTCCGGTCCGCGGTGGACCGTTTCATGGCCGGCCGGAGCCGGCTGACCAGCAGGAACGGGGCGGTGACGTTGCAGAGCTGGACCTCGAGCATTTCCAGCGGGTCCACCTCGTCCACTACCTGCGTCCAACTGTTGATGGTGGCCAGGTCCGGGACCAGCCCGCCTGCGTCAATCGCCGTTCCCGAGGCGATGCGCTCCAGCGAGGCGGAACCCGTGGAGAGCGCCAGCGACGTGATGGCGTCGCCGGCAAGCACCGGATGCTCGGTGACGCTGCTGGCCAGGGTTAGGGGGTGCTTGTCGTGGGCGTGGCCGAAGGTCACGAGCTCGGGGCCGCCGTTGGCCTGCTCGAGGGCCGCCGGAAGCGGTTCGTCCTCCGCGTCCACCAGCGGCTTGTAGGCGTTGCCGGACCGGCGCACCGTTTGGGCTGCGTTGTTGATGATGATGTCCAGCGGACCGGCCTCGTTGAGAGAGTCCGTGAGGGCCATCACCTGGGCGGGGTCACGCAGGTCGATGCCCACAATGCGGAGCCGGTGAAGCCACTCGCCGCTGTCCTCCATGGCGGCAAAGCGGCGGGCCGCATCCTTGGGGAACCGCGTAG
The DNA here is from genome assembly GCF_042879835.1 of Pseudarthrobacter sp. NPDC058329. NCBI lineage: Bacteria > Bacillati > Actinomycetota > Actinomycetes > Micrococcales > Micrococcaceae > Pseudarthrobacter > Pseudarthrobacter sp. NPDC058329. The sequence continues at coordinate 46,938 of NZ_JBHVZR010000015.1, forward strand.
TGATGGTGGTGTGGGCGCCGTCGCGGAGCAACCGGAGCGCGATATACATTCCGATCTTCGCGCGGCCGCCGGTGAGCAGGGCGCGGCGGCCCGTCAGGTCCGTGCGGGCGTCGCGCTTGCCGTGGTTGAACGCTGCGCACTCGGGGCAGAGCTGGTGGTAGAAAGCGTCAACCTGCGTGTAGTGCTGCTTGCAGATGTAGCAGGGGCGGGACCGGATGAGGTGCCCGGCCACCTTGCCGGTGGCAGAGGGGGCCAGCTTGTTCCCGCGGGTCTCGTCGTCGATCCGGTCCGGGGCTGCGGTGGCGGTCTGGGCGAGCACTGCCCTGTCGGCCTCGGAGATCAGGTCACGCTTGGTGACACGGCGGTGCCTCTTGACGGCCTTGAACATCTTGCCGGTTGCGCGGCGCACCGAGATGTAGTCCGGATGCTCCTCGTCATAGGCGTGGATCGTGTTGAGGACCTTGAGGCAGGCCTGGATTTCCTCAGGCGTCAGATCGGGGGAGCTCATTGTACCGATTTTACAGCCTGGGATCAGCTGCCGGCCCCACCATCAGCGGGCCGGCAGCCAAGGAGCGCCCCCGCAGGAGCGTTCCTTTGGAAGCGGTCAGGAGATACGTGCGCTGGGCGCTGTCTCTGCTGCTGCAGCTGCGTGCGTCGTGGCAACCTTGTCAACGGACGCGCGAACGTCCGGGTATTGTTCCGCTGCCGCTTTGACGGCGTTCGGCACAAGATGCAGGTTGGCGGCCGCCAGCTTGCGCTCTGCTTCGCCGGGCTCCGGAACTTCCTGGCCTTTGGACAGGACCGTGATTCCGGAATCGGTGACCTTGAAGCCGCGCGCGCGGTCCAGGTCCGGGTCCAGGCCGATCGCGGCTCCGGCCGGCACCTTAACGTTTTTGTCGATGATGGCCCGGTTGATCACGGCGCCTTCGCCGATCTGCACTTTGTCCATCAGGACGGAGTCGATGACGCGGGCGCTGGTTCCCACAAAGACATCATTGGAGAGGACTGAACCCTCCACGACGGCACCGGAGATCACCACGCCGCTGGACACGATCGAGTCCAGCGCCGTGCCCACCGTGTTGTTCTGGCCGCGGACGAACTTGGCCGGCGGGGAAATGCTCTGCCGGGTGTAGATGGGCCACTCGGAGTTGTACAGGTTGAAGACCGGCAGCGGGGAGATGAGGTCCATGTGGGCGTCATAGAAGGAATCGATGGTGCCGACGTCGCGCCAGTAGGTGCGGTCCCGCTCGGTGGAGCCGGGGATGTCGTTGAGGGTGAAATCGTAGACGTCGGCTTCGCCCTGGTTCACGAAGTAGGGAATGATGTCGCCGCCCATGTCGTGTTTGGTGTCGAGCCGCTCGGCGTCGACATGCAGGGCCGCGACCAGGGCATCGGCGTCGAACACGTAGTTGCCCATGGAGGCCAGGAACTGCGAGGGGTCTGCCGCCAGGCCGGGCGTGGTGGCGGGTTTTTCAACGAAGGCGGCAATCTTCTGGGGATCGTTCTGGTCTACCTCGATCACACCGAACTGGTCGGCCATGCTAAGCGGCTGCCGCACCGCCGCGACCGTCGCCTTGGCGCCGCTGTGGACGTGCTGCGCCACCATCTGGGCGAAGTCCATGCGGTACACGTGGTCGGCACCGACCACCACCACAATGTCCGGGTTGGCGTCGTGAATGAGGTTCAGGGACTGGTAGATGGCGTTGGCGCTGCCAAGGAACCAGCTCTTGCCCACACGCTGCTGGGCCGGGACAGACGCCACGTAGTTGCCCAGCTGCGTGGACATGCGCCAGGTCTCGGAGATGTGGCGGTCCAGGCTGTGGGACTTGTATTGGGTGAGGACCACGATCTGCAGGTAGCGCGAATTCACCAGGTTGGACAGGGCGAAGTCGATCAGGCGGTAACTTCCCGCAAAAGGCACCGCGGGCTTCGCCCGGTCAGCCGTCAGCGGCATCAGCCTGTTTCCCTCGCCGCCTGCGAGGACAATGGCCAGGACTCTTTTGTTCAACGGCATAATTGGTCGCTCCTGTACGCCTTCGTAACACCCCAAGACAGTCCGGCAAGCCCGGACTCCTTCACACTAGAACAGTTAAGCGTGAAGGACTACCTTGGTGCTTGTGCGAATAGACATTGTGACTAAAGAGTTCCCGCCGGAGATCTATGGTGGCGCCGGAGTCCACGTGGCCGAATTGAGCAGGGTGCTTAGTAAGCATGTTGACCTGCAGGTTCGTGCTTTCGGGGCTCCCCGCGACGCCGACTACCACGGTGCCGGGGTGACCTCCTACGCCGTGCCGGAAGATCTGGGCTCGGCCAACGCAGCCGTGCAGACCCTTGGTGTGGACCTGCGGATCGTTCCCGATGTCCAGGGCGCGGACCTGGTCCATTCGCATACCTGGTACGCCAACATGGCCGGCCATCTTGCGTCCCTGCTTCACGGGATTCCGCACGTCCTGAGCGCCCACAGCCTGGAGCCGCTCCGTCCTTGGAAGGCGGAGCAGCTCGGTGGGGGCTACGCGCTGTCGTCCTGGGTGGAGAAGACCGCCTACGAGGCCGCCGCCGCCATCATCGCCGTCTCCGAGGGTATGCGGCAGGACATCCTGCGCAGCTACCCCGAGGTGGATCCCGCCAAGGTGCGGGTGGTCCACAACGGCATCGACGTCGAGCTGTGGAACCGAGACGAGAACACCGACGCCGTCCGTGCCCTGGGTATTGATCCGGACAAGCCGAGTGTGGTCTTTGTGGGGAGGAACACCCGCCAGAAGGGGGTTCCTTACCTCCTGCGGGCCGCCGCCAAGCTTCCCGCCGACGTCCAGCTGGTCCTCTGCCTGGGCGCGGCCGACACGCCGGAGCTGGCTGCGGAGACTGCGCGCCTGATCGAGGACCTTCAGCGGGAGCGCACCGGGGTGGTGCTCATTGAGCGCATGCTGCCCCGGAACGAGCTCATCCAGGTGCTCAGCCACGCCACGGCCTTCGCCTGCCCCTCCATCTACGAGCCGCTTGGCATCGTCAACCTTGAGGCGATGGCCTGCGGTGCCGCTGTGGTGGCCAGCGCCACCGGCGGTATCCCCGAGGTGGTGGAGCACGGCCAAACCGGACTGCTCGTTGAACTGGAGCAGGTCACGGACGGCACCGGAACGCCCCTTGACCCGGAAAAGTTCGTCACCGAATTCGCGGCTGCCCTCACCGAGGTGGTCTCCGACCCCGAGCGGGCACGCGCCATGGGACAGGCCGGCCGGCTGCGCGCCGAACAGCACTTCTCCTGGGACTCCATTACCGAAACAACCCTCGAGGTATACCGCTCGGTGCTTCCGGCACAAAGCTAGCGGACTCCACTGAACTAACGACGACGGCGCCGCCCCCCGCAAGGGGAGCGGCGCCGTCTTCGTTCCTGCCGTCACGTGACGGTCAGTCGCGCTTTCCTGCTGCCGCGCGGGCGAGCAGTACTTTTTCGTCCACGGGGGTCTGGCCGCTGGCGCGCTGCGACCTGAAGTAGGCCCGCGCCTCATCCTGCCGCTCTTTCTCGGCACCGGTGGCAATGCTTGCCCGCACATGCTGTTCGCTGTAGCCGAAGGCGTCCACAAGGTCCACGGCGTGCGGGCGGAGCTTAACGAGCAGCCGGTTGATGTACTCGCCCACGGTGCGGCCGCGCTGCATGGAAAGGCGGCCGTTCATGAGGTACCAGGACAGGTTCTTTTCGATCAGGGAGAGTCCGAACAGGTCGCGCAGCCAGGTCAGCACCGTTTTGGTGCCGGGGTCGCCAACATCCCGGAGCGCATCCGTGAATGCCTCCCACTGGAGCAGCTCGGCGTGCGCCTGCGCTGCGTCGATGAGTTCGTTCTGGTGCCGGTTGAACAGGGCCGCACCCTTCTCCTGCGACAGCCGGCCCGTCCCCTTGAGCGCCGTTGCAGCCTCGGCCACCATGGTCTGCACACGGTCGGTGAGGAGCGCGCGCTGGCCTTCCTCGTCGCGGAGGGCGATGGCCGCCCGCTGTACCGATCCGGTGTCCGCGACGAACTGGGCCACCTGCCGCAGGCCGGTGCGGTGGATGGCGGCCCCGGTCGCCTGGCCCACCACGTACCGGGCCAGCACACCAAAGTCGACGCTGCGGAATTCCTTGGCATAGTCCGCCAGGAGGCGTTTGGCGACGAGCTGCAGCAGGACGGTGTTGTCGCCTTCAAAGGTGGCGTAGACGTCCAGGTCGGCCCGCAGAGAGGCAAAACGGTTCTCGAGCAGGAAGCCGGCACCGCCGCAGGCTTCCCGGCATTCCTGCAGGGTGTCCAGGGCGTGCCAGGTGCTCAGCGGCTTCAGCGCTGCGGCGAGGGTTTCCAGGTCCTGCCGGTCTTCGTCCGTGTCGTGGGCGCCGGAGAATACGTCGTCGAACTTTTCGAGCAGCTGCTCGTGGGCGAAACTTGCCGCGTACGTGGTGGCCAGCCTCGTGAACAGGCGCTTCTGGTGGCGCTGGTAGTCCAGGAGCACTTCCTCTTCGGTGTGGGAGGAGGCGTTGAACTGGCGGCGTTCAGTGGCGTACTGGATGGCCGCCTTCAGGGCCACTTTGGATGCGGCCACGGCAGCGCCGTCGAGGGACACGCGGCCCTGCACCAGGGTGCCCAACATGGTGAAGAAGCGGCGGCCCGGGCTGGCGATGGGGGAGCTGTACCGGCCGGAGGCGTCCACGTCCCCGTAGCGGTTCAGCAGGTTTGTCCGCGGGATCCGGACATGGGTGAAGTGCAGCCTGCCGTTGTCGATGCCGTTGAGGCCACCCTTGATGCCGTCATCTTCACCGCCGATGCCGGGCAGGAATTCCTTCGACGTCGGATCCCTCAGGTCCACGTAGAACGCGTGGACACCGTGATTGACTCCCCGGGTGACCAGCTGGGCAAACACCACCGCGCCCGTGCCGTCCGTGGCCGCGTTGCCGATGTAGTCCTTCCAGGCCGCGCGGAACGGGGTGTGGATCACGAATTCATCGGTGGCGTCGTCGTAAGTTGCCGTGGTGGCGATGCTGGCGACGTCGGAGCCGTGGCCTGTCTCCGTCATGGCGAAGCAGCCCGGGATCTCCAGGTTCATGATGCCCGGAAGCCACTTGGAGTGGTGTTCGGCGGTTCCGAGGTGCATCACCGCGGAACCGAAGAGCCCCCATTGGACGCCGGCCTTGATTTGCAGCGAAGGATCAGCCACCACCAGCTCCTCGAAACCGGCGATGTTGCCGCCATGATCATCGGAGCCGCCCAGCGACTCCGGGAACGCCCGATGCACTGCCTCGTTCTCCACAAGGTAGGTCAGCTGCCCGAATACCCTCGCACGGTGTTCCGTGTGTGTCAGGCCTTCGATCTTGTGCAGCTCAGGCCGGGCTGCGAGGCTCCTGGCCCGGAGCCGGGTTGCGGCCCACTTGCCCAGGAGCTGCTCACCCAGTGCGTCGACGTCGACGGACGGCTGTGCGCGGGCTGACGTAGAGACGGCAGCGGCCGCTGTGGCGGGACGCTGCCGGTTTCCGGCGGGACGGACCACTAGTTCAGTCATGTCAATGTCCTTCGTTGGTGCTGACAGGTGGGTTGGTGGTTTGGCAAAGGGGGCTTGTCACGCGTCAGGGGCGTTCAGCCTGGGCAGTTCGGGAGCGATGCCAACGCACAGCCACGCCGTGATCTGCCGTGCCATCGCCTCCTGCCCGGGCTTCGTAGGCGAATCGGGGGTAGTGAGCCACTGTTCGCCCGCATTCCGGACCAGCCCGATCGCAGCCTTGGGCCAGTAGCCAATCACGGCCTCCTTGCCGTCGCCCAGATGGGAACGCATGGGTGTGGCGATCATGTCCGCGACCGCGTCGAAGAAGTGTCCCAGCGCAGCGGATCCAGCTGCCGGTTCCTGGGGGCCGCCGGGCTCGGCGGCGGGCCGGGTCACAAACGTGTAGACGTTGGGGCTTGTACTGGCCATCTGCAGGTACGCCGTCACCATGGCCAGCAGACCTTCGCGCGGGGTGACAGCGCTCTGCGCGGCCTCCTGGATCCGGCGCTGCATCTGGCTGAGCACAACTTTGCCCACCGCCTGCTGGAGCCCGGCCTTGTCACCGAAGTAGCGGTAAAAGACAGACTTGGACGTTCCAGCTGCGGTGGCGATGTCCTCCATGGAGGCGTCACTCCCCAGGGTGTGTACGGCCCGGCGCGCTGACTTGATCAGCTCCCTTCGCCGTTCCTCGCGGTGGCTCTCCCAGCGTGAAGAACGCCCGTCTCCGGGCGCGGCAGTGGCGGCGGGTGCAGAACGCGTTTGCGGGTTGTTCACGATACCCAGCGTATCAGGTACGCTGGGTATCGGTAACCGAACGTGACCCGAGGAGATACCCATGTCCATTGACGGACAGCCAACCACCGGACCGGACGCGGCCGGAGCTTCCCCCGCAGCCGCCGCCCCTGCGCACCGCCGAGCAGTCATCGTCGGCGGGAACCGAATCCCGTTTGCACGGTCGGGCGGGGCCTATGCCAAGTCTTCAAACCAGGACATGCTGACAGCTGCGCTGGACGGCCTGATCGCCCGTTTTGGACTGCAGGACGAACGCATCGGGGAGGTGGCCGCCGGTGCGGTGCTCAAGCACTCAAGGGACTTCAATCTCACCCGCGAGGCCGTCCTCGGTTCTGCCCTTTCCCCGGAAACCCCCGCCTACGATCTCCAGCAGGCATGCGCCACGGGCCTGGAAACTGTGGTGGGACTGGCCAATAAGATCAAGCTGGGCCAGATCGATTCGGCTATCGCCGGTGGAGTGGATTCTGCCTCGGATGCACCCGTGGTGGTCAGCGAGGGCCTCCGAGAGGTGATCCTCGACCTCCACCGGGCCAAGAGCCTTCCGCAGCGGCTGCAGATCCTCAGCCGCCTGCGTCCCAAGGACCTGGCACCGTTGGCGCCCGGAACGTCCGAGCCGCGGACGGGGCTGTCCATGGGGGAGCACCAGGCGCTGACAACGGCCCAGTGGAAAATTTCGCGCGAGGCACAGGACGAAGTTGCCCTGAACAGCCACCGGAACCTGGCGGCTGCCTACGACGCCGGATTCTTTGATGACCTGCTCACCCCTTACCGCGGGCTGACCCGCGACGGCAACCTGCGGCCGGACACCTCCCTGGACAAGCTCTCTTCCCTGAAGCCCGTATTCGGGAAGAACCTCGGTGCCGACGCCACCATGACTGCCGGGAACTCCACGCCGCTGACCGACGGCGCCTCCACCGTCCTGCTGTCCTCGGAGGAATGGGCTGACGCCCGTGACCTGCCAAAGCTTGCCGCCGTGGTGGACGCCGAAGCAGCCGCGGTGGACTTTGTGCACGGAAAGGACGGCCTGCTGATGGCGCCCGTGTTCGCCGTGCCCAGGCTGCTTGCCCGTCACGGGCTGACACTGGACGACATCGACTTTATTGAGATCCACGAAGCCTTCGCAGCCACCGTCCTCAGCATGCTGGCCGCCTGGGAGGACGAGGAATTCGGACGCACCCGCCTGGGGCTGCCGGGAGCCTTCGGGAAAGTCGACCGTTCAACATTGAACGTCAACGGCTCGTCGCTGGCCGCCGGCCATCCCTTCGCCGCCACCGGCGGCCGGATTGTTGCCTCGCTCGCGAAGACGCTGCATGAAAAGGCCGCAACCGAGGGCCGTCCCGCGCGGGGCCTCGTCTCGGTATGCGCTGCCGGCGGCCTGGGCGTCGTCGCGATTCTCGAATCACTGTAGGGGGACGGATGACAGACAAGTACGCACAACTTGTAAACCAGGGCCTGGGCAGGAACGTGGCCAAAAAGCTCGGGCTGCCCCAGCCGGCGGTCCTTCGCCGGTACGAGCCAGGCGGCCCGCTGATCACCGGACCCGTCCTTGTCCAGGGCGGCACTGTTGGCGCCGACAGCCTTGCCGCCGAACTGCTGTCCTGGGATCTTGACGTCCGCCGGCACGCCGTTCCGCGGGAGAAGCTCGGCGCCATCCTCCTGGTGCTGGATGACGTGGCACAGCCGGAAGACCTGGGAAAGCCGGTCCTCTCCGCTGCAGCCTCCCTGCGTGATCTCGCCCCCGGAGGACGGGTCATCACCGTATCCCGGCCTGCCTCGGACGCAACCTCCCCGGCGGCAGCGGCCGCCCGCCAGGGGGTGGACGGGCTCCTGCGCTCCCTGGCAAAGGAGCTGCGGGCGGGGGCCACCGGGAACGGCATTCTCCTCGCGCCGGACGTGCAGGCGACGAGCCCGGGCGCACTCGCGGCAGTCCGGTTCTTCCTTTCCGGCCGCTCCGCCTTTGTGGACGGCCAGTTCATCCGGGTCTCCACGGCCGCGGGAGCAGCTCCCCCTGAGCTGGAGAAGCCACTGAAGGGGCGGATCGCCGTCGTCACCGGAGCAGCCCGCGGCATCGGTGCGGCCATCGCCAGAACGCTGCACCGCGACGGCGCCACCCTGGTCCTGGTGGACATCCCTGCAGCCGGCGACCAGCTGGCAGCTGTGGCCAACGAAGTTCGCGGGACTGCGCTCCAGCTGGACATCAGCAGGGACGACGCCGGACAACGGATCCTTGAGCACGCCGTCCAGCGGCACGGGCGGCTGGACATCATGGTCCACAACGCCGGCATCACGCGGGACAAGCTCCTGGCCAACATGGACGAGGCCCGCTGGAATTCGGTGATCGACATCAACATTGGTGCCCAACTTCGGATCAACGAGGCCCTTCTGGGATCTGAATACTTCCGCGCTTCCCCGCGGATTGTCTCGGTCGCTTCCACCAGTGGTATCGCAGGGAACCGGGGGCAGACAAACTATGCGGCGTCCAAAAGCGGAGTGATGGGCATGGTCCGGGCAACCGCCCCGTTGCTCGCCACCCACGGGGGAAGCATCAACGCCGTGGCACCCGGCTTCATCGAAACTGAGATGACAGCGCGTGTGCCCTTGGTGCTGCGGGAAATGGGCCGCCGCCTGAACTCACTGCAGCAGGGCGGGCAGCCAACTGATGTTGCCGAAACCATCGCGTTCTTCGCCAGCGACTCCGCCAGCGGTATCAACGGCGAGGTATTGCGCGTCTGCGGACAGAACCTGATGGGGGCATGATGCCCGCACAACCGCTGATCCTGGGGGAGATGCCGTCGCTATCGAAGCTGTACCTGAATGCGGCGGCCCAGGCAGCCCGGCGCCGGTTGCTGGGAACGCCTGACGGCTCCGTCCTTCCGGCCGAGAGCCACGAGGTCCGCGGGGTCACGGTGGACGTTGGGAACCTGACGGCCTACCAGCACCTCATCGGCGAGACGGCCAGTGACGTCCTGCCCGCCGGCTTCATCCATGCCTTGGCCTTCCCCCTGGCCATCAGCGTTATGAACCGGGACGACTTTCCGCTCCCGCTGCTGGGCATGATCCATGTGCGGAACAGCGTTGAACAAAGGCAGCCGGTGCTGTTTACGGACGCCCTGGACATCGTCGCGCACGTGGAGAAACTCAGCGGCCACCGCTCGGGGACACAGGTGGACGTGGTGGTTGAGGTGCGGAGGGCCGGGACGGATCACATCTCCTGGCGTGGCACAGCCACCTACCTGGCCAAGGGTGTCTTCCTGCCGGGAATCGACAAACCCTCAGCCGCCCCGGCCCGGATCGACTTCACGGCACCTGACCCCACCGGCCTCTGGCAGTTGGGCGTCGATACAGGCAGGGCTTACGCGGCCGTATCCGGCGATTTCAATCCCATCCACCTCAGCGTGCTGTCAGCCAAAGCACTGGGGATGCGGCGGTCCATCGCCCACGGCATGTACCTTGCCTCCAGGGCGCTCGCCGACGTCGGCGCTGTCCGGGGTGATTCGTACCTATGGGACGTGGATTTCGAGGCACCGGTCTTCCTGCCCTGCCGGGTCGCGCTGGATATCAGCACCGTCCAGGGCACAGCGGGAACATGGGAGCGCTCCGATTTCGCCGCATGGAGTCCCCGCTCCGGCCGCAGGCATTTCAGCGGCTCAGTCAGGGCCCTGTGAACCGTTGTCCTTACGACGGCGGTCCCTCGGCTCCCGGCCGGACAGCACGCAGGATCCGGTGAAGGCTGAGGAGGACGGACTCGGACGCGGGAACGGCGCCCTTTTCCAGTTCCCGGGCGGTGGTGGTTGCCATGGCGGCTTCCACCGCCGTGGTGGCGGACTTGAAAAGTTGCTCTTGTTCCTCCGATTCCGCGTCGCTGAATGAAGTGAGCAGTTTTCCGGTGGCTGTGATGGCGTCGGCGAGCGGTTCATTGTCCTGCAGCGGCACGGTGTACGGAACGTCGCTTTCCCAGATGACGTCGGAAAGCACGTCCGTCATGTCCTGGATGTGGAACGTCACCCGCTCCAGCTGGCGAAGGTTGCGGTAGTCCAAATCCATGTCCCGGGGGTGGAGTTTGCGCCGGGGATTGGCGCGCCGGCTCGCATCCGCTTCCTTGACGAGGTGCCGGACAGAGCGGGCGGCTGATGAGAGCTCATCCGAGCGGCGGGACCAATCCTCGTGCTCGGGCGGCCACGCTTCCTTCAATGCCGCCCCCATGTCTGTCAGTTGCCTGCCCAGCGCCAGGCGGAGGTCGTCCAGGCTGGCGGCCGCAGCCTTAAGGTGCAGCGGCGGAAAGACCAGGAAGTTAACCGCGATGCCAACGCCCACGCCAACGCCCATCTGCACCAGGTAGCCAAAGGAAAAGTCGTCGGCGTTGTTGCCGCCCACCAGGAGGACCAGCAGGGCCGCCGTCGGAATCCAGTCACTGCCGGAGCCGATCGCGGGCAGCCCGCCCAGCAGCACGCCTATTCCCATGAACAATGCCACCGTCAGGGGCGAGGGATCGGCTATGGTCACCAGGATGACAGCGAGGCCAATGCCCATGGTGAGCCCGGCAAGCGCCTGGAAGCCTTGCCGCACCGATCCGGCCACGTTGTGGTACATCGCCACCAGTGCTCCGAGTGGCGCGTAGTAAGGGTAGTTGGCTGCCGCCCCGGGCATCAGTGGGGCGATAAGGAATGCCAGGCCCGCGGCCAGGGCGGCCTTGGCCGCCAGTTGCAGGCGTTGTGCAGCGAAAGCCGCGGACAGCCCTTCCACTGCCTGCTTCAAAAATTGGGTCCCGTTGGCCCACCGGGATGCCGGACGTGCTTGAGAATTGCCCATCCGATCAACCCTAGGCGCCCATGCAGCCGGGGAACAAAGCTACTGGTCAGGAGGGCAGGCAAGGCGCCCGGCGAGTAACTTTTAGGACAAAGCCGCCGCGCAACGGCGCACGGCAGCGGCCAGTTGGTGGGCTTTTCCCGGTGTCCGCCCCTCCTCGGCCCGCCGTGAAATGTAGCCAAATCCCAGGCTGTAGGCGGGATCCGCGAACCCCAGCGCGGCATTGGCGCCTTCGTGGCCGAAAGCACGGTGGCTGCCGAAGTTCCGGGAGGGATGCGGCTTCATAAACACCACGGCAAAAGCGTTGTCCAGGCCCGAGGACCGGTCCAGGCCCCACACCTGTTCCTGGGACATCAACTCCACAGTCGCAGGCGTGAGGAAAGCTTCGCCGCCGTCGACGCCTGTGGTGGCTGCAGCGTAAAGCCGTGCCAGGCCCTCGGCGGATCCCACTCCGCCCGCCGCAGACATTCCCGCGCCACGAACTGCGCGGATGTTGGGGAGTTCCATGATGCTGCTGACGGCCGCGTTGCTGTTCAACCCGTCCAGGCTGAGCGGATCGATCCAGGGCTGCTGCGGATCGCTGGTGTACAGGACATCCCTGTAGCGGGGCTCCAGTTCCTCCGGCAGGCCCAGGAAGAAGTCGATCTCCAGTGCAGTCCGGATCCGCCGGTCATAGATACCCTGAAGCGTTTCTCCTGCCGTGCGGCGGCACAGCTCTTCCATCAGGATCCCGATGGTCAGGGCGTGGTAGCCGAACTGCCGCCCCGGCTGCCAGGACGGCCGTGCCGCCGCCAGGCGGGCAGCAGCGCCCGGAGTGGTGAACTCGTCCAGGGCGAAACCACCCTCCACTCCCGGAAGCCCGGCCTGGTGGGACAAAGCCTCCCGCACCAGGAGCTGGCCCTTGCCGTGGACCGCAAACTCCGGCCAGTAGTACGCCACCGTGGCGTCGAGGTCAATCAGCCCATCCTGGACCAGGAGTGCCACCGCCATGGCTGCCACTCCCTTGGAGCAGGAGTAGGCGCCCGTGATCGTCCCCTGGTCCATGTCCGGTCCGCCGGTGAGTCCCACCACCTGTTTACCGTGGTGGTAGGCGGCGAGCTGTGCGCTGTAGCCAAGGTCCTCAACATGGAACGATTCGAAGAGCTCCTGTACGTTTTCGAAGCCGGGCGCGACGTGGCATTGAGATATCTGCATCCCGCCAGTCTAGTCAGAAAGCGCTTTCCTTAGGCGTGGGCCCCGTGTCCGCGGGCAACTTCTTCTCCTGGCTTCACCGGACCCGGCGGAGTTCCCTCGCCAAAGGGCCGGCCACCCAGGGACTCGCGCCCGTGGGCGTCCAGCCAGCCGTCCAGTGCAGGGCCGGCCGGGACGATGCCGGTTGGGTTGATGTCCTCATGCACGATGTAATAGTGCTGCTTGATCTGCACGAAGTCCGTGGTGTCGCCGAACCCAGGGGTCTGGAACAGGTCGCGTGCGTAGCCCCAGAGCGCCGGCATCTCGCTTAGTTTCTGGCGGTTGCACTTGAAGTGGCCGTGGTAGACGGCGTCGAACCGCGCCAGGGTGGTGAACAGCCTCACGTCGGCTTCCGTAATGGTGTCACCCACCAGGTACCGCTGCCGGGTGAGCCTCTCTTCCAGCCAGTCCATGGCTGCCCAAAGCCGGGTGTAGGCGGCGTCGTAGGCCTTCTGCGAGCCTGCGAAGCCGCAGCGGTAGACCCCGTTGTTAACTTCGGTGAACACCCGCTTGTTGACCTCGTCGATCTCCTCCCGCAGATGCTCGGGATAAAGCCGGGGCGCCCCCGGCCGGTGGAACGTCGTCCATTCCGTCGAGAAGTCGAGCGTGATCTGCGGAAAGTTGTTGGTCACCACTTCTCCGGTGGAAACCTCAACAATCGCCGGTACGGTGATGCCCCTCGGATAGTCGGGGAAGCGCTTGAAGTAGGCCTCCTGGATGCGCTCGATCCGCAGGACGGGATCAACACCGTCGGGGTCCAAATCAAACGTCCAGGACCGCGCGTCGTGCGTGGGGCCGGGCTGCCCGAGGGAAATGGCGTCCTCGAGGCCCAGGAGGCGGCGGACAATAACCGTCCGGTTGGCCCACGGGCACGCCCTGGCAGCGATAAGGCGGTAGCGTCCCGGCTGTGCGGGCCAACCCGGCTCCCCATGGGGGCCCGGCCTGCCGTCCGAGGTAATCCGGTCCTCAATGTAATTGGTGTCGCGGTTAAATTCGGCTCCGCCCGTTACGTACGCGCCGCGCGTGCTGTGCTCGGACGTACTGCCGCTTGGCGCCTGCTGGGTGCTGTCCGGTTCCTGGCTCATGGATCCACCCTATGCGCCCGTTGGCAGGACCGCAGAGATAGGCTGCCACGCCACCAGCCAGGATCCCGCCACAAACACCGAGAACAGGGCAATCCAGATGCCCGATGGAATGGCGGTCGCCCGGTACAGCAGGTACGCGTCCGAACTGGCAAGCCGGTCCCTCCGCCGCAGGTGCACGTGGGTGAGCTTGATGAGGTCCCGTACGGCGCCCACCAGGAGTACCAGGCCCAGGATGACGGACACGTGTCCTGTGAACCCGGCTGGCACCAGGAAAATCAGGGCCAGGTTGCCGGCAATCGCGGCGGCGGTGATGAGGAAGCCCGCGGCATTGCGGAGGAACAGCAGTGTGGCTGCAAGGGCAACTGTGCTGACCGCCACGGCAGCGGGCCCCCACCCGCTGAAGCCGCACCACACAAACGCAGCGCCGACGACGCCAGGCACCGGATAGCCCCAGAAGCAGGACCACACGGTGGCAAGTTTGCTCCGGCTGTACGTGGTGGTAGTGCCTGAATGGTCCAGACGCAGCCGTATCCCGGACAGCCGCTGTCCGCTCGTGACGGCGGCGACGGCATGTCCCAGCTCGTGGGTGGCAGTCGCCAGCAGCCCAACGTACCTCCAGGACCGGCGGGGGATCGACAAGGCAGTCACTATGCAGACCACCAGCACCAGCTCCGTGAACGTAATCACGGGAACTTCCGTGCGGCTGAAGGCACTGACAAACGTGTTCCAGGGATTGTCCGGAAGGTTCATTCAGTGGTGCCCGGGAAGGAGTGGTCAATATCAGCCATAAGCCCCTACGGTACTAGGGATGGGTGGACGCTGCCGCGGCGCCCTGTGCCGCCCCGTCCACAGGCAACAGCAAACACAGGAACAGAGGAATCGTGTCATCTTTGAAGGAACGGCTGCAGGCCGACGTTGTCATCCTTATGAAGGAGCGCAACAAGACTGCGCTGACCACCGTCAGGAACGTGCTGGGCGAGATTGAGACCCGGGAGAAGTCGGGTAAGACACCCGTGCAGCTCGATGACGCGCAGGTGACATCGCTGCTTCAAAAGGAAGCCGCGAAGCGCCGGGACACGGCAGGCATTTATGCAGAAGCGGGACAACCCGACCGTGCGGCGGCGGAAATTGCCGAAGCGGAAGTGATCGAGTCCTACCTGCCCAAGCCGCTGTCCCTGGCGGAGGTCGAGGCAATCGTGGACGAGGTCATCGACGGGCTCCGCGCGGAGGGCCGCGAGCTGACGGCCCGGCAGATGGGCGAAGTGATGAAGCCTGTGACGGCAAAAGTGGCAGGGCGCTTCGACGGCAAGGAAGTCAGCCAGCTGGTACGGCAGAAGCTCGCTTAAAAAGCGGAAGGCACGTCCACCAAATGGCGGGCGTGCCTTTTGCTCAGTTGAGGGAGCGGCTGCCTGAGCCGTCCCGCCTGACTGCCTGATTAGCCTTCGCACTCGGTGCAGTAGGTGTGGCCGTCTTTCTGGCGCGCAATCTGCGAGCGGTGGCGGACCAGGAAGCAGGAGTAGCAGGTGAACTCGTCCTCTGCCTGCGGGATGACCTGCACCACGAGCTCCTCAGCGACAAACTCGCCGCCGGGTACGCCCGCGCCGTCGAGGCCGTCAGCTTCGTCCAGCTCCAGGACAACGCTGCGCGCGTCGGGAGCGTTGGCTGACTGGAGCTGCTCGAGAGAGTTGTCCTGCGATTCCTTGACGTCGGAACGCAGTTCATCGTAATCGGTTGCCAATTTAGGTGCTTCTCTTTTCTTTGATTCGTCTGTCGCGTATGAAACGTACAGCATCATCCGGGTATTCCCCAATAGCGGGAGTATATTGCCCGCCGTTTGGGTAGAGGTTTAGAGGAAGCGGCCTCCAGGATGTTCACCCTCCTGTGGCTGCACGGGGAAGGGGAGGCCGCGGCGAACGCTGCAGTCTCCACACTATTCGAAGGGGTATATGTGGAGCAGCTCACCGCAGAGTTCGGGGGCGCCGGACTGGCCGGCACCGGCGTTGGTCCGGTTCTGGAGAAGTTTGATGCAGTATCAAGGATAGTCGTCCTGCGCGGCGGCGGGCTCGGCGACTTGATTTTCGCCATTCCCGCCATTGCCGCCTTGAGAACGGCATACCCTGAGGCTTCCATCACGCTCCTCGGCACCCCGGTGCACAAGGCATTGATCGCTGCTACGAAGAGCCCAGTGGACGAAGTTCAGGTCCTGCCGTTTTCGGACGGTGTCCGGCCGGGGGCGGAAAATGAGGATGAGCTCAACCGGTTCTTCTCGGACATGCGCGCGCGCCGCTTTGACCTGGCAGTCCAGATTCACGGCGGGGGCCGGTATTCCAATCCCTTCCTGCTCCGGCTGGGCGCCCGGCATACAGTGGGGACGCGGACGCCCGACGCAGCCAGCCTGGAACGCACAGTTCCATACGTCTATTACCAGCACGAACCCCTCCGGGCGCTCGAGGTGGCCGGGTTCGCCGGTGCCTTCCCTGTTGACCTCGAGGCCCGCCTGGCGCCGGCAGATGGAGTGCGCCCCCTTGCCCGAGCAGCTGACGACGACGGCCGGCCTTTGGTGGTGATGCATCCCGGCGCAACGGATCCACGCCGTCGTTGGCCCGCGGAGCGGTTTGCTGAGCTTGCCGTGGCATGTGCCGCGGACGGTTTCCAGGTGGTGGTAGTGGGCGATGTGAGTGAAAGGGCCATTGCCGACCGCATCGTTGAACTTGCTGCCTCCGGCCCGGTCCGGTCACTGGCGGGCCAGTTGGATATGGCAGGTTTGGTGGCCTTGCTGGTGAGTGCCGCCGTGGTAGTGGGCAACGACAGCGGCCCGCGGCATCTCGCCCAAGCGCTCGGGGTGCCCACGGTAGGGATCTTCTGGACCGGCAACGTAATTAATGCCGGCGCACTGGGGCGGAGCCTGCACCGGATCCGCGCTTCGTGGGTGACCACCTGTCCCACCTGCGGCGTGGACGTCACCCAGGTGGGGTGGACTGCTCCCCGTTGCGCCCACGACGACTCTCTGGTGGCCGGCATCGAAGCGCGGGATGTGCACGAGGATGTCCGCAGCCTGGCGGCCACCGAACTGGCCAGGCCTGAAGCATGAGCGTTCCGGAAAGTGCGGCTGTAGGGGAAGCAACGGAGCTGCACGATGGGAAGCCCGAGCTCCTGGTGCTTCGGGCGCTGAAACTGGGGGACCTGCTCGTCGCAGTGCCGGCCCTGAAGGCGCTCCGGCGCACATACCCGGAGCACAGGCTGCGGTACGCGGCGCAGGGCTGGCTTTCGGAGGCGCTGGGACTCGTGGGCGGCTACGAACTTTTCCCCACACACGGGTTGGACGAGCCGCTGGCCGTGGAGCCCGGCGTCGTGGATGTTGCAGTCAACCTGCACGGCAGCGGACCGGAAAGCCAGGGCCGGATCGAGGCGCTGCAGGCCCGGCAAACCATCGGTCACCGGAGCCAGTACCGGGACGGGCCGCCATGGCGGAACGAACTGCACGAGAGGGAACGCTGGGCCAAGCTCCTGGAATGGCACGGCATCGAAGCTGACCCTTTGGACATCCAACTGAACACCCCGCACGTGCCCAGCCCCGTTCCCGGTGCCACCGTACTGCATGTGGGGGCCGCCTACGGCAGCCGCCTTTGGCCTGCCGGGCGCTTTGCAGCAGTTGCCTCTGCCCTTGACCAGGCCGGGCACAACGTGGTGTTCACGGGCGGCAGCGGGGAACGGGACCGGGCACTGGATGTGTGCCGCCGCTCGGGGCTTGGGGAGGACACGGTTCTGGCGGGGCGGCTCGGGCTCGCGGAGTTCGCCGCGACTATTGCGTCGGCCCGCCTGGTGATCTCCGCGGACACCGGGGCTGCGCATCTGGCCTCGGCCTACGGCACGGCCTCGGTGGTGTTGTTCGGGCCGGCCCCGCCGGAGATTTGGGGTCCGCCCCCGGGCCCGCACGTTGTCCTGACCCGGGCTGAGCTGCGGCGGGGGGACACCTTCGCTGTTGAGCCGGACCCGGCGCTGATGGCAATCACGGTGCAGGATGTTCTGGCTGCAGTGCGGGGACTCGGCGTGCTGTAGGCCAGCGTTCCAAAGTGGGGGGATACCCGCCGAATTTGGTGCTCTTGCTGGAGGCTCTGAAGTCCTAACATTAGTCATGGGCGCTGAGATGGAAATTACCTTGGTGTTGACGATGGCATTCCTGTGGGTCGCTGGCACTTTCGCTATTCTGACCGGTATTGATCGGCCTGAAAGGAAGACCAGACGCCAGGAGCGCAGGGCCGAGCGGGCGGGACGGCGCCGGGTCCAGTACCGGCCGGTTGCGCGTGGCTCCCGGCTGGCGGGGCGCAGGCAGCCGCGGGCCCACAGCCTGCGACCGCATTAGGCCGCGGACGCCGGGAGACTTTACCCCCTTACCTGATGTGACTGCCGGCGGATGCAGTCCGGACCGCGCCGGCCACAACCAGCGAGTGGGGGTTGGGGCGTCCGGCCCGGACCAGCGTGGCAATTGCCTGGGCGATCTTTCGTCCGCCCTGTGAGGACGGTTCGATGGCGTTGGCGTAGTCCGCGTCTTCATTGCAAATGAGCCGCAGGTCGATCAGTGGTGTGCCGCTGGCAAAGGCTGCCCGGGTAATGGAATCGTTGAAGAGGGTCAGCGCCGCCTTGATGACCTTCTGGTTCGGTTCTGATGGGGGAGTGTCGTAGATGCTGCACACCGCCGTCGGCAGGCCCTGTGCCAGGACGGCAGGCAGCATGGCCCGGTAGTCGGCGTCGAACGTTTCCCTGCCGGCATCAAGCAGAAGCAGGGCCTCGGCAACCGAGCCCGGACGTTCCTGCAACAGCGGCGCATAGCCCATGGCGTCGTTTCCACCAACACTCACCACCAGATGGGTGGCATCCGCGGGAAGGGCGCGCAACTGGCGGGCGACGCCGGTGATGACGTCGCCGTCGATGGCCAGGAGTGAGCATTTCCAGCCCGGAAGCTCCTGCCGGAGTTCACTGATAACGTCGGGGCCGCCGTTCACGTAGGCGGCGTTGTCGAAGATGGAATCGCCTAAAAGGACCACATGGCCACTTCCCTGGTCCTCATCCGTCAGGTCGTACATGAAGGCCATATTCCACCCTTGCGCGGACCGGCCGCTACTGGCAGGGGACTGCACGGAAGCGAACCGCCGTCCACCACCCCCTCGTTTGTTGTTGCAGTATGGTCGCTCCACGCTTGGTACGCGCCGATATACTCCCCCGAGCGTTTTTCGGTCGCGAGGGCTTCCAGGCGCGCGCCTAGGTCCTGGCGCCGGAGTGGGTCGGGGGAGGAGAGACTACCGCTCACGCCAAACTCCAGGACCAGCAATGCCCACTCATCTCAGCCCGCTGAGCTTTATGACGCTCTGCTATCGGGGAGCAAGCCGCTGAAAAGGCCCCCAGCTCTTTGGGTAGAGTCTCTTCAATGGCCCCGTTGAAAAAGACCTTGACCGGCAATGTTGACGTCCGGGTTTTGGCTTCCAGCGACGCCCGCCACATGAAGGACGCGTACCTGCGGAACAGGGCCCACCTCGCCCCATGGGAACCCGAACGCTCCGATGATTTCTTTACCGCGGCCGGGCAGAGCAAAGTCCTCGAATCCAAGCTGGCATCATACGCAGCCGGTTTGGAAGTGCCTTGGGTACTTCTCGATGGGGAACTCGTCATCGGTGCCATAACGCTAAGCGGAATCGTGGGGGGACCCTTTTGCAGCGCCAACGTGGGCTACTGGGTTGACCACGAATACGCTGGCCGGGGCATCGGCTCGGCTGCCCTCCAGTTTGTGCTGGCTTTCGCCACGAACGAATTGGAGCTGCACCGGATCCAGGCGGCAACGCTCCTGCATAATGCCGCGTCCCAGAAGATTCTTCAACGTGCCGGCTTCGAAAAGATAGGGATGGCGCCCGCTTACCTGAACATCGCCGGTGCCTGGCAGGACCACAACCTGTACCAGCGCATCCTGTACTGAAGACGCCAAAGTCAGGTAAATTCCGTCCGGCGCAATGCTGTGCCCAGGGTCCCCGCAGGTATGTGCGGCAGGCGATCCAGCCTGCCAATCCGGTGCTCTCCGATTGCTTCTGGTCCTGACCCGCACATATGCGTAAAATCCACAGTGTTCCACCCGGATAAACCGCGCTGTGGCATTGCTGGGGTGCAATGGCCAGGTATGACAAGCGGTCAGCAAAAGCACCGTTGCGCCTGATCGCAGAATCAGGAGCGTGTGATGAAAACAGTTCAAAACGTCGCAATCGGAGCCGCTGTGGCCGCGGCTCTCGCAGGTGGCGGCATGTATCTCGCCATGGTTGCTCCTGACGGAGCATCGAGCTCCACTACGGTGTCTTCCGCAGACCGCAAAGGGTCTCATCGAGCCAACGGCATCACCGAGGAGCCTTTGACAGGGGACACCGCCGCCCGTGTCGAAGCGGCAGCAAAGGCCGCGAATCCAGGCGCGACGGTCGTCCGGGTCGAAACCGACGCCGACGGCGCTGTCTACGAGGCTCACATCAGGAAAGCCGACGGAACGCGTCTGACGCTGAAGTTTGACGCTTCGTTCAACATCACAGGCACAGAAACGGACAAGAGGCGCTAGGGACGGGTCGCGGCCACCAAGCGGCTCTCTTCATAAGGCGCAGGGAGCCCCGGAGATTATTGATTTCCGGGGCTCTCTTTGTGCGCGAAGGGGACTCGGAACAACAGGCGTGGTGGGCCGAGGAGCTTACGGCCCGGCTGCCCGCCACTCGCAATTGTGGGGCCCGGTAAAGAAATACCAAAGGTCTGTCGACGACGCTGGTGCATCAGCATCAGGGACGAAGTTCGTCACAACGCAGTGGCACGTCTTCGGGAAGGAACAACAGTGGCAGAAACGTTTCCACCAGCGGATTCAGGAACGCCGAACCCACCTGCCGTGCGTCCGGTCCTGGTGGTGCTCACGGCGAGGTACAGATACCTCCCCGCCGATTCCACAGCCCGTCTGCAGTCTGCATCTTCACTTATCGCCAAGGAATTGGCCTGCAGTCCTGCGATATCAGGCTGCGTAGTTCTGTCCACCTGTAACCGGTTCGAAATTTACTGCGAATTACCGCCCTCCGGGGATGTGGCAGGGGCGTGTTCAGAAGTCCTGCGGGCTGTGGGGCGTTGCGCCAGACTTCCGCTGCCTGACCTGCGGGCACTGTTCGAGTACCACCACGGTCCCGAAGTTGCAGAACACCTTTTTGGCGTCGGGTGCGGCCTTGATTCCCTCGTGGTAGGCGAGCGCCACGTCACCGGCCAGGTTCGTCGCGCCCTGGCCGAGGCCCAGGCCGCAGGCACGGCAACGGGGCGCCTAAGCCGGCTGTTTCAAACGGCTTCCCGTACTGCAAAGGATGTGGGAGCGCGGACCCGACTGGGCGCCGTTGGCAGGTCGGTGGCTTCGGTGGCACTCGAACTGGCCATGTCCCGGTTGAATCCGGCGAAGCTCTCCGACCTGTCGGTGGTCCTTATCGGCAGCGGGTCCTATGCAGCCTGCTTTATGGAGTTGCTGGGCAGGGGACAGGGGCCGGGAATTGCGGTTTACTCCCACTCCGGACGGGCGGAGGCATTCGCAGCCGCCCGGTGCGCAACGCCCCTTACTGCTGAAGAGCTGCCTGCGGCCATTGGAGGCGCCGACGTCGTGATCGGCTGCAGCGGCAGTGGAACCCGGATAGGTACGTCGGTCGTGGCTTCACGGCAGGGTACATCCCGCCGGCTTGTGCTCTTGGATCTTGCCCCCACCCAGGACTTCGACCCCGGCCTTGCCAACGTGCCGGGCGTGGAAATCATCACCCTGGAGTCGGTGCGGGAGGCGGCTCCCCCGGCAGACGCAGAGGAATTGCAGCTCGCCCGGGCTTTGGTCCGGCAGGCAGCGCGCCGCTTTGACGAACAGGAATCCGTCCGCGCCGCTGACACTGCCATCGTTGCCCTGCGCAACCACCTCAATGGTGTCCTGGAGCGCGAGATGGACCGTGGCAAGAAGCAGAACGGGGACAGCGCACCAACGGAGGAAACAGCCCTGGCGCTGCGGCGCATGGTGCGTCAGTTGCTCCACGAACCCAGCGTCCGGGCAAGGGAGCTGGCGGCGGCAGGCCGTCAGGACGAGTACACCGCAGCCCTGGAGGTCCTCTTCGGCCTCAGTGTGAACAATCGCGGCCAGGCGGGGCTTCGCCAGCAGTCAGCAGGAGTGTAGGGCGAGAGCATGGCAGGACGTTTACGGTGCGGCCGGTGCACACATGTGGTCCCGTGACTTATGACCCCGCGACACAAAGAAGCCCCGGAAAATCAATGATTTTCCGGGGCTTCCGTTTGTGCGCGGAGGGGGACTTGAACCCCCACCCCCTTTCGAGGACTAGCACCTCAAGCTAGCGCGTCTGCCATTCCGCCACCCGCGCAGGTGGTAATTCGGGAACCGTTTCCGCCTTTCAGCGTTTCGCGTTTCTCCGAAGCAGCGAGAAAAACTCTAACACGAACTTTCCTGAAACATCGAATCGGGCCAAGTGGGTAGGCTGAGGGCAAGCAATCCAGCGCTGCAAACCCGTCATTCCCCAGTGAGGAGCCCGCAATGCCCGACGTCCTGCCCGAGGATGAAGTTGTCCGTATCTGCCAGGAACTTATCCGGATCGATACCTCGAACTTCGGTGACGGAACCGGGCCGGGGGAGCGGGCCGCAGCAGAATACGCCGCAGGGCTGATCGAGGAAGTCGGCATGGAGGCAGAAATCTTCGAGTCGGCTCCCGGGCGCGCCAATGTGGTCACCCGGATGGCCGGCGAGGATCCGTCCGCCAGCGCCCTCGTGGTGCACGGGCACCTGGATGTGGTTCCGGCCCTTAAGGACCAGTGGTCCGTGGACCCGTTCGGAGCAGAACTGAAGGACGGGCTCATCTGGGGCCGGGGCGCCGTCGACATGAAGGACATGGACGCGATGATCCTCTCCGTCCTGCGCAGCTTTGCCCGAACGGGCAAAAAGCCCAAGCGGGACATCATCTTCGCCTTCTTCGCGGACGAGGAAGCCGGCGGCGCGTACGGGGCCCGCTACGCCGTGGACAAGCGGCCGGAGCTCTTTGAGGGCGCAACTGAGGCCATCTCGGAAGTGGGCGGGTTCTCGGCAACCATTGGCGGGCAACGCACCTATCTGCTGCAGACGGCCGAAAAGGGCATCTCCTGGCTCCGCCTGGTAGCCCACGGCAGAGCCGGCCACGGCTCCCAGATCAACACCGACAACGCCGTGACCCGCCTCGCGGGGGCCGTGACGCGGATCGGCGAGTACAAGTGGCCCATCGAGCTGACGCCCACCACCAGGCAGTTCCTGGACGGCGTGACGGAACTCACCGGCGTGGAGTTCGACGCCGACAATCCCGATCTCCTGCTGAACCAGCTGGGAACGGTGGCCCGGTTCGTCGGCGCAACCCTGCAGAACACCACCAATCCCACGCTCGTGAAGGGCGGCTACAAGCACAACGTCATTCCGGAATCCACAGAGGCGCTCATCGACTGCCGCACGTTGCCCGGGCAGGAAGAGCACGTCCTGGAGATCGTCAAGGAGTTGGCCGGAACCGGGGTGGACGTCAGTTATGTGCACAATGACGTGTCCCTTGAGGTTCCCTTTGCCGGGAATTTGGTGGATTCCATGATCGATGCCCTGCACTCCGAGGACCCCGGAGCCAAGGTACTGCCGTACACGCTCTCGGGCGGTACGGACAACAAGTCCCTCAGCAGGCTGGGCATCACGGGTTACGGCTTTGCGCCCCTGATGCTGCCGGACGAGCTGGACTTCACCGGCATGTTCCACGGTGTGGACGAGCGCGTCCCGGCGGACTCGCTGAAGTTCGGCGCCAGGGTGCTCAATACCCTGCTCACCAACTACTGAGCCGGCTGCCATGACCCCGGAAGAAGTGCTGCCGGACGCCCTCCTGGAGCGGATCCGCGGCCGGGCCGCCGGATACGACAGGGACAACGCGTTCTTCCACGAGGACCTGCAGGAACTGACGGAGGCCGGTTACCTGAAGCTGTTTGTTCCCGCGGCCGACGGCGGCAAAGGACTTGGGCTCGAAGCCTCGGCGCAGTGCCAGCGGAGGCTGGCCACGGCTGCCCCCGCCACGGCGCTGGCGGTCAACATGCACCTGGTGTGGACCGGCGTCGCGCACGTCCTGCAGGCAAGGGGGGACCACTCCCTCGCCTTTGTCCTCAAGGAAGCCGCGCAGGGCGAAGTCTTCGCTTTCGGCAACTCCGAGGCAGGAAACGATTCGGTCCTCTTCGACTCCCGCACCGTGGCGGAACCGCAAGGCGGCGGGTACACCTTCACGGGCACAAAAATCTTCACCAGCCTCTCTCCTGCGTGGACAAGGCTGGGGATCTTCGGCAAGGACTCGTCGGCCGGGGACGGCGAAGGAGAACTCGTCCATGGCTTCATCACACGGGAAACATCCGGCTACCGTGTCCTCAATGACTGGGACACCCTGGGCATGCGCGCCAGCCAGTCCAATACCACCGTGCTGGACGGCGTTTACGTCCCCGAAGACCGGATCTTCCGCAAGCTCCCCGTGGGACCCAACCGAGATCCTTTGATCTTCGCCATATTCGCGTGCTTCGAGACGCTGCTCGCGGCCGTCTACACCGGTTTGGGGGAGCGGGCACTGGCCGTTGGGGTGGAAGCGGTGAAGCGCCGGACATCCTTCAAAAACGGCGGACGGAGCTACGCACAGGATCCGGACATCCGCTGGAAGGTCGCGGAAGCCGCGATGGCCATGGACAACCTCTACCCGCAGCTGGCGACCGTAACCGCCGACATCGACGCCCTCGCCGATCACGGTCCGCAGTGGTTTCCCAAACTCGTGGGCCTGAAGGTCAACGCCACGGAGACCGCACGCCGCGTTGTGGACCTCGCCATCCGGGTCAGCGGCGGATCAAGCTATTTCCGCGGCTCCGAACTGGAACGGCTCTACCGGGACGTTCTGGCCGGCATGTTCCATCCGTCCGACGACGAATCAGCCCACAACACCGTGGCCACCGCCTGGCTGGGGCCACTCGAGGACTGAACGGTCCGGTGAACCCCTTGTTTTCCTAGACGGTCCGGTGGACCTGCATGACGCGGCGGCGGAGCCAGAACCGCCGTCCGCCGCCCATATACAGCTTGCTGCGCTGCAGCTCCCACTTGCCGTATTCGGAGTGTTCCACCAGGCGGCGCCTGGCCTCGTGCAGAGAATCGACAGGGCTGACCGTCAGTACAAGGTACTCGTACTGCTTGGCATAATCCCGCTCCCGCTGGACCGAGCTGGTGAGAAATTGTTCCTTCATTTGCTCTCCATTTTCGTCCTTTTCCGGCTAACGTGAAGGCATGAGCATCGATCCGCGTGTCGCGCTTCAGTCCTTGACCACCGCTTTGGAAGAACACCTTATAGCAGCATCCAACCGCCGCGGAGATGGGGACCCCTCCGTGGAGGCGGCGTTTTTCGCAGTCGCCGATGCTTTTGAAGTCTACGAGGACGCACTCTATGAGGCCTACAACGAGGTCACGCCGCTCCAGGTCTTTGATGACGAGGACGACGAGGAAGAGGAAAGCGACGTGGACGACGAGGACCTTGAAATCGTCGAGGACCGGAACCTCTGACCAAAGAGCTGCACCGCGGGCGCCAGCAGTCCGGGCCTAGTTGAGGGCTGATGCGTCCTCGAGGGCGCAGGCTATCTCGGGCGGCAGCGGCGACAACTGGGCAGCCACAATTTCCTTGAGTTGCGCGGGCGTCCGCGGGCCTACTATCGCCGTCGCGACCCCGTGCTGCGACAGCAGCCAGCTCAACGACACGTCCTGCGGCGTCCTGCCCAGTCCCTTGGCGGCCATACACACCGCCTCGACCGTCCTGGACGCCTTCCCGTCAAGGTAGGGCTCGACGTACCCGGCTTCCGCGGCGGACGCTCCCCGGGACCCGGTGGGGATGCTGCCACGATACTTCCCGGTCAGGACCCCGCGGCCCAGCGGCGCCCATGCCATCAGGCCCAGGCCTGCATCTTCGATGGCCGGAATGAGTTCTGCTTCCGGCTGCCGCTGCAGGAACGAGTACTCGGCCTGGGCGGCCACAAGGGGAAATCCTGCGATGGCTGCGGCCTTGGCTGTCTGCCAGCCGCTGAAATTCGACACTCCGGCGTACCTGGCCCGGCCGGTGCGGACGGCGTACTCCAACGCGGACAGCGTTTCGTCCAGCGGTACGTTGGCGTCCCAGGCCTGGGCGAACCAGATATCCACGTAGTCCGTGCCCAGCCTGGCCAGGCTGGCCTCCAGGCCGGTGAGCATTGCGTTACGTGACGTGTCCACGCCGCGCCGGCCATCCGGTGTGGTCAGTCCTGCCTTGCTGGAAATGGAAATCTCCGTACGGGCCACGACGTCGCCCAGCAGGGACCCGATCATGGCCTCGGACCGGCCGTCGGCATAGGACGCAGCCGTATCGAGGTGGCGGCCGCCTGCATTCAGGAAGATGCGCAGCAGTTCCGAGGCGTCCTGTTCGTCGGTCTCGCCGGCCCAGGACATGGTGCCAAGGGATAGGGCGGAAACTCGCAATCCACTGTTGCCGACGTAACGCTGCTGCATAGCAGCAAGCTTACGGGCAGAACCGGCACTGCCCATGCCGTAGGGTCTTAGCGTGAACTGGTTTGAGGCGGCCCTGCTGGGCCTTGTGCAGGGACTGACCGAATTTCTACCCATCTCATCAAGCGCCCATCTGCGGATCGTGGGGCAATTCCTGCCCAATGCCGCAGACCCCGGCGCAGCTTTCACCGCCATCACCCAGCTGGGTACCGAAACAGCGGTGGTGATCTATTTTTGGCGGGACATCGTCCGGATTGTGAAGGCATGGGCCGGTTCCCTTGCCGGAAAAGTCTCCAGGCAGGATCCTGACGCGAGGATGGGCTGGCTCGTGATCCTGGGCAGCCTGCCCATTGTTGTCCTGGGCCTGCTCTTCCAGGACCAGATCGAGTCGGTGCTCCGCAGCATGTGGATTGTGGCCACCATGCTGATCGTGTTCGGCCTGATCCTTGCTGTCGCGGACGCAGTAGGCAAACAGGAGCGGGACCTCACCCGGCTGACCTACAAGCACGGGATCCTCTACGGCTTCGCCCAGGCCATGGCGCTCATCCCCGGCGTGTCCCGGTCCGGCGGAACTATTACCGCGGGCCTCCTGATGGGCTACACCCGCGAAGCGGCCGCACGGTACTCATTCCTGTTGGCCATACCCGCCGTCTTCGGCAGCGGCCTCTTCCAGCTCTACAAAACCGTGTCCAACGAGGGCATCAGCGGTCCCTACGGGCTGCCGGAAACAGCCCTCGCCACGGTGATCGCCCTTGTGGTGGGCTACATCATCATCGGCTGGTTCCTGAAGTTCGTCTCCACCCGCAGCTACCGCCTGTTCGTCTGGTACCGCATCCTCCTGGGCCTGGCCCTGTACCTCCTCCTCGGTTTCAATGTCATCAGCGCCTAGCACTAGGCTTGGCGTGTGAAATCCTGGATCTCCCGCCCTGTTCCCGACGTGCCCGGCAGCATGCCGGCCATTCGGTTGTTCGATACCGCTGTGGGCCGCGAGGTGGCCCTGGAAACAGATGGCCGGCCCTCTATGTACGTTTGCGGCATCACGCCATACGACGCCACCCACATGGGCCACGCCGCAAGCTACGTGGCGTTCGACCTCCTTAACCGGGCCTGGCGGGACGCCGGCCAGGACGTGTCCTACGTGCAGAACGTCACCGATGTGGACGACCCGCTGCTGGAACGCGCCACGGCCACCGGAGTGGACTGGTGGGACCTGGCGCAAAGCCAGATCGAGCTCTTCCAGACGGACATGGAGGCGCTTAACGTCCTCGCCCCCGACCGCTATGTAGGAGCCGTCGAATCCATCGCCATGATCGTGCCGGAGGTGGAACGGCTCGTCAGCCTGGGGCTGGCATACAAGGTGCAGGGCACCAACGGCGAGCCGGACGGAGACGTTTATTACGACGTCGAGGCGGCCGGCAAGCAGTCCGCGTCACCTGACGCGTGGTCCCTGGGATCGATCTCCGGCCTGTCGGAAAGCGAAATGCTGGAGCTCTTCGCCGAACGCGGCGGTGATCCCGGCAGGTCGGGGAAACGCCAGGCGCTGGACCCGCTGCTGTGGCGCGTGGAGCGGGACGGCGAGCCGAGCTGGCCCGGTGGAAGCCTGGGATCCGGCAGGCCAGGCTGGCACATCGAGTGCACGGTCATTGCGCAAAAATACCTGCCCTCGCCCTTCACCGTGCAGGGCGGCGGCTCGGACCTGATCTTCCCGCACCACGAAATGGGTGCCGGCCACGCATTCTCACTGGCCGGGGTTCCGCTAGCCAGGCACTATGCACACGCCGGAATGGTGGGGCTGGACGGCGAAAAGATGAGCAAGTCCAAGGGCAACCTGGTTTTGGTATCAAAACTGCGCGCAGCGGGGGAGGACCCGGCAGCCATCCGCCTCGCCATCCTCGCCCATCACTACCGTTCGGACTGGTCCTGGACGGACGAAGGATTCCAGGCCGCAAAAGCGGACCTTGCCGCCTGGCGACAGGCTCTCGGCAACGCTCCGGCCGGGTCGGGGCCAGCCCTGATCGCAGAGATGCGCGCCGCGCTGGCTGCCGACCTTGACGCTCCGGCTGCGGTTGCCGCCGTCTCCCGCTGGGCGCATCAGGCGGACTCGGGAGCCGGCCACGGCAGCGGTGAGGACCAGGCCTTGGTGCGGGACGCCGTCGACGCCCTACTGGGCATTCGCCTCTGACGAGGCCGCCTGGGGGGGCGGCTACTGCAAGCGGGCGTAACGCAGGCTGCCCGGTTAGGGCCGGTCCTGCCCGCGACGTTTGAGGTAACGCTCAAACTCCCGGGCAATGGATTCCCCGGTTGCTTCCGGAAGGTCTGCAGTGTCCTTTGCCTCTTCAAGCTGCCGGACATAGGCGGCAATTTCCGGGTCTTCGGTGGCCAGTTCGTCCACACCCCGCTCCCACGCGTCGGCTTCCTCCGCCAGCTCATGGGTGTCCAGCGGAACCTGAAGCAACTCCTCTATCCGGTGGAGGAGAGCCAACTGCGCTTTGGGCGACGGCGCCTGCGCCACGTAGTGGGGGACGGCGGCCCAAAGCGAGACCGTGGGAATGCCCGCCAGGAGCGAAACCTCCGAAAGCACCCCAACAATGCCCACCGGTCCCTCGTACTGGGATGCTTCCAGGTTCATGCGTTCCCGCAGCGGCGCGTCGTCGGAGGACGTGCTCACCGGAATGGGGCGGCTGTGCGGCACGTCTGCCAGCAGGGCGCCCACCAGGACTACATAGTCAACATTCAGCGCTTCTGCGTGCACCAGGAGTTCGGCGGTATAGGCCCGCCATTTATAGGACGGCTCGGTGCCCTGCACAAAGATGACGTCCACGTTCGAACCTGGCGCGCTGGCCTTGTAGATACGCGTGGAGGGCCACTTGATCTTGCGTTCGCCCGCGGAGTTCCGGCGGACAGTCGGGCGGGTGAACTGAAAATCGTAATATTCGTCGGCGTCTATGTTGGCAACCTTCTTGCCGCCCCACAGCTTGTTGAGATACCGCAGCGAGTCGCTTGCTGCCTCCCCGGCGTCGTTCCAGCCTTCAAAGGCGGCCAGCATCACAGTGACGCGCTGCCCGTCAGCCACAGGCTGCAGGAACCGCTCACGGGCGGGTCCGGCACCCGGTTCGGTGGTGTCTCCCTCGAAGCTATTCATTTCTTCACCCTACGTCCAAGCAGCGGGGTCTTGCATGGAATGAAGCGCCGAAAAGTGCACCTGGTACGCCCCAAACAGCGGCAACCCCGGCGGTATTCGCCGAGGGCGTAGCCACAGCCCCCGCCCAGACTGGCCCCGTAGACTGGGGGCATGCGACAGCCAGCCTCCTCTTCCCCGCTCAAAGCCGCCCTCTGGGACATGGACGGCACCATTGTGGATACGGAGCCCTACTGGATAGCCGCTGAGCGCGCGTTGGTGGAATCCCATGGTGGAACCTGGTCCCATGAACAGGCCATGCAACTGGTGGGACAGTCCTTGACGTTCTCCGCAGGCCTCCTCCAGCAGGCCGGCGTCGATCTTACGATCCGCGAAATCATTGACACCCTCACGGCTGAAGTGGTGGCCAGCGTCAGGAAGAATGTGCCGTGGCGCCCGGGTGCCCGCGAGCTCCTGGAAGACCTGCACCTTGCGGGTGTCAGGTGCGCCCTGGTGACCATGTCCGAGGGCCCGTTGGCCCGGGAAGTGGTGGCCAGCCTCCCTCGGCCGTACTTCGAAGTGGTGGTAACCGGCGATACCGTGACACAGGGCAAGCCGCACCCCGAGGCGTACCTGAAAGCGGTGGACCTGCTCCAGGAAAAGGACCCGGACCTGGCCATCCACCACTGTGTAGCCCTGGAAGATTCCGAGCCGGGCGTGGCGGCGGCAGTGGCGTCCGGAGTGGCCACCGTTGCCATTCCACACATCGTTCCATTGCCGGAGGACGCCCGGTACACCTTGTGGGAGTCCCTGGCGGGACGCTCGCTGGCTGACCTTGAAGACCTGGTGGTTGCCCGCTCTGCGGCGCCGTCCGCGGCAGTCCCGGTGACCGCACATGACTGAGACGGCGGCTCCGGTACGCCGCGAAGGCATCCCTCTGGGCAAAATCGCCGGCGTTCCCGTTGTCCTGGCCTATTCATGGTTCCTCATCGCCACCTTCACCGTGATTGTTTACGGCCCGGTACTTGACCGGAGCAACCCGGCCC
Organism: Pseudarthrobacter sp. NPDC058329; assembly: GCF_042879835.1. Classification (NCBI taxonomy): domain Bacteria; kingdom Bacillati; phylum Actinomycetota; class Actinomycetes; order Micrococcales; family Micrococcaceae; genus Pseudarthrobacter; species Pseudarthrobacter sp. NPDC058329. The sequence goes on from NZ_JBHVZR010000015.1 coordinate 77,100, forward strand.
TCGGTGCCAGCGCCTACGTGGTCGCGTTCGCCTATGCTGTCCTGCTGCTGATTTCCGTGCTGGTCCACGAACTGGCCCATGCCCTGACTGCCAAGATCTATGGGTGGCCAACCCAGAAGATCGTTCTCAATCTTTGGGGCGGGCACACACAGTTCGAAAGCTTCACTGCCACTCCGGGACGGTCCGTCCTGGTGGCCCTTGCCGGCCCGGCCGCCAACTTTGTCCTAGCCGCAGGGGCCTGGCTCATGCTGAACGGTGTTGCCCTCGGCAGCGTCGCCGAGATCCTCACGAACATCTTCATGTGGGCGAACTTCCTCATCGCCGTCTTCAACGTCCTGCCGGGGCTGCCGCTGGACGGAGGCAGGCTGGTGGAATCCGCCGTCTGGAAGGCTACCGGCAGCCAGGCCAAAGGGACGGTGGCAGCAGGGTGGGGCGGACGCCTGATTGTTATTGCCCTCGCCTACTGGTTCATCCTGCGGCCGCTGCTTGCCGGAAACTCGCCCGACTTCAGCCTGCTCATGATTACCGTCCTGGTGGGGGGCTTCCTCTGGATGGGGGCTTCGGCTTCCATCCAGCAGGGAACGCTGCGCGGGCGGCTTCATCTCGTCAGCGCCGCAGGGTTGTCGACTCCAGCCGTCGGGCTGCCTGCCACAGCGTCGGTGCGAGACGCCCTCCGGCTTGGCGCGCCCGGCCCAACGGCAGTGGTGATCTGCGGCTTTGACGGACGGCCTGAGGCCGTGGTGGACTCTTCCGCGCTGGCATCGGTTCCCGCCGCTGCGGCCGGAACAACTCCGATCACCGCCGTGTCCTATGCCCTTGCGCCCGGAGCCTACGTGCCGGAATGGTCTAAAGGGCAGGAACTTCTCCACTTCCTCTCCCAGCTCGAAGGTCGGGACTACGCCGTGGTGGACCACAACGGCAAGGTGACCGGGCTGCTTTCCCAGGATGCGGTGCTGTCCGCCATCACCGGCAGGCGCCGGCAATCCGGTAGGCAACCGCAGGGCAGGAACCGGTAGAGTTACCTGCCGGTCGTGCATTGCCGCCGCAGAAGCCACAATGTCTTTGAGGACATGGACGCGGGGGCGCAACAGTTTTACAGGAGCGAGGAAAGTCATGAGCAGCGAAACTGCCGTCAACGAAGCCACAGCAGCAGCCCAATCCGGTGTTGCCGCCGGAGGCTCGCAGCCGGTGGGAGCTGCCCGTCGCCGCGGTCCCTTCCGGGAGGGCGAACGCGTCCAGCTGACCGACGAGCGGGGCCGGATGAACACGGTCACCCTCGAAAGCGGCGGCGCGTTCCACACCCACCGCGGTTTCCTGAACCACGATGAGATTATCGGCAAGGCGGACGGCTCGGTGGTGGTCAACAATGTTGGCCAGCAGTACCAGACCCTGCGCCCGCTGCTCTCGGACTTCGTCCTCTCCATGCCGCGCGGCGCTGCGGTGGTGTACCCCAAGGACGCCGGGCAGATTGTCACCATGGCTGACATCTTCCCTGGCGCCCGGGTGGTGGAAGCGGGAGTCGGCTCCGGCGCCCTCTCCATTTCGCTCCTCCGGGCCGTGGGTGACAACGGCTACCTGCACTCCTTTGAACGGCGTGAAGAGTTTGCGGACATCGCCCGCGGAAACGTGGAAACAATCTTCGGCGGCCCGCACCCGGCCTGGCAGATCTCCCTGGGCGACTTCCAGGAGGAAGTTGTCCGGAGCGAAGAGCCCGGGTCCGTGGACCGCGTGGTCCTGGACATGCTCGCGCCCTGGGAATGCTTGGACGCTGTCGCCACGGTCCTTGCCCCGGGCGGCGTGTGGATCAACTACGTTGCAACGGTCACGCAGCTGTCCCGCACGGCGGAGGCCATCCGCGCCGACGGCCGGTTCACGGAGCCGGACGCCTGGGAGTCCATGGTCCGCGGCTGGCACCTCGAGGGCCTCGCCGTCCGGCCGGACCACCGCATGGTGGCGCACACGGGCTTCCTGCTGGTCACGCGCCGGCTGGCCGACGGCGTCACCGGCATCTCCGTCAAGCGGCGCCCCTCGAAGACTGACTTCAACGAGGAGGACGTCAACGCCTGGACGCCGGGCGCCGTAGGGGAGCGGCTGGTCTCCGACAAGAAGCTCCGGCGCGCCGCCCGCGATGCCATTGCGGGCACAAACGTCAAAGACACCCCGGAGATCACGAACTAGTCCACATTTCGGGAGTCTCCCTCCCTACCTGCCATCTTGGGACTAAGGTCTTAATAGAAGCGCAGGAAGGGGCTGATGCATCATGGAGACGCCAAACCAGGACTCCGGACGTACTCCGGCAGAGCAGTCTGCCGCCAACGACCTCTCGGTTGCGGACCGCCAGGTCAACATCCTCAGGGACAAGCTCAGGCACATCGACCGCCAGCTGGCTGCGGCAACGCAGAACAACACCAAGCTGGTCACGATGCTTGAGGCCGCGAAGGCCGAGATTCTCCGGCTGAAGAACGCATTGGACCAGGAGGGACAGCCTCCCTACAGCTTCGGCACCATTCTTCAGCTGAACCCTCGCCGGCAGCCCTCGCCGGGCAGCAGCGGGCAGGCAGCCACTGAAGAATCAGTGGACATCTTCAACGCCGGCCGGAAAATGCGCGTAGGCGTCAGCCCGCTGGTGAACATCAACCAGCTGGCAGTGGGCCAGGAAGTCCTCCTGAACGAGGCGCTCCTCGTCGTCGCAGGGCTCGGCTACGAGCGTGCAGGCGAGCTGGCCACCCTGAAGGAGATGCTCGGCTCCGACCGCGTCCTCGTGGTGGGACGGGCCGACGAGGAACGGGTGGTCCGGCTCTCCGGTGCGCTCCTGGCGGAAAAGCTCCGGGTGGGCGATGCGCTCTCCATCGACTCCAGGACCGGCTACGCACTGGAGAAAGTGCCGCGGTCCGAGGTGGAAAACCTGGTCCTGGAAGAGGTCCCGGACATCACGTACGAGGACATCGGCGGCCTGGGACCGCAGATAGAACAGATCCGCGACGCCGTCGAACTGCCGTTCCTGCACCCGGACCTTTACCGGGAACACGGCCTGAAGGCGCCGAAGGGCATCCTGCTTTACGGCCCTCCCGGCTGCGGTAAGACCCTCATTGCCAAAGCCGTTGCCAATTCGCTTGCTGCCCGGGCCGCTGAACGGTCCGGAAACGTGGATCTGAAGAGCTACTTCCTGAACATCAAGGGCCCTGAGCTCCTGGACAAGTACGTCGGCGAGACGGAGCGCCACATCCGGCTGATTTTCTCCCGCGCCCGCGAGAAGGCGTCGGACGGCAGCCCGGTAGTGGTGTTCTTCGATGAGATGGATTCGCTGTTCCGCACGCGCGGCACCGGCATTTCCTCCGACGTCGAGACCACCATCGTTCCCCAGCTGCTCAGTGAGATCGACGGCGTGGAGCGGCTGGACAACGTCATCGTGATCGGCGCGTCCAACCGTGAGGACATGATTGACCCGGCCATCCTTCGGCCCGGCCGCCTGGATGTTAAGGTCAAGATCCACCGCCCCGATGCCGAGGCTGCTGCGGACATTTTCAACAAGTACATCACCACGGACCTGCCGTTCCACGAGTCTGATCTCGCCGAGCATGACGGCGACGTCCAGGCCACGGTGGACGCCATGGTCCAGCGCACGGTGGAAGCCATGTACTCCACGGACAAGTCCAATGAGTTCCTCGAAGTCACCTATGCCAACGGCGACACCGAAATGCTCTACTTCAAGGACTTCAACTCCGGTGCCGTGGTCCAAAACGTGGTGGACCGGGCGAAAAAGTACGCCATCAAGGATCTGCTGACCACGCACCAGAAGGGGCTGCGGATCGAGCACCTGCTGCGGGCGGTGGTGGACGAGTTCCGCGAGCATGAAGACATGCCCAACACCACCAATCCGGACGACTGGGCCCGGATCTCCGGCAAGAAGGGCGAACGGATCACCTACATCCGCACCATCGTCCAGGGCAAGGCCGGCCAGGAGCCTGGAAAGTCGATCGAAACGATGCCTTCCACAGGGCAGTATCTATGACGGCTGCGCCGGAACCGGCCGCCGGGGGCGCCCTCCCCGCGGGCGGGGCCATGCGTGTCATGGGGGCAGAAACCGAATACGGGATCCATGCCCCGTCCGCCCCGTCCGCGAACGCCACCATGATGAGCGCAAGGGTGGTCCAGGCGTATGCCCAGGTAACGCGCCAGCGGGCGGCCGGCGGAGCGGAAACACGGTGGGACTACACCGACGAGGAGCCCCTTCACGACGCCCGCGGCTGGACCGTGGACAGGGGCTCCGCCCACCCCAGCCAGCTGACCGACCAGCCGCCGGTGCTGGACGCGGAAGCAGTGGCGCTGGCCTATGGACGGGAGGAGCTTGAGCTTGACGGGCAGGATGAGTCCGGCACCCTCCTGATGAACATGGTCCTGGGCAATGGTGCCAGGCTGTACGTTGACCACGCCCACCCCGAGTATTCAAGCCCCGAGGTCACAAACCCCCGTGATGCCGTCACGTGGGACGCCGCAGGTGACCTCGTTGCGCTGGCCACAGTGCGGCGCCTCGCCGCCGACCCCGACCTGCCCCAGGTAAACCTCTACAAAAACAACACGGACAACAAATCGGTGTCCTACGGGTCCCATGAGAATTACCTCATGCCCCGCTCTGTTCCGTTCGGCGACATCGTCCGCGGTCTCACGCCGTTCTTCATCAGCCGCCAGATCCTTTGCGGCTCCGGAAGGGTGGGAATCGGCCAGGACGCCTCCACCCCCGGCTTCCAGATCAGCCAGCGTGCGGATTTCTTCGAAGCCGAAGTGGGCCTCGAAACCACCATTCGGCGCCCCATCATCAATACCCGGGACGAGCCGCACTCCACGGCGGACAAATACCGCCGCCTGCACGTCATCATCGGCGACGCCAACCTCAGCCAGGTCTCCAACTACCTGAAGTTCGGGACCACGGCCATGGTCCTCAGCCTCATCGAAGCGGGGCTTGCGCCAAAGATTGAGGTGGTCGAACCGGTAGCCGCCCTCCAAACGGTGAGCCACGATACATCCCTCACCGCAACCCTGCGTTTGCTGGATGGCCGGCGCGTCACGGCGCTTGACCTCCAGTGGATGTACCACGAAGCGGCGGCCAAACTGGCGCAGGATACAGGTGTTGGGGATGCCATCGATGGGGACGGGTACACCTATGACGTCCTGGACCGCTGGGCCAAGGTGCTCACACAGCTGGACAGCGACAGGGCGGCGGCAGCCAGCTCGGTGGAATGGCTGGCCAAGCTCACGCTCCTCGAGGGCTACCGGGATCGTGACCGCCTGGAGTGGAATGATGCACGGCTCGGCCTCATTGACCTCCAGTGGGCGGACATCAGGCCGGAGAAGGGCCTGTACTACCGGTTTCTCGCCAGGAACCGCATGGACAGGATTGTCGACGACGCTGCGATAGCGGCTGCCGTAGGCGAGCCGCCCCCGGACACCCGTGCGTTCTTCCGCGGAAAGTGCATCAGCAACTTCGGCAAGGACGTGGTGGGTGCCAGCTGGGACTCGGTGATTTTCGACGTCCCGGGCTACGGCAGGCTGCAGCGCGTGCCCACGCGGGAGCCCCTTCGGGGAACCAAAGCCCTGACCGGAGCGTTGTTCCAGCGCTACCGGGAAGCGGGCCCATTCCTCGCGGAGCTCCTGGGACACAACACCGCTCCGCCTGCGGCGTAAACCGCGCCGGACGGCCTGCATCGTGGCAGGATGGGCATATCGGAGGATCCGCTGGATCCGACGCCAGGAAAGGGAGAGGTAACAATGGCAGGCCAGGAGCAGCAGCAGCCGCAATCACGCGACAGCCAGGTCGACGAGGACATTCCCGAGGCCCCGCCCGCGCCGCCCGAAGCGCAGGCATCAGCATCAACAGAAGGCGTGGACGACCTCCTCGACGAGATCGACGGAGTCCTCGAATCGAACGCCGAGGAATTCGTGCGCGCATTCGTCCAAAAAGGCGGTCAGTAACCCGGACCCGGCGGGTGGCGGAAGCCGCGGACGGCCGGAATCTGTACCGACGTTGAAGAACCACGTTCAAGGAGTGCATGAGTGCAGGAATCAACCGCCCACCAGGTAGCCGCCAACGCCACCTCGTCCTTTACGGAGCATCTGCAGCGGGACCGGCCTGAACTCCTGCCGTACAGCAGGGGACTCCAGGCCGCTGCGCCCGGGACCGCACCGCTGCAGGTTCCGCATGCCACCACCATTGTGGCCATGAGCTACACCGGCGGTGTGTTGATGGCGGGGGACCGGCGGGCCACCATGGGCAACGTGATTGCCAGCAGGCACATTGAAAAAGTCTTTCCGGCAGACCGCTACTCCGTCCTGGGCATCGCTGGGACTGCCGGCATAGCCATTGACCTGACCCGGCTGTTCCAGGTGGAGCTCGAGCACTACGAGAAGATCGAGGGCACCCTCCTCAGCCTGGAAGGCAAAGCCAACAGGCTGGGAGCCATGATCCGCGGCAACCTGCCCCTCGCCATGCAGGGACTCGCCGTAGTGCCGCTCTTCGCCGGGTTCGACACCAGCGCCGGCGTGGGAAGGCTCTTCTCTTATGACGTCACCGGCGGCAGGTACGAGGAGCACGAGCACCATACGGTCGGCTCCGGCTCCGTCTTCGCCCGGGGCGCGTTGAAAAAACTCTGGCGGCCCAACCTTAACGAAGCTGAGGCAGTCTCCGTCGCCGTCGAAGCCCTCTACGACGCGGCCGACGACGATTCCGCCACCGGAGGTCCTGACACCGTCCGGCAGCTTTGGCCGGTCATCTACACCGTGGACCGCGCCGGTGCGCGGCGGGTAGCTGAGAGCGTGCTCGCTGCGGCGGCCGTTAGTGTCATCGAAGCCCGCACCAGCGCCGGACGGGAGGCCTGAGATGACCCAGCAGTTTTACGTATCGCCGGAACAGCTGATGAAGGACCGTGCGGATTTCGCACGGAAGGGGATTGCCCGCGGCAGGTCCGTTGCGGTTATCAGCTGCGCGGACGGCATTGCGCTGGTGGCCGAGAACCCCTCACCATCCCTGCACAAAATAGGCGAGATCTACGACAAGATCGCTTTTGCCGCCGTCGGGAAATACAACGAATTCGAGAGCCTCCGGCAGGCCGGTGTCAGGTACGCGGACGTGAGGGGCTACTCCTATGACCGCGAGGACGTCACGGCCCGCGGCCTCGCCAGCGTCTATGCACAGAGCCTCGGCGCTGTGTTCACCGCAGAACAGAAGCCTTTCGAAGTTGAACTCGCAGTAGCTGAGGTTGGCCCCAGCCAGGCCGAGGACCATCTTTACCGCCTGACTTTTGACGGTTCCATTGCGGACGAACATCAATTTGTTGTGATGGGCGGACAGGCAGACAAGGTGTCCGCGGCCATTGAGGAGGGCTGGCGCAGTTCACTCAGCTTCGCCGACGCCCTGCGCCTTGCCATGGCCGCATTGGTTCCGTCGGCCGAGACCGGCGAACAGCCGAAGGCACTGCCCGCAAAGGCAGTGGAAGTTGCCGTCCTGGACAGGGCGTCGGAGAGCTCCCGCGGCTCGCGCCGCGCCTTCCGGCGGCTTGACGACGCGGACATCACTGCACTGCTCGCCTAGGAGGACAGATGGACAAGAGAATCTTTGGTATCGAAACGGAATTCGGGATCTCCTATTCCAGCCCCGACTCCAGGCCTCTTGCCCCGGAGGAGGTGGCCCGGTACCTGTTCCGCAAAGTGGTCAGCTGGGGACGGTCATCCAACGTTTTCCTTACAAACGGCTCCAGACTGTACCTCGACGTAGGGTCGCACCCGGAGTACGCCACAGCCGAGTGTGACGACCTTGCGCAGCTGATTGCCCACGACCGGGCCGGGGAGCTGATCCTTGACGACCTCGTGGACGAAGCGCAGGCCCGCCTCGCAGCCGAAGGCTTCAACGGCACTGTTTACCTGTTCAAGAACAACACAGACTCCGCCGGGAACTCCTACGGCAGCCACGAGAACTACCTCATTCCCCGCCGCGGCGAGTTTTCCCGGTTGGCCGAGATCCTGATCCCCTTCCTGGTCACCCGGCAACTCATCGCCGGCGCCGGTAAGATCCTGAAGACCCCGCACGGGGCAACCTTCGCCTTTTCCCAGCGGGCCGACCATATCTGGGAAGGCGTGTCTTCGGCCACCACCCGCTCCCGGCCCATCATCAACACCAGGGATGAACCGCACGCGGATGCCGAGTTCTACCGCCGGCTCCATGTCATCGTTGGCGACTCGAACATGTCCGAAGCCACCGCACTGATGAAGGTGGGGACGGTGGACCTGGTCCTGAGGATGATCGAGGCCGGGGTCATCATGCGCGACATGCGGATGGAAAATCCCATCCGCAGCATCCGCGAAATCTCCCACGACCTCAGCGGACGGGCGCTGGTCCGGCTGGCCAACGGCCGCCAGCTCACCGCGCTGGAGATCCAGCAGGAGTACCTCACTAAGGTCACGGCGTTCGTCAAAGAACAGGGCGCCCACAACCCCCACGTCCCGGTGATCCTCGACCTCTGGGAACGGACATTGAAGGCGATCGAAAGCGGCGATTCCCGGGGCATCGACACCGAGATCGACTGGGCCATCAAAAAGAAGCTGATGGACAACTACCGGGAACGCCACGGGCTAGGCCTGGACGCGCCGCGGATTGCACAGCTCGACCTGACCTACCATGACATCTCCAGAAGCCGCGGAATTTACTACCTGCTCCAGTCCCGCGGGGCCGTACGGCGCATTGTGGACGACACCGTGGTCAAGGACGCCGTGGACGCGCCGCCGCAAACCACCCGCGCGAAACTTCGCGGTGACTTTGTCCGGCGGGCCCAGGAGTTGGGCCGGGACTACACCGTGGACTGGGTGCACCTGAAATTGAACGACCGCGCCCACCAGACCATTCTGTGCAAGGATCCGTTCCGCAGCGTCGACGATCGCGTGGATGCCCTTCTGGACTCTATGGGCTGACACCCAGCTTCAGGGGCTATTCTGGATAAGGCCCCTTCGAGGGCCTGCCGCGGTGCCGCCCGCCGAGTTGCGGATCACCGCCTCCACCTTGCCCCGACGAAAGTTCTCTTACGTGCGCCGACTACTAGCACTCCTTCTTCCCGCTTTGCTGCTGTTGACCGCCTGCGGCGGTTCAAGCGCAGAGCCGGAGCCCACCAGCAAGTCTGCTGGTGAGACTGCAAAGTTCGACTCCCTCAAACTGACAGACAACGGGGACAAAAAAGCTCCCGGCGTGGAATTCGCCAAGCCGCTCGAAGTCGCTGAACCCACCATCAAGGTGGTCACCGAGGGCGACGGCGACGTGGTGAAGCCAAACCAGATTGCCAACATCTCCATCCTTGCCCTGAACGGCACGGACGGATCAACGCTCGAGGACACGTTCGCCAGTGAGCCCGAGCCCCTGGAACTTAACGAGGAATTGAAGACCGGCAGCGAGGTCATCTACAACGCCTTCGTCGGCGCCAAAATTGGTTCCAGCATTGCCCTCGCCGTGCCGGGCCAGCAGAGTGCACCCGCCCCCAGCCCCTCCGACGGTGCCAGCCCAAGCCCGTCAGCACCAACCGAGCCCACGCAGCTCCTGATCATCAAGGTCCTTTCCACAACCGACGTGACCCCTGCGCTGGAGAAGCCCGAAGGGGAACCCGTAACGCCGCCGGCCGGCCTGCCCACCGTCAGCGAAAAAGACGGCATCCCCGAAATCAACGTCGAAGGTGTTGCAGCCCCCACGGCACTGGTATCCCAGGACCTCATCAAGGGCAACGGCGCAACCGTCAAGGAATCCGACACCCTCACAGTGAACTACGTTGGCGTCACCCTGGTGGGCGGCACGAAGTTCGACTCAAGCTTCGACCGCGGCGAGCCCGCCAGCTTCCCGCTGACCGGCGTCATCAAGGGCTGGACCCAGGGCCTGGCCGGCAAAACGGTAGGCTCACGCGTACTCCTGGTCATCCCCAAGGACCTGGCCTACGGCGACGCCGGCCAGGGCGAAGCCAAGGGCGACCTCGTCTTCGTAGTGGACATCCTCGGAGCCAAGTAGCAACAATGGCACCAGGCCCGGCCAACGCCGCGGCATCCAACAGCAGCACATCATCTGCCAGACACCAAGGAGCAACCATGTCATTTGGACAGCGGGATTTTGACCGCCAGAAGCCCGAGATCGACTTTCCCGAGGGCGACGTCCCCACGGAACTCGTGATCACGGACCTCATCGAAGGCGACGGCCGCGAGGCCAAGGCCGGAGACACAGTCTCCACCCATTACGTGGGTGTGGCCTGGTCCACCGGTGAAGAATTCGACGCCTCCTGGGGCCGCGGCGCGCCGCTGGACTTCCGCGTGGGAGTTGGGCAGGTCATTCAGGGCTGGGACCAGGGGCTCCTGGGCATGAAGGTAGGCGGCCGCCGCCGCCTCGAAATCCCCTCCGAGCTGGCCTACGGATCCCGTGGCGCCGGTGGAGCAATTGCGCCCAACGAAGCCCTGATTTTTGTGGTTGACCTCGTGGGCGTTCGCTGACCACAGGCGCAGCAATCCGCCGGGAGCGCGGCAGCAACAGGGCCATCACATCCTGTTGCTGCCGCGCTTCCTGCGTTCCGGCACGGAATTTAGTAACGTAACGGGGTGTCCGCATCCCGAACTGAACGCCTCCTGAACCTGCTGATCGCCCTGCTCAACACGAGGTACGGCCTGCGCCGCAGTGAACTGCGCGAGACGATCTACCGCGACACACCCGGCAAAGAGGCATCGTTCGGCCGCATGTTCGAACGGGACAAAAGCGATCTCCGCAACTTCGGGTTCGACGTCGAAACGCTGACGGACCTGGGCTGGAGCGAAGATGATCCCGCTACCACCCGCTACCGGATTGGCAAGGAATCCAACCGCCTGCCGGACGTCCAGCTGGGACCGGCGGAGTGGACAGTACTTCTCCTGGCCTCCCAACTCTGGGAGCGCGCGGCGCTGGGCACGGCCGCCCAGAGCGCACTGCGCAAGCTGCAGGCGTCAGGCGCGATGGCCGACGTCGAACTTCCTGCCGGCGTCCAGCCCAGGATCAAACCGGCGGGCCAGGCCTTCGACGACCTCGTTGCGGCGATGCACGCGAAGCACCCCGTCACGTTCACCTACCTTGCTGGCAGCACCGGAACCGAGGAACAACGGACTGTTGAGCCCTGGGGCATGGGAAGCCGCTTCGGGCATTGGTATCTCGCGGGCTATGACCGGGCCCGGCAGGCACCCCGCCACTTCCGGCTCTCCCGTTTCACCAGTGCGGTCACGACGCTCGAGCGGGAGCAATTCACGCCTCCGCGCGACTTCAACATCCGGCGGGAACTGGACCGGCTGCCGGAGCTGCCGCTGCGCACCGCCGTCGTGGACGTCCGGGAGGGGCGCCTGCTGGCACTGCGGCGCCGCGCCGTTGATGAGGGCGTCGCACAAGAGGAGGCCGTGGACAGCACCGCCAACCAGGAGCCTGGGACCGGCTACGAGCGGATCAGCCTTCAGTACCGGGACCCGGAGGTCCTGGCCGAAGAGCTCGCGTCCTATGGCCCCGACGCCCTGGCGGTGCTACCCGACGAGCTGGCGGACGCCGTCCGGCGCAGGCTTCGCGCCGCAGCAGATTTCAGCACTGCAGCCGTTCCCCAGTTCCAGTTCCCTGCCGCGCCCGCCCGCCCCGTCCGGACGCGCACCTCCGAGGACCAGCTCAAGCGGATGCTCCAGCTGGTGCCTTTCCTGGTGCACAACCAGGGCCTGCACATCCAGGATGTCGCTGGGCACTTCGGCATCAGCCGTAAGGAACTGGAAGCGGACCTGCAGATCCTTATCTGTTCGGGCCTGCCGGAGGGCTACCCCGACGACCTGCTGGACATCCAGTGGGAGGACGACCACGTCTACATCACCCAGGACCTGGACCTGACCCAACCCGTACGCTTCACCGTGGAAGAGGCCTGCGCCCTGCTGACCGGGCTGGAGACATTAAACGGCCTTCCGGAGGTGGCAGAGGGCGGCGCCCTGGAATCAGTGACGCTCAAGCTGCTGGCGGCCGCCGGCGAGGAGGGGCTCAGGGCCGCGTCGCTTGCCGGCCCGGAAATGGCACCTGCTGATGCCGCGACTCACGCCACGGTACGGCAGGCCATCGCATCCGGGTCCCAGCTGCGCCTGACGTATCTGGCCCCGCAGCGGGACAGCATCTCGGAACGGGACGTGGACCCGCTGCGCCTCTATTCGCTGGACAACATCTGGTACTTCGAGGCCTACTGCCATTCCGTGGAAGGGCTGCGGAACTTCCGCCTGGACCGCGTTCAGGACATCCACCCGAACGGGCGGAAGGTTCCGGCGGGGACCACGCCCGCACAGGGAGTTCCGGCGAAACTCTTCACAGCCAAGGACGACGATACGATCGTCACTGTCCAGCTCACCCGTCAGGGGAGGGGGCTGGCGGACGACTACTACGCAGAGCGGACGGCAGAGCTCGACGACGGCGGACTGGTGGCGGAGATACGGTTCGGCAACACAGCCTGGCTCCCGATGTTCGTGGCCCAGCACGGCGGTTCTGCCCGGATCCTGGCGCCGGCGGAGCTCGCCGACGCGGCCCGCACCTGGCTGGCGGCGTCGCTGGCCAGGTACGGCAGCTAGACTTCTCAGCATGCCTTGGTGGTCCTGGATCCTGATATGGGTGGCGCTCGTTGCGCTGTCACTGCTCCTCTATGTCTTTCTGGGCATCCGGCTGTTCCGCCAGTTCATGGCCACCCTCAAGGATCTGGGGGCAGCAGGGAAGAAGATGGGACACATTTCCCCGCTTGAACAGGCGCAGACACGCCCGGAAGCGGGGCGTCCGCTTCCCGGTTCCGCGGTTTTTGCCTCCCCGACTGTCATGCGACATGATTACGAGGCATCCAAGTCGTCCCGACGGGAACAACGCCGCCTTAAACGAGTGCAACGCAAGACGGACCGGGGCCAGCCGCAGGCGCTCGGCGATCTGGACTTCACATAGAAGTAAAATGTTTTTAGACGAAAGGATTTCCCGTGGGAAGACTCTTTGATGGCCCCTGGCCCATCGTAATTATCATCGTTGTTGCGTTGCTTCTTTTTGCCGCGCCCAAACTTCCGGCCATGGCACGCAGCCTCGGCCAGTCAATGCGGATCATCAAATCCGAAGTCAAGGAAATGAAGAACGACGGCAAGACCGACTCCAGTGATCCCTCGGGGCCGGTGGAAGGTACCATCGTCAACCACCCCAAGGCGACGCCCGGCGAGCCGACAGACGGCACTGACGTTCCGCCGTCGAACCGCGCCTGACCCCCAGTGGCACTGACGCGGGCCCGTAAAGCGAACCCCGAGGGGCGGATGGCTCTTTGGGACCACCTCAAAGAGCTGAAGAACCGGCTGATTAAGTCGGCTATCGGCGTCCTGGTTGGGGCAATTGGCGGCTGGATACTCTACAACCCCCTGCTGACAGCGCTTAAGGAGCCGGTCGACCGGATAGCCCAGCAGACCGGCGGCGTATCGTCGGTTAACTTTTCGAACATCGGGTCGGCGTTCGACTTCCAGCTCCAAATGTCGTTAATCATCGGGCTGGTTATTTCCAGCCCGATCTGGATCTACCAGTTGTGGGCCTTCATCACGCCCGGGCTCACCAGCAAGGAACGGCGATACACGCTTGGCTACATGGCCGTGGCGGTCCCGCTCTTTCTCTCAGGCATCTGGGCTGGTTGGCTTGTTGTACCCCAGGTTGTCCGGGCCCTGACCCAGTTCACCCCGTCTGGATTCTCCAACATCATTGACGCCCGCGATTACATCGACTTCGTCACACGCATGGTCCTGGTGCTGGGTATTGCTTTCCTGGTCCCGGTGGTACTGGTGGGCATCAACATGGCCGGTGTTATCTCCGGTCAAACTATCCTCAAAGCGTGGCGCATTACCGTGTTCCTGGTGTTTGTCCTGGCAGCCATCGCGGCCCCCGGCGCTGATGCCATCTCCATGTTCATGCTGGCCGGCCCGCTGCTGGTGTTGTTTTTCGCGGCCATCGGGGTCTGCCTGATGAACGACAAGCGCAGGGCACGCCGCCAGGCAAAGCGCACGGCAGAAACCGAGGCTACAGCGGACATCGCCACCCCGGGCAGTGAGCTGAAGAACCTCTGAGCGCCCACTAGGCTTGGGTTATGTCTTCCCATGACGGTTCGTTCCACCCCAGGCCATTCCCGACCGGTCCGAGCGATCCTGAAGAGCTTTCCCCGGCTGAAAAGTACCGCATCAGCGCCGAACAACGTGCAGAGGCCGCCACCTACCTCGGAGCCTTCTCCCGCACCCTCGACTTTGAACTCGATGACTTCCAGCGGCAGGCCTGCCGTTCCTTGCAGGAAGGCAGGGGTGTCCTGGTTGCAGCTCCCACCGGGGCCGGCAAAACCATTGTGGGCGAGTTCGCCATCTACCTGGCGCTCGAGCGGGGCCTGAAGGCGTTTTACACCACACCCATCAAGGCGCTGAGCAACCAGAAATTCTCCGAGCTCAGCGAGAAGTACGGCGCCGACAGCGTAGGCCTGCTGACCGGTGACACCAGCATCAACGGTGATGCTCCCGTGGTGGTGATGACTACTGAAGTCCTGCGAAACATGCTTTATGCCGACTCCGCGACCCTGGGCGACCTGGGTTACGTGGTGATGGACGAGGTGCACTACCTTGCCGACCGCTTCCGCGGTGCGGTCTGGGAGGAAGTCATCATCCATCTCCCCAGTGAAGTGCAGGTGGCCTCCCTCAGCGCCACCGTCTCCAACGCCGAGGAGTTCGGCGCGTGGCTGGATACGGTCCGCGGCGATACAGACATCATCGTGTCCGAGCACCGGCCTGTGCCGCTGTGGCAGCACGTCATGGTGGGCAGGCAGATCATGGACCTTTTTGCCGGCGAAACCACCTTCGACGAGATCGCTCCGCCCGGGGACGCTCCCGCCTCAGAAACGCCGGCCAAGGACGGCAGGAAAGACAGTCCCGCGGGACGAGGATTCGAAGTTAATCCTGACCTCATGACGGTAGCCAGAAGCGAAAGCATGCAAAGCTTCCGGGCCCGGCAGAGCCCGGCCGCGCGCGGCCAGCGCGGCAGGCGCGGTAACGACCGGCCCGGCCGGGGCGGCGACGAACGGGGAGTCCGACCGGCCAGCCGGCCTCAGGTGATCGCAAGCCTTGACCGCATGGATCTCCTCCCGGCTATCACGTTTATCTTCTCCCGGGCCGGCTGTGACGCTGCCGTGGCGCAGTGCGTGGGGTCGGGGCTGTGGCTCACCACCGAAAGAGAGCAGCGGATCATCGCTGAGCGCGTTGACGAGGCCGGCCACGACATTCCGCCGGACGATCTCGACGTCCTGGGCTTCTGGACCTGGCGGGATGGCCTGCTTCGCGGTTTCGCCGCGCATCATGCCGGCATGCTGCCCACCTTCAAGGAGGTGGTGGAGAAGCTCTTCGCGGACGGCCTGGTCAAGGCTGTGTTCGCCACCGAGACACTGGCCCTGGGCGTCAACATGCCGGCACGCTCGGTCGTGCTCGAAAAGCTGGACAAATACAACGGTGAAGCGCACGTGGACATCACTGCGGGGGAGTACACCCAACTGACCGGCCGCGCCGGACGGCGGGGCATCGACGTCGAAGGCCACGCCGTGGTGCTCTGGCAGCCCGGTACGGACCCGACGGCGGTCGCCGGCCTGGCCTCACGGCGCACCTACCCCCTGAACTCAAGCTTCCGGCCCACCTACAACATGAGCATCAACCTCCTGGCGCAGTTCGGGCGGGCAAGGGCCCGCGAGATCCTGGAATCCTCCTTTGCGCAGTTCCAGGCGGACCGCTCGGTGGTGGGTCTCGCCAAGCAGGTGCGCAGTCGCGAGGAATCCCTCGCCGGCTACGCGAAATCCATGACCTGCCACCTGGGGGACTTTACGGAGTACGCCCGGCTGCGGCGGGAACTGTCCGACGCCGAAAATGTCACCTCGCGCACCAAGTCACGCGCCCGGAAGTCACTCAGCGATGATTCGCTGGCGCGCCTGCTTCCGGGCGATGTGGTGCAGGTCCCGGGCGGGCGTGCCCCCGGGCCCGCCATTGTCCTGAGTTCGGACCACAGCAGCCGGGAACCGCGCCCCGCCGTCCTGACGCTGGACAACCAGTTGCGCCGCCTCGGCACCGATGACCTGGAAGGTCCCATCGCACCAGTAACGCGTATCCGCATCCCCAAGTCCTTCAACGCCAAGGTCCCGAAGTCCCGGCGCGACCTGGCATCTTCCGCACGAAACGCGCTGCGGGAGAACCGCCCGCCTGCCCCTGGCAGCAACCGCAACAACGACTTCGGCCTTGCCACGGCCCTGCCGAACCAGGAGAAGCGCATCGCGGACCTCCGACGGGCACTCCGCGCCCACCCGTGCCATGGGTGCAGCGAACGGGAGGACCACGCCCGTTGGTCCGAACGCTGGTGGAAGCTCCGGCGGGAAACGGATGGGCTGGTCCGGCAGATCCAGGGCCGCACCAACACCATCGCCAAAACCTTCGACCGGGTCTGCGATGTCCTGTCCTCCTACGGCTACCTGGAACCATCCTCGGACGGCAGGCTGGCCATCAGTCCGGACGGGCAGAAGCTGCGGCGGATCTACGGCGAAAAGGACCTGCTGATTTCCCAGTCCCTCCGGCTTGGCGCCTTCGACGACCTCGATGCCGTGGAAGTCGCAGCCCTTGCCAGCGTCCTCGTGTACCAAGCCAAGCGCGAGGACCGGGGCATGCGGCCGAGGATGCCCAGTGTGTCACTGGAGACCTCGGTGGACATCGTGGTTCGGGAATGGTCCGCCTTGGAGGACACCGAAGAGGACAGCAAACTTCCGCTGACCGGCGAGCCGGAACTGGGTCTGGTGTGGCCAATCTACAAGTGGGCGCGCGGCCGGCACCTGCAGGATGTCCTGAGCGGAACGGACCTCGCAGCGGGGGACTTTGTCCGCTGGGTGAAGCAGGTGGTTGACCTGCTGGACCAACTGGCAAAAATTCCCGGCCTGGACCCGCGCCTCGCACGCCTTTGTTCCGACGCCATCGCGCTGATCCGCCGCGGCGTCGTGGCCTATTCTTCCGTCCTCTGACCAATCGCCTGCTGCTGCCGGCCGTCCTATCTCCAGGAGTTTTGCTTACCTATGCCCCGTCCCGAAGCCATGTCCGGATCCCGCTCCAAGCCCAGCCCGGTGCTTTACCGCAACGGCTCCGTTTACACAGCCGCTGACCCCTTTGCCACCGCCATGCTGGTGGACGGTGACACGGTGGCGTGGGTGGGGTCGGAACAGGCAGCATCTTCCATCGCCGACAGCTCCATGGAGATCATCGACCTCCGCGGCGCCCTGGTTGCCCCCGGTTTCGTAGACTCCCACATGCACCTGACGGAAACAGGGATCGCCCTCGATTCCCTGGCCCTGCAGGACCTGACCTCGGCACGAGAGCTCCTGGATGCCGTGGCCGCCGCGCCGGGCGACGGCCCGGTCCTGGGCCACGGCTGGGATGACACCGCCTGGGCGGACGCTGCCCTGCCCAGTGCCGAGGAACTCGAGCGGGCTGCGGGCGGCCGCGCTGTCTATTTGTCCCGCGTTGACGTCCACTCAGCTTTGGTCTCGGAGTCCCTGGCAGTCGCGGCCGGCCTCCGCGGGCTTGATGGTTACGACGGCGACGCAAGGGTCCGGCGGGCCGCGCACGCAGCAGCCCGGCAGGCGACGCGCCGGCTCCCGGCAGAGGTGCTCCGCCGCCACCAGGGCCGCGCCCTGGCCGAAGCTGCCGGCAACGGCTACGTGGCGGTGGCAGAAATCGGCGCACCGCACATAGGGGGTGCCGAGGACCTTCGACTGGCGGGAGGCTGGAACAGCAACGGCGAGGGCATTGCTGCTCCAGAGGTCTTGCCGTACTGGGGTGAACTGGCGTCATCGGAAGAACACGCCCGCAGCATCCTCGACCAGCTGGGTGTCGGCGTCCGGGGCCTGGCCGGTGACCTGAACATCGACGGGTCCATCGGATCACGGACAGCGGCTTTGAGGTCCGGTTACAGCGACGCCCCGGACGAGTCCGGCAGCCTGTACCTGAGTGTCGAAGAGGCAGCAGCCCATCTTGCAGCCTGTTCGCTGGTGGGGATCCAGGGCGGTTTCCACATCATCGGGGACGCCGGGCTGGATGCCGCACTGAAGGCGTTGGAGCTGGCGGCTGCCGAGGTGGGGGAGCAGCGCGTCCGCGCTGCGGGCCACCGTTTTGAGCACGTGGAGATGGTGGATGCAAGCGCTGTGGCAACGCTCGCCCGGTACTCAGTGACAGTCAGTGCCCAGCCGGCGTTCGACGCTGCCTGGGGTGGTCCGGGAGGACTGTACGAGAAACGGCTGGGGGAGCGGAGCAGGGCGATGAATCCTTTTGCCAGCCTGTACTCTGCCGGAGTTCCGGTCTGCTTTGGCAGCGACAGTCCCGTGACGCCGCTGCGACCCTGGTCCAGCGTCCGGGCTTGCCTGGAACACCACAACGGCGATGAACGGATTTCGGCCCGCGCGGCTTTCCTGGGCCACACCCGGGCCGGGTGGCGGGCAGCCCGGTATCACAACCCCATGGCAGGGCAGCTTGTCCCGGGAGCCCCGGCCAGCTTCGCGGTGTGGGAAGTCGAGGAGCTGATGGTGCAGGTGGCCGACGGCCGGGTCCAGTCGTGGAGCACCGACCCCAGGGCCAGGACACCCTTGCTGCCCGCACTGGACACGGGCTCGGACCCGGTTTGCCTGCAAACTGTGAGGGATGGTTCGGAGCTGTACGGCAGCCCGGCCCTGCGTTCCTGACCCCTGCGGCGTCCGCCCTATAATGGGTAGCTGCGCCTGCCAGCGATTAGCTCGCCAGCGGGTGCACCGACCGTTCCCTCCAGGAAGGCTCTCTGTGCGCGTCCTTACCATCATTCCTACCTACAACGAGCTGGAATCGCTGCCTATAACCCTGCAGCGGCTTCGTGCAGCCGTCCCGGCGTCGGACGTACTGGTAGTGGATGACAACAGCCCCGACGGCACTGGCCGGCTTGCCGACGGAATCGCTGCCGAGGACTCCCAGGTTCACGTCCTGCACCGCAAGGGCAAGGAAGGGCTGGGCGCCGCCTACATTGCGGGCTTCAAGTGGGGCCTTGATGCCGGCTACGACGTTCTTGTTGAGATGGACGCGGACGGTTCGCACCAGCCCGAACAGCTTCCGCAGCTCCTCGAGGCCATCGACCAGGGCGCCGACCTTGCCATGGGATCCCGCTGGGTCCCCGGCGGAAGCGTCGTTAACTGGCCGCTGTACCGGCAGGCCATTTCGCGGGTGGGAAGCACCTACGCCCGCCTCATGCTGGGCCTGAAGATCAAGGACGTTACCGGCGGCTACCGCGCGTTCCGCAGGACAACCCTTGAAAAACTCAACCTGGACCAGGTGGACTCGGTGGGCTACGGCTTCCAGGTGGACCTCGCCTGGCGGGTGGCCCGCATGGGCCTGCGGATCGAGGAACGGCCCATCACCTTTGTGGAGCGCGAACTCGGTGCCTCCAAGATGAGCGGCAACATTGTGGTCGAAGCGATGATCAACGTCACCAAGTGGGGGCTCCTGGCCCGCTGGAACACGCTCACGCGCCGCGGAAAGGCAACGGCCCGGCCGTAAGCGCTCCCGCACCTGCCGCCGGGAAATTGATCAAGCGGCAAAAAGCAAGGGCCGTCCCGCACACTGTGCGGGACGGCCCTTCTTTGCCTTCAGGTGTTACGCGGAGCGGCGTTCGCCGCGGCGTTCACGCAGGATAGTGAGGCGGTCCTCGAGGATCTGCTCGAGTTCAGGCAGGGAGCGGCGTTCCAGCAGCATGTCCCAGTGTGTGCGGACGGCTTTGTCGTTGCTGGTGTCCGGGCGTTCGCCGTCGACCAGGAGCGCTTCCTTGCCGGTCTTGGATACCCAGACCGGGGGAATCTCAGCTTCGGAGGAGAAGGTGACGAATACCTGCTCGCCGTCTTCGCACCGGTACTCGACGCGCTGGCGCGGAGCCGGCTCGACTCCGGACTCGGTCTCCATGCTCTGCGCACCAAGGCGCATACCCCGCAGGCTGCGATCGCTCATGATTTCTCCCTCTGGTCGGTTCGCGGTGTGAAACCCCGCGCCAGCCGGCGGCGTTCAAGCGCCTCCGGACTATTGTGTGCTCTGTGCTGCATCTTAAGATTCAACGCATTGCGAAGCTTGGTTGTTCCAGCGGATCTACTCCTGCCGGACAAATACCCAATTATACCGGTATCATGCGCTGCCAACCAAAACGGAAGGGATCCGCAGCGTGCTGCGGATCCCTTCCGTGGCCCGGCAGGACAGGCTAGGGTTCGGAAGACTTGGCTCCCACTTCGTCGAACAGCCCGGCAACACCGGTCTCCGCGTTGGTGCCACCCAAAGCGTTGCCGATGCCTTTAAGGGCTTCGCCCACTTCGCTGGGGATGATCCATAGCTTGTTCGAGGATCCCTCCGCGAGCTTTGGAAGGGTCTGCAGGTATTGGTACGCCAGCAGTTTCTGGTCCGGGTTGCCCTTGTGGATGGCGTCAAAGACCTTCTGGATGGCCTGCGCCTCGCCGTCCGCGCGCAGGATGGCGGCCTTCGCGTCGCCTTCTGCCGCCAGGATGGACGCCTGGCGCTGGCCTTCGGCGGTCAGGATAGCCGACTGCTTGGTACCTTCGGCAGTCAGGATGGCGGCGCGGCGGTCGCGCTCTGCCCGCATCTGCTTCTCCATGGAGTCCTGGATGGAGTGGGGCGGATCGATGGCCTTGAGCTCCACGCGGGAAACACGTATGCCCCAGCGGCCCGTTGCCTCGTCCAGGACCCCGCGCAGCTGGCCATTGATTTGGTCGCGGGACGTGAGTGCTTCTTCGAGGTTCAGCCCGCCCACCACGTTTCGCAGGGTTGTGGTGGTCAGCTGTTCGACTGCCTGGATGTAGTTGGCGATCTCGTAGGTGGCGGCCCTGGGGTCCGTGACCTGGAAGTAGACCACGGTGTCGATGGAGACCACCAGGTTGTCCTCGGTGATAACCGGCTGCGGAGGGAACGAGACCACCTGTTCGCGGAGATCCAGCAACGGCAGGAGCCTGTCCACGAACGGGATCAGGATGGTCAGCCCTGGATTCAGGGTCCGCTGATACTTGCCCAGCCGTTCCACCACGCCTGCACGGGCCTGCGGAATGATACGCACCGCCCTGACCAGAACGATTATCACAAACACGATCAGGACCACCAGCACGATGGCCAATGCGGTTCCTCCGGCGTTATCCATACATCTCCTTGTTCCCCATTTGTTCAGGCTGTATCAGGACGGGCTTGCTGCTTCCGGCGGCGCTGCCACCACTGCGGTGGCTCCATCGATGGCGGAAACTACGACTTTCTGGCCGGCGGAAAGGACGCCGCCTGCAGAACGGGCTGTCCAGATGTCTCCGCCGATCTTGACCAGGCCGCCGTCGGACGTCACCGGCTCCATAACAACAGCCTGCTCACCGATGAGCCGGTCCACGTTGGTGCGCTGCTCTGACGGTCCGTTTTTCAGGTGGGCAAGGGCCACGGGCCGGACAAAGGCGATCATGAGCAAGGACACCACACAGAAGACCACGATCTGCAGCCAGAGGTCGGCTCCCGCGAAGTCGGCTACCAGTGCCGCCAGGGTTCCTCCGCCGAGCATGATGAAGAAAAGATCGAGCGTGATCATCTCGATCACGGCAAACGCCAGGAACGCGGTGAGCCACAACGCCCACCAGTTCTCCCCAAGCCATTCGAACAACGTGCTCCCCCTTCGCTACGGGGAGCCGAACGCGCGCACCCGCCAGTAACTGTCCTTCAATCTTAGTGCGGCCCGGTCAGCCGTGGGCGGGCTCCCGGCGGTCGTACGGGGATAGTGGCCAAGTCGTTACGTCGTTGGAGGTTTCGTGGGCCGGAAGACCGTCAACCGGAAGTTTGCCTCGGCCCGAACCGGCTCGGGCTGGCCTTCCAGCCGAGCGAGGAGGTCGCTCCGCTGCAGGTGGTGGCCAGCCGGTCCCATATAAGCGAGGTCGGCGGCCTGCCGGCGGGTCAGTGCCAAGGGGATGTCGACGTCGGTGCTGGTTTCGGTGTCGAAATGGCTGCCCATCGCTTCGGTCAGCCGGGTTTCCTTGCCTTCCTCGATGGCCAACATCCCGGTAACGGCGGCGATGGCGGCGAGGTGGCCGCGTCGTGGGGTAACCACCGCCAGCCTTCCGGCAGGCCGCAGCACTCGGGCGAACTCCTTGGCATTGCGGGGAGCGAAAATGACCGTAATGGCGTCAACAGAATCGTCGGCCAGTGGCAACGGCTGCCACACATCGGACACCAGATTCACCGCCTCGGGGTTGAGCCGCGCGGCACGGCGCACGGCGAACTTGGAGATGTCCAGGCCCACGGCAGCCACCTGGCGGCGGTTCTGTGCTGCGGAATCGTCGAGCACAGCCCTCAGGTAATGCCCGGTTCCAGTTCCTGCGTCCAGGACGGCGCCGTGTTCTTCAGGCAAGCAGGGCACGACGGCGGCTGCCACCGCGGCTGCCAGCGGCCGGTAGTGCCCCGCTTCCAGGAAGTCGGAGCGTGCCTGGACCATGTCCGCAGTATCTGCTTCAAAGGCCGTGCCCTTTCCGACCAGCAGGTTGTAGTAGCCCTGACGCGCGGCGTCGTAGCTATGGCCGGCAGGACAGAGCAGCCGGCTCTGGCCGGCAGGGACTGCTGCCAGTAATTCAAGCGGGTTCCGGCACACCGGGCACAGCAGCGGAAGATCGGTGGTGGAGGGCATGGAAACCATCCTAGGGCCCGTTCTTCCGGTTTCTTCCGGGATGGGACGCGGTGCCGTGCGGTCAGCTGATGCTGATGCCGGCGGGTCCGGCGTCGAAACCCAGGCCCTCCTGGGCTTTGCTGATACCCGGCTCGGCCCAGTGTGCCGCGTATTCGGCGTTGCTGCTCAGGGACCGGAGCTGGGCGCGGTCCAGATACAGCACACCGTTCAGGTGATCGGTCTCATGCTGCACAATCCTGGCCTGCCAGCCGGAAAACTCCCGCTGCGCAGCTGCCCCGTCCGGGGTTTGGAACTCAAGAAGCACATTGTTATGCCGGGACACCACGGCCTGAAGCCCGTTGATTGAGAGGCATCCCTCGTAGAAGGACGCCAGGCCATGCCCCATTGGCGTGTAGCGGGGATTCAGGACCGCGAGGAAGTCCAGGGGGCTCCGGTGACGGAGGGCAGCGGCCTCAGGATCGACGTCGTACTGGTCCTCGACCACTGCCAGCTGCAGCGGGATGCCGAGTTGAGGCGCTGCCAACCCCACGCCGGGGGCCTCGTGCATGACCTCGCGCATCAGGGTAATCAGGCGCTCGAGCTGGTCGAACGACAACTGCCCGTCATAGGCGGCAGCGCGCTGCCTCAGCGCGGGATGGCCTGCCTGGACAATAGGCGGGAGCGTGCCGGCCGAGAGGATCCGCTCCACGGTTTCGCGGATCTGCTCTGCGGTGTATGCGGTCCCGGACAGGCTTTGGCTCATGGGGAAAGCCTAGCGGCCGTGCCGCGTACCGGTCGCTGGCTGGGCTAGTGTCTATCCCGTGCCTGAAACCTCTTCGCCACAGACCCTGCCCCTGGACCGTGTCCTTGAGTTCTTCCGCGTCCTCGAATCCGGCGGGGGAGCCGCAGCCATCAGGCCCTTCCTCGCCGATTCGTTCGTCCTGGTGGAAGCCCCGCACCTGCTGGCCCCCGAAGGCTCAACGCGAACGCTGGCTGATGTCCTGACCGGCGCAGACCAAAGCGCGGAAGTGGTGGCTGACCAGAAGTTTGTTATTCGTCGCACCACCTGTGAGGGGGGACGGGTGGCGGTGGAAGCAGACTGGTCCGCAATGGTCCTGATGGATCTCCGCTACTGGGACCGGGGCGAGGTCATCCGTGCCAGGACATCGTCAGTATTCGAAGTCAGCGGCGGACTGATTGTCAGCCAGGACAGTTACGACTGCTACTTCAGGTAGGCGGACGGCTCCCCACCTGCTTCCCGTCCAGCTGCTGCATAGTGAAGCGCCGCGCGACCCATGTGTTGACCGCCGGGGTGGCAGCAGCGGCGCCCATCCCCAGGTTCCGCAGGTTCAACAACGGCCGGGGCATCGGCCGTCCCAGCATCATATTGATCTCTGACTGCCGCTTGGCTGCCGCGGCGGCCCGCTGCCGGCTGGCCTGGAACTCCTGGAGCTGCAGATTCACTCGGTGATCACTCATTCCGTCTGCCAGCGCCGCGTGGATGAGGGGGGCGAGGGCCTGCGCATCCAGCCAGCCCAGGTTCATGCCCTGGCCACCAATCGGACTGATTTCGTGGGCGGCGTCGCCGAGCAGGAACACCCGCCCGGCCACCATCCGCCGCGCCAGAGTGGACCGGACGCTGAAGGCGCTCAGCATGGTGTTGGTGCCGGCATCCGGAAGGATGCCGGTGCGGCGCCGGACCAGTCCTGCCAATTCAACCGGTCCGGCGGAACCGGCGGGGCCTCCCAGCCGCACCACCCACCTCCGCACTCCACCCGGCAGCGGAAAGGACTCAACGATGCCGCCCGGCTCAAGGAACAGCACGGCACGGTCGCCGTGGAGCCCTGAATCCTGGAAGTCCCCCATCAGGTAGTGGTCCGGGTAGTCTTTCCGGCATACGCCTATCCCCAGGAGGTCGCGCATAGGTGACCGGGCGCCGTCGGCCGCCACCACGAGGGACGCCGAAAAGGCGGTACCGCCGCTGTTGCCCTCGCCTGCGGTGTCCGCAACGGCGGTGACTGAACCGCCGTCGTCCGTGATCTCCCTGACCCGCACACCCCTGGACAGGGCGCCGCTGTCCAGTTGGCGGACGCGCTCTTCCAGGAGCTGTTCGGTCCTGAACTGGGGCAGGGCCAGCACGAACGGATACGCATCCGAAACCGGGGCAAACGGCATGATGCCAACAGTTTTTCCGCCGCTGACCGCCATACCTTCCCGGATCTTAATACCGTCCCGAACCGCGGAGGACGCAATCTGCACTTGTTGCAGCGCCTCAAGGGCGGGCGGATGGATGCCGATGGCCCGTGAGTGCAGATTCCTGGCCTGCCGTTGTTCAAGAACCTTGACGCTGACACCGTCCTGAAGCAGCAGGGCCGCCAGGTACAGGCCCACCGGCCCCCCGCCTATGATCAGCACGTCCGTTGCCGGTGCCACATCAGTTCCTGTGCAGGGCCAGCACCTGATGGAACGTGGTGGTGGCTTCGACGTGCCAGCCCGGGGGAGCGAGGGCGGCCAGTTCGGACGGCGTGTAGCTCCTCCGAATGGACGTCAGGCCGTCCGCCCGGATAAAGGAATGGGGGAACGGCAGGGCTGCCGCTGAGAAGAGGGCGTAGGCGGCGGGGCTGCGCCTCAGGTCGTTGTGTAGCGCTTTTTGGGTGGAAAGGGCGGCCGAATCGGCGAGCAACTGCTGGAGTTCGTCCGCCGAAAGGTGGTGCAGGACGTGGTTTGAAATGACGAAGTCAAAGCGCCCGCCCTCCCGGACAAGGTCAGCGCTGTGCGCCTGCCGGAACTCGACGCCGGGCAGGGGCGGACGTCCCCGCGCATAGGCGGTGGCGCGCGCATCAGGGTCTATGCCGGTGATCCGCAGCGTAAGTCCGTCATGGCGGGCCCAGCCTGCCAGCAGGCATACGAGGTCCCCTCCACCGGAGCCGATGTCCAGCAGCGTGGCTGGAGTCCTTTTCGCGGCCAGGGTGGGACGAAGTTCCCGGACGTAGTGCCTCCGCCATCCCGCCAGCGCGCGGTTGACCACCGCGAACTGGCGGTAGGTGTTCTGCAGGCGCCGGGCGTCGCAGTCCGGGGCCTCCATGAGTTCAACGGCGTCGACGGCGCGCTGCCGCATCAGCAGGTCCACGGGGTTCAGGGGACGGGTACTTCCGCGGCGGCGTACCCCGGCACTTGGCTTCCGTTCACTGCGCCAGGCGCCTGGCGCAGTTTGGTGAACAGCGCGGTCTCAACCGTAAGTCCCGGACCGAACGCCATGGAGCAGATGCGTTCGCACCCACCCTCGGGCTCCTGTTCCAGGATGTGCTTGAGGACAAAAAGTACTGTGGCGCTGCTCATGTTTCCGTAGTTGCGGAGCGTCTCGCGCGCCGGAACCAGTTGCTCGTCGGTGAGGTCCAGCCGGGACTGGACTTTGTCCAGGATGCTCCGGCCGCCCGGGTGGATGGCCCAGTGGCGGATGGAGGTGTAGGGGAGTGCCGCCAGTTCCGGGTCCCGGGCGAGGAGGGGCTCCAGGGCGCCGACAATATGGTCATCGATGATGTGCGGCACATAGTTCCCCAGCACCATCTCGAAGCCGTGGTCGCCGATGTTCCAGGCCATCGAGTCCTCGCCGACCGGCGTAAGCACGGTTTCGAAGTGGTCTAGCTGGAGCAGGGACGTTTTCTCCGAGCCACTGCGGGCCGTAACGACGGCGGCCGCGGCACCATCGGCGAAAAGGGCTGAACCCATGATGGTGTCAGGGTCGTTCGACGTGCGGACGTGCAGGGAACACAGTTCGGCACAGACCACCAGGACCACAGCGTTCGGATCGGCCTCGCAGAAAAGCTTCGCGGCCCGCAGTGCCGGAAAGGCGGCGTAGCAGCCCATAAAACCGAGGTGGTAACGCTGCACG
The DNA here is from genome assembly GCF_042879835.1 of Pseudarthrobacter sp. NPDC058329. Lineage (NCBI taxonomy): Bacteria > Bacillati > Actinomycetota > Actinomycetes > Micrococcales > Micrococcaceae > Pseudarthrobacter > Pseudarthrobacter sp. NPDC058329. Next base: position 103,751 of record NZ_JBHVZR010000015.1, read on the forward strand.
GCGGGATCCAGGCCGAGCTCACGGACGATCTTGTAGTCAGGGCCCGGGTTGAAAAACCCGGTGCAGGACACGGTGATGAGATGAGTTATGTCAAGTAAATCGAGTTCCGGTGCGGCGTTGACCGCGGCACGGGCGGCCTCCACAAAAAGCTTGGTTGCCTCGCGGCCGAAGATGTCGTTGCGGACCTTCGTGCTGGGATTCAGCAGCAGGCCGGTTTCGGGATCAAAGAACTGCGGATCGTCGGAGCGGTAATCCCTGGTGAGTTCGTCCACGGCGGTGAACCGTGTATCAATGGCGGCAGAGTCGAAACAGGTGCTGACGAGCCGTGAGCCAAGCCTGGACAATCCGGGTTGGGCCGCAAACACATCACGGGCTTCCGTTTGGATCAACACCGTTTTTGGGACTGCAGTTTCAAGTGATCGCACATAGACCGTCATTGACACATTCTTAACGAGCGTCCGGCAGAAGACAATGACCGCGCACCACGCATGTCGCGGAAGGCTGACCAACGGCACCGTTTCCTTTATGTTTGTGGGCCGATTCCCGCCCACTTCCGGCTCTCGCTGTAAATCGCCGATAATCTACATTATGTAAAGTAAAGTCGAAGGAAGGGCTCCCCTTAGGGAACGCTCCGTTCGACCGGCCGCTGAGAAGGAATGTCAGCATTCCAGTTCCGCGGCCCGTTGACTGCCGGGACGCGGTGCCGTTCGGCGGGCGGTTAAAACACGGTCCAGCCTAGAAAAGGTTGGATACAACCGCGCGGGTGAGTTGATGGATGACCGCAGCGCGTGGGGGTATGTCCCCCAGCCCCGCGCCCAGGGTGTACACCACAAAAACGTACGCGTGACCGTTCTGGACCAGGATGCTTGCGTCGTGCAGGTTGCCGTTAAGCAGCCCGTACTTATGGAACACAGTGATGCCCGGCGGGACAGCGGCGGGGATCAGTGTCTCGTAGTTGGTGTGCTGCATGTAGGAAAGCAGCTGGGCCGTATGTTCCCCGCTGATCAGGTTTCCGTTGTAGAGGAGGGCCAGCGTCCTGGCTGTTTCCGCCGGGGACAGCGTGTTGTAAGCCCTGTCGTAGGCGATGCCGATTGATGCTGCATAGTCATGAATTCGCTGATATCCGATGGCTTGAACGATCAGTGCCCAGGAATCGTTGTTGCTCTGCTGGATCATTTGCTGGATCTGCACTGCGGCGGTCCTGCCGCCCAGCGGGGCCGTCAGGGATAGCTCCCCCGTTTCGGCAAGATGGTAGTAGGCGGCCGCAGCCAGCACTTTTGCAGTACTGGCAGCCACGAACTTTTCCCGAACCCCGTACTGGTATAGGGCGCCATCGGCCATGTCGATCAGGGCCACACCCAGCTGGTACTGCGCGTTTGCCCCGATGATGCCATTTATCTGGCCCTCAAGCTCGCCGCTGCCTGTCTCACGGCTGGGCACGACGGGATCCGCTGGTGCAGGAATGGCCGGCGCCGGCGGCGACGTGGGCGGTGCTGCCATTTCCGGCACAGCGGCGGCTGACGGAACTGTCTGAGCCGGGGTGGCAGCGGCGGCTGACGGAACTGTCTGAGCCGGTGCGGCCGCGGCGGCCTGTGATGCCGGGACGTTGGGGAATCCGGCCGGTGCTGGTCCGCAGCTGGTGATTGTGGCCAGGACCATAACGGCGAGAGCGGCAAGGAAACGTGCCGGACCTGAAGTGTGCCGGTTCAACCAGTGCGGGCTGGTGGAGCCTGCGCCGGGCAACGCGTTCATCGCTGCCCACCCGTTACCCTGGCTGCTTTTGCCCATGCGAAGAACACCCCGCCTGCCGGTTCCTTCAGCATTCCCTCCGGGAGGCCGCCGTCAGTGATTGCTGAAGGCCCCAGTTTGTGGCAAGGACGTTTGAAAAACCTTTAAGTCACGCTGGGGGCCAAACATGGTCAATGCATGATCGACCGACTAAGGACACGTATTTCTTGGCCCCGGCGTGGCTGCGCCGCTCACACGCTGACGGTGTCCTTGACCGTTGGATAAGACTCAGCGCCGCGGCCCGATTCCCGCGCCCACAACTGCGCCAACTCCCAGTCCCACAGCGAAGCCAATGAAAGGACTGTCGAAGACCGCAAGGCCCAGGGTAATTCCCACTGCGGCGCCCACCAGGCAGCAAATCCAAAGCGGTTTATTCATTTGACCTGATGCTACCTAACAGGATCGTTCGGAAGGACTGCGTTGAGAGGCGCGGGTATAAGAGCAGGTATTGCGGCGCGGACTTTAGCCGTCGTAGGCCTTCTGCAGCTCCGCTATGTCCAGCTTCCGCATTCCCAGCATGGCCTGCATCGCCCGCTGCGAACCCTCCGGATCGGGCCCCGCAATCAAGGAGTCCAGTACAGTCGGAACGATCTGCCAGGACACTCCGAAGCGGTCCTTGAGCCAGCCGCACATGCTCTCACTGCCGCCGTCGGTCAGTGCCGTCCAGTAGCGGTCCACAGTGTCCTGGTTCTCGCAGTCGACCACAAACGAAACGGCCTCGGTGAAATTCGAGCCCTGTGCACCATTCAGCGCCGTGAATCCGCGCCCTTCCAATTCGAACACAACGGCGATCGCCTGGCCTGCCGGCGCCGGCGCACCTTCGCCAAAGCGAGAAACGTTCAGGATCTTCGAATCGTCGAAAACCGAGGTGTAGAACTGTGCGGCTTCTTCCGCCTGGTTCTCGAACCAGAGGCATGTTCCGATGGTGCGTGGCATTGTTGCTCCCTTCCGGCTTGAGCCTAGTGGCGCAGCCTCAGGTGGACAACGGTGATCAGCCTCAGCGATTTTGGGCAAGGGGTTCGGCATCGGGTTCACGCGCGGCCTTCGGTTACCGGTTGTCCTGCAGCCAGCTGGCTGACGAGCCCCAGTGTGTTGCCCTCGCTGTCCCGGATAAATGCCATCCACTCGTCCGTACCTGCAGGACCAAGCCGGCCGTCCGTATGGCTGTAAATCACATGCGGCGCATCAACCACTTCCACTCCCCTGCCTTTGAGTTCGTCCACGGACGACGTGACATCGGGAACCTGAAGGTACAGAAGAGCCCGCGGGGCGCCTGGCTCCAGCAGCAACCGCACGCCCTCAAGGTCGAAAAAGACAAGCCCAGGCGGATCGAACACCGCCGTGGGTTGCACCGCCAGCAGTTGGGTGTAAAAAGCTGCTGCCCGCCGGAGATCTTCCGCGAACTGGGCCACTTGAATCAACCGCATGCTTCCGCCTTCCTTGCCCGGATTGTCCATCCTGCTCAATCATCGTGGGACGGGCAAGGGGTCCCCCGGGCGGCACTCCCGATTGCTAGGCTCAAAGCCATGACGCCTTCCATCCAGCGGCCCCAAACATCCCCCGGGCGGGGCATAGCAGCCGCAGCCATAACCGACACCGCGCTCATTCTGGTGTTCGCCGCCGTCGGCCGTGATGCACACCAGCGCGGTGACGTCGTGGCCGGCGTCCTGCTGACCGCTTGGCCGTTCCTTGCCGGGGCAGCCCTGGGATGGCTCGCTGCAAGGGCGTGGCGGAATCCGGTGTCCGTTCGCCGGACCGGGCTGGCGGTCTGGCTTGGAGCCCTGGTGGGTGGCATGGTGCTCCGGCTGTTGACCGGCCAGACCGTGGTGCTGCCCTTTATCATCGTGGCTTTGCTGAGCCTGGGGCTGCTGCTGGTGGGGTGGCGGCTGGCCTGGGCCGGGGCCAAGCGGTTGAGGAGAACCTGATAGAAGTCCTCGTGGGCGGCCGGACGGCAGGACGGCAGCGGGCACGAATGTAATAGGCTGGCAGCACCGAAAAGCTTGCCGGGCCCTGCTACGGCGCAACAGATCCGGAAGGATTTATCGTGATCACCGCATTCGTTCTGATCAAGACTGACGCTGCCCGCATTCCTGAAACGGCGGAGGACATCTCAGCGATCGAGGGCATCAGCGAGGTGTACTCCGTCACCGGCGAATGGGACCTGATCGCGGTGGTGAGGGTGCCACGGCATGAGGACCTGGCGGACGTTATCGCCGACCGCCTGTCCAAGGTGCCTGCAGTAGTCCACACCACCACACACATTGCCTTCCGCGCCTACTCGCAGCACGATTTGGACGCCGCCTTCGCCTTGGGCTTCGAGCAGTAGCCAGGGATCACCGGCGGGTCAGCGACACCCATCTTTCGAGGACCTCTGCGGCAGCGCCTGAACCAATTGATTCGGCTGCGCGGCCAAGCGCCTTCTGCATCCGCTCCATGAACGGTCCGTCAGCGCTGGTGTCGAACGCTACGAGGCCCGCTGCCGCATTGAGGAGAACGGCGTCGCGGGCGGCGCCTTCCTTACCTGCCAGGACGTCGCGGACCACGGCCGCATTGGCCCGTGCGTCACCGCCCCGCAGCTGCTCCACGGTTGCTGGCCTGATCCCGAGGTCCGCCGGCGAAAAGGTCAGCTCAGATACAGCGCCGCCGCGGATTTCCCACACGGTTGAGGGACCAGTGGTGGTGAGCTCGTCGAGCCCGTCATCGCCGCGGAACACCAGGCCCCGGCTTCCGCGCTGGGCCAGGACACCCGCCACCAGCGGCGCCATCCGGCCGTTTGCAACCCCCACCGCGGATGCCTGCACCTTGGCCGGGTTGGTCAGCGGGCCAAGGAAGTTGAAGGCTGTCGGTATGGCGAGCTCTTTCCGCGGCACGGCAGTGTGGCGGAAGGACGGGTGGAAGACCTGAGCGAAGCAGAACGTGATTCCGGCCTCCTCCGCATTGCGCGCCACCTCTTCGATGGACAGGTCAAGGCGGACGCCCAGGGCCTCCAGCACATCTGCCGACCCCGATGAGGACGACGCCGCGCGGTTGCCGTGTTTGACGACCTTCGCGCCTGCCCCGGCGGCCACCAGCGCTGCCATGGTGGAGATATTGACGGTGTTCAGCTGGTCACCGCCGGTCCCGACGATGTCCAGCTTCTCACCTGAAATGGAGACTGGATTGGCGTGGGCAAGCATGGCATTCACCAGGCCCGAGAGCTCCTCAACGGTTTCACCCTTGGCGCTCAGGGCAACCAGGAACCCTGCTATTTGAGCGGGCGTCGCTTCCCCGGACATGATGGTGTCCATGGCCCAGGCGGTACTGTCCGCCGTGAGGTCCTTGCCGTTGATCAGTGCCGAGATCAGCCGTGGCCAGGTGTTGCCCGCCGACGCTGCAGATGCCTGTGAAGTCACCTGTTGATGCTATCGAGGGATGGCCGGGACTGACCAATGTGAACGGGCCGGGGAACTTTTTGGTGCGATTTCGCGTCTTTGTAGAAAAAGTCCCCCGAAAAGGCGGTTTGCGTTGGGCAGCACGGACTTTTACAGACATAATGTCTATGTGACATCTGCGACCCATGCCCCCAGTACCCCGGCGCACCCCACGCTGAACCGCCCCAATATGGTTTCCGTTGGAACCGTAGTGTGGCTGTCCAGCGAGTTGATGTTCTTCGCCGGTCTCTTTGCCATGTACTTCACTCTGCGCTCAACGAGCGGTGAGATGTGGGCGGCCGAGACAGCGAAGCTCAACTTCCCCTTTGCGCTCGCCAACACGATCGTCCTCGTGGCAAGTTCATTCACTTGCCAGATGGGCGTCTTCGCCGCCGAGCGGCTGCAGCCGCGCCGAACCGGAGGGCGCTTCCAATTCGCCCGCTGGGGAATGAACGAATGGTTCACCCTTACCTTCCTGATGGGGGCCTTCTTCGTCGCCGGTCAGGGAACGGAATACGCGATGCTGGTTTCCGAGCACGTCTCGCTATCCTCCAACGCTTACGGTTCCGCGTTTTACATGACTACCGGCTTCCACGGCCTCCACGTCATCGGCGGTTTGGTGGCCTTCCTCCTGATCATGGGCCGTTCGTTTGCCGCGAAGAAGTTCGGGCACTTCGAAGCAACATCCGCAATTGTCACCTCGTACTACTGGCACTTTGTGGATGTCGTGTGGATCGGCCTCTTCCTGGTCATCTACGTACTCAAGTAGCCAGCTTTGTTTCTTTTTCTACAAGAGGCAGAATTTCAGGTAGCGGCTCCAGGAGCCGGCGCAGGATCGAATAAAGGAACCACCACGTGAAGGCACTCTCGCAAAAGCGGCGTCACCCACTGGCAGCAATCGCGCTGCTTCTGATGGGGCTCCTCATCACTGGTGGGCTGTACGCCGTGGCCACCACCGTCAACGAAGCCAAGGCATCCACCACCACCTTCAGCGCAAATGACGTAGAGGAAGGCGGCAAGCTCTTCGCCGCCAACTGCGCAACCTGCCACGGCATGGGTGCCAGCGGTTCCCAGGATGGCCCCTCCCTCGTCGGCGTGGGCGCCGCCTCTGTTGATTTTCAGGTGGGAACCGGCCGCATGCCCATGCAGATGAACGGCCCCCAGGCGCTGGAGAAGCCCGCGCAGTTCAACGACGAACAGACCCACCAGCTTGCAGCCTATGTTGCTTCCCTGGGTGCCGGCCCGGCAATCCCTGAGGAAAGCCTGCTCGACGCGAGCGGTAACGCAGCCGTCGGTGGCGAACTCTTCCGTACCAACTGCGCCATGTGCCACAACGCTGCTGCCGCCGGCGGCGCGCTGACGCGGGGCAAGTTCGCACCTGCCCTGGCCGACACATCCGGCAAGCACATCTACGAAGCCATGGCTACCGGCCCGCAGAACATGCCGGTCTTCAGTGACTCCAACATCACGCCTGAAGGCAAGCGCGACATCATCACCTTCCTGAAGCAGATCGAAACCAGCGGCTCCCCCGGCGGCGCTGATCTGGGCTCCCTCGGCCCCGTGGCCGAAGGCCTGTTCGTCTGGGTTGCAGGCCTCGGCGTCATCATCGCCTTCACGATCTGGCTCACCTCCCGGACGTCCTAGGACCTCCGAACCACTGCACAAACTTCTGCTGGTCTGTCAGCAGTTTGATATTAGAAACTAACCCGGCATCCGCCGGGACGAGAGAAGGATGAGGCGAATTATGGGCAACCATAGTGACGGCAGTCCGAACCACTCGGGCACCGTAGCTACGGCTGGTCAGAATGAGGTGGAGAAGTTCCAGGACCCTGGAATTCCTCCGCACCGTTTGCGCCTGGCTGACACGGACCCGAAGGCCGCCAAGCGGGCAGAACGGCAGGTCGCCTTACTATTTGGCACCTCTGTTGTTGGCACCCTGATCTTCCTGGTGGCGTACTTTGCCATTGATCTGGGCGGCGCAGATTCAACCATCGCCAACATCCGGCTCCAGAACATGCTGCTGGGCCTTGGCACGGCGTTTGCGATGCTCGGCATCGGCACCGGCATCGTTCACTGGGCCAAGGCCCTGATGCCGGACCATGAAGTCTCCGAAGAGCGCCACGCCATCCGCTACGAAGAGGACCGCCAGGCGGCAGTTCGGATCGTTGACGACATCGTGGAAGAGACGGGCATCAAGCGCCGTCCGCTGATCCGGAACACCCTCCTGGGTGCAGTTGCGCTTGCGCCGCTGCCGGCAGTTGCCATCTTCGGCGACCTCGGTCCGCGCCCGGACAACAAGCTGGCCCACACCATGTGGGCACCCGCGGAAGGCAGGCTCAAGCGCCTCGCCCGGGACCCTGATGGAACACCCATCAAGGCCTCGGACGTGACCATCGGTTCGGCATTCCACGTTATTCCGGAGGGCCTGAACGAACTTCACGAAGGCAAGCTCAACGAGAAGGCTAAGGCCGTTGTGCTGCTCATGCGCCTGGACCCGGCATCTCTGAACCCCTCTGCGGGCCGCGAGGACTGGGGCTACAACGGCATCGTTGCCTACTCCAAGATCTGCACCCACGTTGGCTGCCCCGTTGCTCTTTACGAGCAGCAGACGCACCACCTGCTGTGCCCGTGCCACCAGTCCACCTTTGACCTCACGCAAGAGTGCAAGGTGATCTTCGGCCCCGCCAGCCGTCCTCTCCCCCAGCTGCCCATCGCAGTTGACGACGAGGGCTATCTGGTCGCCACCAGCGACTTCAAAGAACCTGTAGGACCAAGTTACTGGGAGCGTGATATGCATGAGCGCAGCATCAACAGCTGAGCCCGCTTTCGTCGCCAAAACCAAGACAGGCCGGTTCACCGACTTTGTCGATGCCCGTGTTGGCGGTTCCGGAATCCTCCGTGAATTCGGCCGGAAGGTCTTCCCCGACCACTGGTCCTTTATGTTCGGCGAAGTGGCACTGTACTCCTTTGTCATCCTGCTGCTGTCCGGTACGTTCCTGACGTTCTTCTTCGACCCGTCCATGGCGGAGACGCACTACGACGGCTCGTATGTTCCGCTCAAGGGCGTTGAAATGTCGGTGGCGTACAGCTCGTCGCTGGACATCTCTTTCGACATCCGCGGCGGCCTCTTTATGCGCCAGGTCCACCACTGGGCGGCCCTGCTGTTCGTAGCCTCAATCGCCGTCCACATGCTGAGGGTCTTCTTCACCGGAGCCTTCCGCAAGCCCCGTGAAATGAACTGGGTTGTGGGCAGCGTCCTGCTCATCCTGGCGATGGCTGCCGGCTTCACCGGCTACTCCCTCCCCGACGACCTGCTCTCCGGCAACGGCCTGCGCATCATCGACGGCGTAATCAAGTCCATCCCGATCGTTGGCACGTACATCTCGTTCTTCCTCTTCGGCGGAGAATTCCCGGGCACCGCCATCATCGGGCGCCTGTACATGCTGCACATCCTGCTGGTTCCGGCACTGATCCTGCTGATGATCGTCCTGCACCTCTTTATGGTGGTCGTGCACAAGCACACCCAGTACCCCGGCCCGGGCCGCAATGACAACAACGTGGTGGGTTACCCGCTGGGTCCGGTCTACGCTGCCAAGGCCGGTGGATTCTTCTTCATCGTCTTCGGCGTCCTGGCACTGATGGCCGGATTCTTCACCATCAACCCGATCTGGAACTACGGTCCCTACGACCCCTCCCCTGTCTCCGCCGGAACCCAGCCTGACTGGTACATCGGCTTTGTTGACGGTGCCCTGCGCCTGATGCCGGGCGTCATTGGAGACTTCCACTTCGAGTACGTGATCTTCGGCTACACCCTCACCCTGAACGTCCTGCTCCCGGCCCTGGTGCCGGCCGGCATCCTGTTCACCGTGATGTTTATGTACCCGTGGATCGAGCGCTGGATCACCAAGGACGACCGTGAACACCACGTCCTGGACCGCCCCCGCAACGCCCCGACCCGTACAGCCATCGGTATGGCCGGATTCGTCTGGTACTGCGTGATGTGGGCTGCTGCAGGCTCCGACCTCATCGCCACCCACTTCGGAGTGTCGCTGAACGACGTCACGTACTGGCTGCGGACATTGTTCTTCATCGGCCCGATCATCGCCTTCATCGTCACCAAGCGCGTGGCCCTGGCCCTTCAGCGCAAGGACCGGGAAATTGCCCTCCACGGACGCGAGACCGGACGCATCGTCCGCCTCCCGCACGGTGAGTTCATTGAGGTGCACGCGCCGCTTGACGAGTACAAGCGTTACAAGCTGGTGGGCTTCGAGTCACCGAACGTCCTGCCGGCCGTGCCGAACGAACACGGTGTAGTAACCCGCAAGGAGAAGCGCCGCGCGTTCCTCTCCAAGTGGTTCTTCGAGGACCGCGTCGCCCCGGCCACTCCTGCTGAGCTGGAAGCCGCCCACGGCCACGGCCACGCGGCAGTGGAAGCTCCTGAGGCAGCCAAGAGCCTGAGCCACTAGGCAAAAGCTCACATCGAACAGTGAAGGCCCGGTCCTTATGGACCGGGCCTTCACTGTTTCCAGCTCCTACCGCGTCCTGGGCCGGTGAGGTTGAACAGGCACTAAGAACGCTGCAAACCGTGCTGATTCAGTGCGTGCGGGAGCGCCGCGCTCCCGGGCGCTGCAACGGGACCCACAGCTTGTACCGGTCTGCGCGGTAGTACGAGACGGAGTAGTCCACCATGGTGCGGGCAACAAAAGCGTGGCGCTGGATTTTGAGCAGCGGTGAGCCGACCTCGACGTTGAGCAGCCGTGCCGTGGATGGCGACGCTGCGGTCGCTTCGATCATGTCCTCACCCCACTCCATCACCAGGCCGTACTGTTCGCTCAGCACGTTGTACAGCGACGTGGGCGGTTCGCCGTCCAGCAGGCCGGGAACACGGTGGGCCGGGATAAAGTTCTCATCCACGCTCATGGGTTCGCCGTCCGCCAGGAGCAGTCGCCTGAACCGGACCAGAGGAGTTCCCTCGTCCAGCTGTAGCTCGCGGGCGAGGAAGGCGCTGGCTGCGATCTGTTCAAAACTGAGTACTTTGGCCGCGGGAACCATGCCACGGCGCTGCATCTCCTCGCTGTAGGAAGTCAGCTTCACCTGCAGGTCCAGCTTTGGCCGGCGCACGAAAGTGCCGAGGCCCACAACGCGTTCGATGACTTCTTCACCGACCAGCGCGTCGATCGCCTGCCGCACTGTCATCCGCGCGAGGCCAAAGCGCTCCGCGAGGTCGCGCTCAGACGGCAACGCGGAACCCGGCCGGCATGACTCGGTAATGTAAGTGCGCAGGATCTCACGCAACTGGACATAAATCGCCGTCCCGCTCGTCCGGTCGATTTCGCCCGCAATTTTACGGGCGCTGGCTGCCACGACACGTCTCCCGTAGGTGCAAGTTCACCCTGCCATTTTAGGACAGGTCTAGACCACCGGAGGCCAAAAACCCAGTTCATTCGGGGAAGGGGCATTCTCCCGCTATATTGGACTGGAAATTTCGATACCCGACGGATGGGGCCGTCATAAATAAGGAGTCCCGTTGCCAACACACAAGGCCGTGGTCACAGCCCCGATTGGACTGCATGCACGCCCGGCAGCCGTATTCGTGAGGGCGGTGACCGATACCGGACTTCCCGTGACCATCACCAAGCCGGGCACGGGAGGCGTGGATGCGCGGTCGCTCCTTCAAGTCATGACGGCGGACTTCCACCACGGCTGCGAGGTGGAATTGGGCATCGAGGATAAGGTCCTGAATGGCGCCCTGAGCGCGGCAAATGCCGAAGCCGCCCTTCGGGCCCTCGTGGAGCTGCTGGAGTCGCAGGGAGCCGAATAGGCGCCCCGCAGCCTGCGGTTCTTGCCGTGGACCCCGGCGTGCCGCCCGGTCCACAGGGCCGGCACGGAAAACAACTGCAGCAACAACGACGGCGGGCCACCTTGGCGGTTTCTAGGGGTCGTTGCAACACCTGCTGGTTAGGTGGTTAGTAGTAAATCATGTAAACGCTCGGCTGGGGTTTTCCAGCCGAGCGTTTTGCGTGGGCGGCCGTTGAGTTCCTGGGCGACGTGTTCGAGATCTTCCGGGCCGTAGACG
>NZ_JBHVZR010000016.1:0-111952 GCF_042879835.1 Pseudarthrobacter sp. NPDC058329
CTTGGCCTTGATCCAGTCCGGCTTCCGCTCCACCGGGACCGCCGAGTTGCGCTGTTCAACGCGCAAAAGCTTCCGGCCTTCAGGTGCCAATGTCACAGTAGAGCTCCTTCGGGGGTAGCGACCAGGGCGTCTTCATTGTTGCGCAGTTCTTCGGTAATTCTGGAAACGAGGTCAACCGGGGCCACGTCATAACCCGTTTCCCGGGCGATGGTTGTCACTCCGGCGTCGGTAATCCCGCAGGCAATGATCTGCGTGTAGGGGGCGAGATCGTTGTTGCAGTTGATGGCGAACCCGTGCATGGTGACGCCTTCGTGGACGCGGATGCCGATGGCTGCGATTTTCCTGTCCGGGCCTTTTCCGTCCGCTGCGATCCACACGCCTGCCCGGCCCGTGATCCGCACGGCTTGAATGCCGTAGCCGGCCAGGACGTTGATGATGACCGACTCGAGGCGTTCGACGTAGTCGCGGATCCCTGCCCGGTTCTTCAGTTTGATGATGGGATACCCCACGAGCTGTCCGGGGCCATGCCAGGTCAGTTTGCCGCCACGGTCCACCGGAACCACCGGCGTGCCGTCCAGAGGCCGCTCGTGGTCCTCGGTCCGTTTACCGGCCGTGTAGACCGGGGCGTGTTCGAGGAAAAGGACGGTGCTCGGGGCCTTCCCGGCGACAACGTTGTCGTGGAGTTCGCTCTGGATGGCCCAACCGCGGGTGTAGTCGACGAAGTCCGGAGCAAGACCCAGCTGTGAAAACTCAAGAGTCATGGCATCCAGCTTAGACGTTGGGCGGCCACGCGCCCGGTTTAGTGCTTAAGCTCACCGTGCGGTCCGGGGCCGGTCGGCACCGCCTCCGACCCTGTGGATAACTTCTGCACGCATCGCCGGATTCGACTAGACATGGGTTATGGACGATTTGCAGGGGATGACGGTCTCCGGTTACGCCGTAGGGCGGTTGCTGGGCCGCGGTGGCAGCTCCTCCGTCTGGCTGGCGAGGGAGGAACGGAGCGGGCGGGAGTTCGCCCTGAAGTGCTTCCGCCCGGCAGCGCGCAGGTCTTCACGTGGAGCGGTGATGACAGAAGAGGGCATCCGGCGCGAGATCCGCATACTGTCCGTCCTCGATCATCCGCATCTCATCAAAGCCCATGGGACGGTGGCGTTGGCCGGCGGCGCGGAGAGCCGCACCGCGCTGATTATGGACTACGCACCTGGCGGGTCCCTTGCCGGCCTGATAACGGCCAGGGGAAAGCTCAGCGCGGGGGAAACAGTGACGGTGCTGACCCCCATCTCCCAGGTCCTGGCGTATTTGCATGGCAAAGGGTTCACCCATGCCGACGTGTCACCGGGCAACGTCCTGTTCACTGGCCAGGGTAAACCGATGTTGTCCGACGTCGGCATTGCCCGCATGCTGGGGGACCCGGTCCCTGGAGCCAGCGCAGGCACACCCGGATTGATGGATCCGGCGCCGGTGGACGCAGTGCGGGCAGGACTTCAGCCTGAACGGGATGTCTATGCGGCTGCTGCGCTGGGCTGGTACTGCCTCACAGGCACGCCCCCGCAACGCACGGCTGACCGGCCCCCGTTGTCCATCCTGCTTCCCGGGGTCCCATGGGAACTCGCCGCCGCCCTGGAGGCAGGGCTGAACGAAGACCGGCGGCTCCGACCCACCGCTGCTTCCCTGGCAACAGCGGTCTACCGGAGCGCGTCACCCCTGCCGCTGGACCTGGCGCCGGCGGTCCATCCCACGGTCCTGCCGGAACTGGTCACACGCCTGCACACGCAGGCCGCTCCCCGTAACCGGTTGGGCGAGAGGGCGCGCGGGTTGCGGCGCCGGGTGACGACGTCGAAGTGGTCAGGTCCGTTTATTGCCCCGGAAAGGCTGCCCTTTCCCGAATCAGACGTGGTCAGGCCCCGCGCCCGCCGCGAGGACGGCGGAAAAGCGCGGCACGCCCAGCCGCGGGGTGGCCGGCGGCTGCGGAGAGGGGTTCTTGCGGGCGCAGCGGCCGCGGCAGTGGCTGCCGCCTGGTGGTTGTCCGGCGCGGGGGGCACGGCTGCCGGGCCGGGTACACCGTCGGGGCCTCCCGCTGCGGCCCCGAGTACTGCCGCCGTCCAGGAATCCCCTTCAGCCGGAGTTGACCAGGAGGCAGATCCGGTAGGGGCTGCCCGGCAGCAGGCAGCTTCCCTCGATCCTGGCGTGGCCGTCCATGGCATCGCGCTGCTCAGGTCGCTGGCTTTCAGTACAGGCATGCTGGAACTCCTCGATGAGGTGAACCAGCATGGCTCGGATGCGGCGGCGGCAGACGTCGGAATCAGCGGGCGGCTGAGGGAGTCCGGCCACACCCTGTCCGGATTCTCCACCACGCTCACAGAGGTGCAGACGGAGGACGGCGGCAATGGCGCCAGCACCGTGGTTGCTGTCACCTCAGCCTCATCCGGCTATGAGGAAAAGGATGCCCAGGGCGCGGTGGTGGCAAAAGGAGAGCCCAGCCCGGGACAGCGCCTCCGCCTGGTGCTGGTCTCGGTGGACGGCAGATGGCGGGTCAGCGGGATTCTTCCCGGCACCTGACCCCGGTGGCTCCTTCGAAAGGAGCTGTCACTGCTCCTTGCCGGCAACCCACTGGGCGGCCTGGGCGAGCGTTGGATGCTGCCAGGTAAAGCCGGCGGCTGAGAGGCGGGCGGGTTCCAGGCGCTGGCTGGCGAGCAGCAGTTCTTCGGCCAGGTCGCGCATGACCAGGCGCAGCACCGGGGCCGGAACCCGGAATACGGCGGGGCGGTGCAGGGCGCGGGCCAGCGCAGCCACCAGGGCGTTCACGTCCGCGTCTTCAGGAGCGCAGAGGTTGACCGGCCCGCTCAACGGGGACTCCAGCAGGAAGAGAAAAGCCGCCGACACGTCAGGCAACGTAATCCACGGCCAGAACTGGCGGCCGTTTCCAAACGGCCCACCAACGCCCAGTCGGATCAGGGGGAGCAGCTTGCCCAAAGCACCTCCGGAACGGCTGAGCACTACGCCGGTCCGCGGAACCACCACGCGCACGCCCGCGGGAGCTGTGGCAGCCGCGGCCTCCCACTCACCACAAATCCCGGCGAGGATTCCCGTTCCCTGCGGGGAATTCTCACGCAGGACAGTGTTCCCGGAGTCGCCGTAGTAATTCGCCCCGGACTGGCTGATGAAAACAGGGGGCGGGGAGCCAAGCCGGTGCATGGCCTGCGTCAGCGTCCGCGTGGAGTCCACCCGCGAGCTGTAGAGCTCCTCAACGCGTCTGCGCGTCCACGGCCTGTCCCCGATGCCTGCCCCGGAAAGATTAACAACGGCGCCGGCCCCGGCAAGCGCCTGCGGGTCCAGTTCCCCGGCGGCCGGGTTCCAACGGACTTCCGCCGCCGACCCCGGTTCGCGCCTGACCAGGGAGACGACGTCATTGCCGGCACTCCGGAACGTTGCGGACACGTGGGTCCCGATCAGCCCGGAGGCGCCGGCGATGACTATGCGCATGGAGTCCATCACACCACGGCGGGTGCTGCGGCGGCACCTCCAACAGTGCTAACCGGGGGTTGACTATGATCAAACGATGACCTTTTCGAGCTACTTCCGTTACCCGCACCTGCACGGCGATCTGGTCACCTTTGTGGCCGAGGATGACGTATGGATTGCGCCCCTGGACGGAGGCCGCGCCTGGCGTGTCTCCTCGCTCCAGCTGCCCGCCCGCAATCCCCGCTTTACCCCGGACGGACAAAGGCTCGTATGGACGGTGGTGCAGGGAACGGCGCCGGAAGTTGTGTCCGCTGCGGTGGATGGCGGCGACTACCGGCAGCTCACGTACTTTGGCCACGGCACCACGAAGGTCAGGGGATTTACCGCGAAAGGCTCCGTGGTGGTCACCAGCGCCTTCCGCCAGGCTGAGAGCCGGCATACACATGCCTACAGCGTCCCCCTTGAGGGCGGCTGGGCGGAGGAACTGCCCTTCGGGCCGGTGGAGTCGGTGGCCTTTGGCCCCGAAGTGGGGGATGAGCGCCCGGTAGTTGTGGGAAGCGTACTCTCCCGTGAACCCGCCTGGTGGAAGCGGTACCGCGGAGGTACCGCCGGGAAGCTGTGGCTGGACAACGATGGCAATGGCGAATTTGAACGACTGCTGCCCGACCTGGACGGCAACCTCGCAGATCCCATGTGGGTGGACGGCCGGATCGCTTTCCTGTCCGACCATGAGGGTTACGGCAACCTTTACTCGGTCCTCCCGAGTGGCAAAGACCTGCGCCGGCACACAGACCACGAGGACTTCTACGTCCGGCACGCCGGTACCGACGGCAAACGCGTCATCTTTGAATCCGCGGGTGAGCTCTGGGTGCTTTCCGATCTCAACTCCGCTCCATTTCGGCTGGACATCACCCTCGGCTCGGCCTCGCAGTCACGGCGCCCGGCGCTGCTCAACACCACCAGGCATTTGGGCGCTGCAGTCCCGGACAGCTCCGGCGCGGCCAGCGCCGTCGAAGCGCACGGCACCATTCACTGGCTGCGGCACAAGGACGGTCCGTCCCGCATCATCGAAGCAACCCCGGGCGTCCGCGCCCGCCTTCCCCGGCCCCTCGGCGGCGGCCGGCTGGCCTACGTGGCGGACCACGACGGCGTCGAATCGCTGTACATCAAGGACGTCGCCGCCCCGGTTCCCGGCACTCCCCACGCCGGCGCCCCCGGAACATCCGCGGGCCCGGAAGACCAGGGGAGCGAAGCGCCCGCTTCGGCACCTGGCCAGGAGGAGGCCGCGGTGCCCTTGCCTCAGCCGGTTCCGGCCGCCGGGGCTGCGGTCCTCGCGGGAGCCGCCCCGTCCTCCGTGGTGCGGGATGACCAGCAGGCTGACGTCCAGCAGGCTGACGTCGCCCCGGAAAACGCATCCCCAGCGGCCGGCGCGGTTGCTCCGGCAGCAGCAACCCGGATCGACTTTCCCCGCCCCACGCGCACCAGCTCCCTGGAAGCGAGTCCGGACGGCGATTGGCTCGCACTGGGCACATCCTTCGGTGAGGTGTACGCGGCCAACACCCGAACCGGTGAACTGACACTGGTGGCCAGCATCGGTGAGGGCACCGTCTCGGATCTGGCCTGGTCGGCCGACTCGCAATGGTTGGTCTGGTCCGAACCGGTAACTTCCTTCGGTTCGCGCAGCCGGCTTCGGCTGGCGAAGGTCACCGACACCGAAGCCGACCCGGTGGATGTCACCGATGGCCGTTTCTGCGACACGTCGCCGGCCTTCACCACAGACGGCAAGTTCCTGGCGTTCCTCTCCAACCGCAGCTTCGACCCCGTCTACGACGGGCACTCCTTTGACCTCTCCTTCCCGAGCCCCATCAAGCCGTACCTGGTGGCGCTGGCTGCTGACACGCCGTCGCCCTTTGGTCCGTCCGTGGATCCGGACGCCGGCGGGGACGGGGCAGCCAGCGAAGGCGGGGAACCGAAGCAGGATGCGGCGCCCGAGGTTCGGGTGGATGCGGAGGGGCTCGCACACCGCGTCATTGGCGTTCCCGTCCCGCAGGGCAACTACACGTCACTGAAGGCAGCCGACGGCGCACTGCTCTGGCTCGACTGGGCCCTCGCCGGCGTCACCGGGGACGGCAAAGCCAGCCAGGACGACAAGGATGCACGTCCCAGCCTTGCGCGCTTCGACCTTTCGCGGCGGAAGCAGTCCACCCTGGTGGAATCGCTGGACAGCTTCCGGCTCTCCGGTGACCGGACCAGGGCAGTGGTGATCTCCGACAAGCAGGTCAGTGTGGTACCGGCGGACAAAAAGGCGGACGAGGACTCAGGCGACCTGGTCAAGGTGGATCTTGGCCGGATCCGGGTGATGATGGACCCGCTCAGCGTGTGGGGCCAGGCCTTTGACGAGGCATGGCGGCTGCAGCGTGACTTCTTTTGGACCGAGGACATGGCCGGGCAGGACTGGGAGTCCATCTACAAGCGCTACCGTCCGCTGGTGGACCGCCTGGGATCCCATGACGACCTCGTGGACCTGCTGTGGGAACTCCACGGCGAACTGGGGACCTCCCACGCCTACGTCCGGCCCGCGCCAGTCAAAGAAAACGGAAGCCACGGCCAGGGCAGGCTGGGCGCCGACCTTGCCCTCACGCCGGCCGGTTGGGAGATCACGCGCATCCTCGCTGGCGAATCCTCCGACCCCCTCGCAACGTCGCCCCTGACCAGGCCGGGCGTCGGCGCCAAAGCCGGAGACATCCTGCTCGCCATCGACGGCGTGCCGCTGGCCGCCACCGTGACCCCGGCCATGCAGCTGGTGGGGGCGGCGGGCCGGGCCGTGGAGCTGACACTCCTCAACGGCGCAGCGCACGGCGAAAGCGCCGGCAGGCAGCGGCGGGTCGCCGTCGTACCCGTCAAGGACGAGGAACGACTGCGGTACCAGGAATGGGTGGCCTCCAACCGGCGGACCGTCCGGGAAGCCTCCGGCGGTACCTTCGGTTACCTGCATATCCCCGACATGATGGCGAACGGCTGGGCCCAGCTCCACCGCGACCTCGATACGGAAACAGCGCTGGACGGCCTGATCGTGGACGTGCGGCGCAACCGCGGAGGCCACACGTCCCAGCTGGTGGCGGAGCTGATTGGACGCAAGGTCACCGGCTGGAGCATGCCGCGGGCGGAGAAGCCGCGGACGTACCCGCACCATGCGCCGCGCGGGCCGGTCATCATCCTGGCCGATGAGTTCGCAGGATCCGACGGCGACATCATCACCCAGGTTTCCAAGCTGCGCGGCATCGGTCCCGTCATCGGAACCCGCACCTGGGGCGGCGTGGTGGGCATTGACAACAGGTTTGCCCTGGCGGACGGAACCGGTGTCACCCAGCCGCGGTACGCCACGTGGTTTGGCGGCGGTGTGGGCTGGAGCGTGGAGAACTACGGCGTCGACCCGGACATCGAGGTCACCTACCCGCCGCACGCGTACGCGGCCGGACGGGATCCGCAGCTCGAATACGGCATCGGGGCGCTAAAGGAAATGGTCCAGGAGCTGCCCACAGACCGCCCGCCGGCACGCGAAGGCTACCGCCGGCTCCGCCCGGCGCCGCTTCCACCCCGGCAAGGCAACCAGCCGTCCTGACGCAGCAAAAGGCCCTGCCTGACCGGAGCGTTCCGGTCAGGCAGGGCCTTTTGCTTACAGGGCTCTGGTGAACCCTTGGGCTCGCTTAGGACTGCAGGGTGGCATCCAGCGTGATGTCGATGCTGGCCAGGGCACCGGATACGGGGCATCCCACCTTGGCCTCGGCGGCGATCTTCTGGAACTCGTCTTCGGAGATTCCCGGGATCCGGGCCGACATGGTCAGATGGCTGCCGGTGATTCCGGTGCCAGGCACGAACGTGACGTCGGCCTTGGTGTTGACTTCCTCCGGCGCGTGCCCGGCCTGCGCCAGGGCATGGCTGAAGGCCATCGAGAAACAGGCCGAGTGGGCGGCCGCGATCAGTTCCTCCGGGCTGGTCTTGCCGCCCGCGGCCTCGGTGCGCGCCTTCCAGGTGACCTCGTACGTGCCCAGGCCGGAGCTGTCCAGGGTGGTGTTTCCGGAACCCGTCATCAGGTCGCCGTTCCAAACCGTGTGCGCGGTGCGTGTTGCTGCCATAACCACTCCTTAAGTTGATTCGAACCGGGGCAGGCCAGTGCCTGGCCCCGCCGTCTCCCATCCTAGGGATATCCCCCCGGGCATGCACCAGCTGTCCGCTGCTGGTGAATTATGACCGGCGGCAAACGTCGATGGCGGCGCCCGGGGTAGGGGGCGCCGCCGTCGTTGGGGCCTTCGCGGCAGGCAGTTACTGCCAGATGGTGGCGATGGCGACGTTCAGGAGAGCAAGCCCGCCCACGCTGTGCGCCAGGCCCTTGCTGATGTCCTCGCCGTTCTTGTACTTCCGGCGGCCGATGAAGGCCAGTACACCGACAGCGAGGGCGATGGCGAACTTAATGCCCAGCTTGGCGTAGTTGGCGTCCATGTCGAGGGCCGGAATCAGCCCCATCAGGGCGACGCCGGTGAGGAGCTGGAGCATGGCGCCGTCGAACTGGCGGGGGTGGACGGTGGGCTTCTTCATCTGGCCGATCCAGATGCCGACGATCATGGCGGCGCCGACGATGTGCAGGAAAACCACGATGTTATAGACGATGTTCATGGGACCAGTGTAGCCAGTGTTTTCTACAGCGTGTAGTAGTTCGGGGCCGCAGGTGTTTCGTCGCGCCGCGGGGCTTATTAAACGCCGATGGCGGTGCAGGACGTGCGGTGGTTTCCCGCCGCTGCCTGCACCGCCGTCGTGCGTCTTAGCCTGTTACAGCCCCAGGTCCGCTTCGAAGGCGCCTTCTTCGAGGCGCGCCTTCAGGGTCTGGAGGAACCGGCCGGCATCGGCGCCGTCCACCAGGCGGTGGTCGTACGTCAGGGAGAGGTACATCATGGAGCGGATGGCAATCGAGTCGTCACCGTTCTCGTCGGCAACAACCACGGGGCGCTTGACGATGGCGCCGGTGCCCAGGATGCCCACCTGCGGCTGGTTGATGATCGGGGTGTCGAACAGGGCCCCAACCGAACCGATGTTAGTGATGCTGAAGGTGCCGCCGGACAGCTCGTCCGGGCCGATCTTGCCGTCGCGGGTGCGCCCTGCGACGTCGGCGATCTTGCCGGCCAGTCCGGCCAGGTTGAGGTTGCCGGCGTCGGAGATGACCGGGACCAGCAGGCCCTTGTCGGTGTCGACGGCGATCGCGAGGTGCTCAGCGTTGTGGTACGTGATCTCCTGCTTGTCCTCGTCGTAGGCAGCGTTGAGCTTGGGGTGCTGCTTGAGCGCCTCGGCAACTGCCTTGGCGATGAACGGCAGGAAGGTGAGCTTGACGCCGTTCTGGGCCTGGAACGAGTTCTTGGCCTTGAGGCGCAGCTTGGCGACCTTGGTCATGTCCACTTCGTGGACCTGCGTCAGCTGGGTGGAGACCTCGAGGGACTCGCGCATGCGGCGGGCGATGACCTGGCGGATGCGCGGTGCCTTCTGCGTGGTGCCGCGCAGTGAGGAAACAGCGGCGTTGGACGCTGCCGGAGCTGATGCCGGCGCGGCTGCGGGAGCTGCGGCGGGTGCGGCCTTGGCTTCGGCGGCGGCGATGACGTCCTGCTTGCGGATGCGTCCGCCCACACCGGTGCCCGAGAGCGAGGAGATGTCCACGCCGTGCTGGTTGGCCAGCTTCCGCACCAGTGGTGTGACGTAGCCCGACTCGGATCCGTTGGCCGGTGCGGCCTCGGTTTCGGCCGGTGCTGCAGCGGGAGCAGCCTGCGGTGCAGGTTCTGCCTTGGGGGCCGCCTGTGCCGGTGCTGCCTGCGGGGCAGGTGCCGGCGCCTCAGCCTTCGGTGCCTCAGCCTTGGGAGCTTCCTGGGCCGGCGCCTCGGTGGACGGTGCTTCGGCGGGGGCGGCAGCTGCGCCTGAGCCGATAACTGCCAGGACGGAGCCCACTTCTGCTGTTTCGTCTTCGTTGACGCGGATTTCCTGGAGGGTGCCGGCCACCGGCGACGGGATTTCGGTGTCAACCTTGTCGGTGGAGACTTCCAGGAGGGGCTCGTCAACCTCGACGGAGTCACCCACGGCCTTCAGCCAGCGGGTGACGGTGCCTTCGGTGACGCTTTCGCCCAGCGCGGGGAGGGTAACCTCGTGGCCTTCGCCGCCGCCGGCCGGGGCCTCCTGGGCGGGAGCCGGCGCTTCCTGGGCAGGTGCTTCCTCGGCCGGGGCAGCTGCGGGTGCTTCTTCCGCCGGTGCTGCCGCGGGTGCTTCTTCGGCCGGTGCGCCGCCGCCGGAGCCATCGCCAATGCGGACCAGGGGAGCGCCGACCTCGGCGGTCTCGTCCTCGGCAACCAGGATTTCCTCAATCACGCCAGCGACAGGAGAGGGGATTTCAGTGTCTACTTTGTCGGTGGAGACTTCGAGCAGCGGCTCGTCCACCTCTACCCGGTCACCTACCTGCTTGAGCCAGCGGGTGACGGTTCCTTCGGTGACGCTCTCACCGAGGGCGGGCAAGTTAACGGATTCAGACATGTCGTCCCCGTTCTCCTTATTGATCTTTAGTGCGGATGATTGCTGCCTTGTTGGCCAGCCTAGTGCACCCGGCATTCCGTGCCGGGTGCACCAGGCCCTGTGGTGCTTGGGGGGAGACTAGCCGTGAAGCGGCTTGCCGGCGAGGGCCAGGTGGGCTTCGCCGAGGGACTCGTTCTGGGTGGGGTGGGCGTGCACCAGCTGGGCAACATCCTCCGGGTAGGCTTCCCAGTTCACGATCAGCTGGGCCTCGCCCACCTGCTCACCCATGCGGGCGCCGATCATGTGGACGCCCACCACGGGGCCGTCCTTCTGGCGGACCAGCTTGACCAGTCCTGAGGTGCCCAGGATGGAGCTCTTGCCGTTGCCGGCCAGGTTGTATTCCTGGGTCTGCACCTGGTCCTCGCCGAACTTCTCCTTGGCGGCCTTTTCGGTGTAGCCAACGGTGGCGATTTCGGGATCCGAGTAGGTGACCTTGGGGATGTTGATGTCCTCAACAATTACCGGCTTCAGGCCGGCGATTTCCTCGGCGACGAAGATGCCCTGCTGGTAACCGCGGTGGGCCAGCTGTACGCCGGGGACGATGTCGCCCACCGCATAGATGTTGCCGACGCCGGTGTGGAGGCGCTCGTTGGTGATAACAAAGCCGCGGTCGATGGTGACGCCGGCTTCCTCGTAGCCCAGGTTGGCGGTGACGGGGCCACGGCCGACGGCGACGAGCAGCAGGTCGGCTTCGAACGTCTTGCCGTCCACCAGGGTGACCTTGACGCCGTCGTTGTTCTGCTCAACGCCCTGGAAGAACACTCCGGTGGAGAACTTGATGCCGCGCTTCTTGAAGGCCCGCTCGAAGTTCTTGACGATGGTGGCGTCCTCGTTGGGGACCAGTGAGGGCAGGCCCTCCACGATGGTGACGTCCACGCCGAAGGACTTCCAGACGGACGCGAACTCGACGCCGATAACGCCGCCGCCCAGGATGATGACACTCTTGGGGATTGAGTCCATGGTCAGGGCCTGGTCGGAGGTGATGACCTTGCCGCCGATTTCCAGTCCCGGAAGGGAGCGGGAGTATGAGCCCGTGGCCAGGACGATGTTCTTGCCCTTGTACGCGGTGCCGTTGACCACGATGGTGTCGGTGCCCTGGAGCTTGCCCTCACCCTCGATGACGGTGATGCCCTTGGACTTGATCAGGCCCTGGAGGCCCTTGAACTTGCCGGCGATAATGCCGTCCTTGTACGCGTTGACGGCCGTGATGTCGATGCCGTCAAGGGTGACGTTCACGCCGTACTTGGCGGAGTCACGGGCGTGGTCGGCGAGCTCTGCCGAGTGCAGCAGCGCCTTGGTGGGGATGCAGCCGTTGTGGAGGCAGGTGCCGCCCAGCTTTGCCTTCTCCACGAGGCCGACGGTAAGGCCAAGCTGTACGGCCCGCAGTGCGGCGGCGTATCCGCCGCTGCCTCCACCGAGTACCAGGATGTCGAATTCTTGCGCAGTTGCCTGATCGGCCACTTAAACGCTCCCTCGCGTGAACGATGACGCGATCTCCGCGCATCATCTGGTCTTGGAACTTACACTGCCGTGATTATGCCAGCAGGCCGGTTCTCTTGCATTTGTGACTACCGTGGTTCACCTTAGCGAACCACTTATCCATGCTCCACCTTGGCGCCGCGTTTGTGGAGCGCTTGTGTCCAGTGTCACGCGGCCCTGCGGCGCAGGGAACATTCCCTGTTCCGCAGGGCGTGCGTGCCCCCGGGCGGCCGGCAGTATCAGGCCGCCGCGGCCAGGATGTCCTCTACATAGGCCACCAGGGTCCGTACGGTGCAGCCCGTGCCCTGCTTGTGGGTGTAGCCATAGGGGCTTCCGTTGTTGAAGGAAGGCCCGGCGATATCGATGTGGGCCCAGGGGATCTGCTCCCCGTCCTTGCCCTTACCCACGAACTCGCGCAGGAAAACGGCGGCCGTCATCATGCCGCCATGGCGTTCGCCGATGTTGGCGAGGTCCGCAACCTGCGAGTCAATGCTGGGGCGCAGTTCCTCCGGAAGCGGCATGGGCCACACAAGTTCCCCGGCCCGGTCGGCTGCGGCCTTGAGCGGGCCGGTCACGGTGTCGGAGCCCATGATGCCGGCCGTGCGGTTGCCCAGGGCGATCAGCTGCGCCCCAGTGAGGGTGGCGACGTCGATGATGGCGTCCGGGTACTCGCGGCTGGCTGCCACGATGCCGTCGGCCATGACCAGCCGGCCCTCGGCGTCGGTGTTGAGGACCTCGACGGTCTTGCCGCCGAACATGGTCAGGACGTCCGCCGGACGCGAGGCCGCGCCCGAGGGCATGTTCTCGGCGATACAGAGCCAGGCGGTCGCCTTGACCGGCAGGCCAAGGCCGGCGAGGGCCAGGACAGTGTTAAGGACGACGGCGGCGCCCGCCATGTCGCTCTTCATGTCGCCCATGCCGAGGGCCGGCTTGATGGAAATACCGCCGGTATCGAAGGTGATTCCCTTGCCGACGAGGGCGATCTTCGAGGTGGCCCTGGCAGGGGAGTACTCCACCTTGACCAGCCGGGGCTGGCGGGCGGAGCCCTTCCCCACGCCCATGATGCCGCCGAATCCTTCCTTTTCAAGCCGCTTCTCGTCCCAGACAGTGACCTTCACGGGCAGGCCCTTGGCCAGCTCCTTCGCTGCTTCCGCGAAGGTTTCGGGGTAGAGGTGGCTGGGCGGCTGGTTTACCAGTGAACGGGTGGCATTGACCGCCTTGCCGATCAGCCCGGCGCGTTTCAGCGCGGCGCCGGTTTCGCTATGGTCGGCGAGTTCGGTAAAGATCACCGCGTTTCGAACCGGATCCTTCAGACCGTCCCTGGATGACCGGAACTCGGTGAAGGAATAGGCGCCCAGGGCGGCACCCTCGGCGACGGCCGCCACATCGGCGACTGACGTCGTCGGCAGGGCCAGGACCACCGTTGCGAGGCCGGCGAGTTGCCGGACCGCGGAACCTGCCGCCCGGCGAAGTGCTTCGCCGGCAAGGGGCTCCGCTGCCGTGACCTTGCCGGTGCCCGCGAGGACCAGGATCCCGGCGCCGGTCTCCGGCAGGCCGGGGAGGCGGACGATCTGGTCGGCGGCGCCGGTGACGCCCAGTGACTTAAGGGAGCCGGCGAGGGCCTCTGCGGACTTGGCCGTCAGGGGGTTCTCCAGGAGGACCGGTCCGTCGGCGCCCTTTCCCACGCCTATGACCACTGCGTCACTGGGGCTCTTCTTCAGGTCCCTTGAGAGGGTACTAAGGTTGATTTCAGTATTCTTGACCACAGGGATCAGTCCTCAATTCTCGAGAGATGTTCGGGCAGGGGTGCATGTTCGGCGCTCTGCCATGGATGCCCGGGTGCAATCGGTCGGGACGCTGTCCGGGTGTCTGCAAGCCCGTCTGGCAGGCCAGTTCCGATCGTAGCCCGTCCCCGCCCGGGCCGTTGTATTTCCTGAGAGGTGCGCCACACCCGAGGCAGGAATGTGCGGCTGTCCTGCGGCGTTGTAGAAGATGTCCACCCGCACCTATGAAAGGAACACGCCGTGCTTGAACGGTTTTCCGGCTCCCTGCTGGACCCCGATGCGCTCTATGCAAGCAACATTGAGCTGTTCCACAGCCCCGCCCTCCGCGGGCTGAACCTGGTGATGGGCTTCACCGGATTCGCCGACGCCGGGCACGTGGTGAAGCAAATCAACGCGGAACTTTTGGACACGCTCGACGCCGAGCCGGTCGCAGTCTTCGACGCTGACCAGCTCATCGACTACCGGTCCCGCAGGCCGCACCTGACGTTCGTCGAGGACCACCTTCAGGACTACCAGGAGCCCCGGCTCGCCCTCTATCGGCTCATTGACGGCCTGGGTAATCCCTTCCTCCTGCTGGCAGGTTTTGAACCGGACCTGCAGTGGGAACGGTTTGCGCGTGCAGTGGTGGGGATCGTGGAGAAGTTGGACGTCAACCTCGTCACCTGGATCCACTCCATCCCGATGCCGGTGCCCCACACCCGTCCGGTGGGTGTGACGGTGCACGGCAACAGGCCTGAACTCATCGAGGGCATCTCCGTGTGGAAGCCCACCGTGGAAGTCCCCGCTGCTGTGGGCCACATCCTGGAGCTCCGCCTGGTGGAGGCCGGCCGCAACGTCGCCGGCTACGTCATCCATGTGCCGCACTACCTGGCCGAGGCGGAATACCCCACCGCCGCCGTCGCAGGCCTCGAATACCTGGGGGCGGCCACATCGCTGATGCTGCCCTCGGACAGGCTCCGCGAAGCGGGGCGGGAGGTCAGCCGGCAGATCGCCGAGCAGATCGATGCCTCCGAGGATGTCCAGCAGGTGGTTTCGCGCCTCGAATCGCGGTATGACGAAAAAGCCGAGGGCACGGTCCGCCGCTCACTCCTCGCCGACGAAAATGACGAGCTGCCCAATGCGGACGTCCTCGGCGCTGCTGTAGAGGCCTACCTCGCCCGCGAAAATCCCGGCCAGTAGGACCCTGAAGTTGTTGAACCCCCGGCCGGCAGGCGGAACGCGCTGCTGCCGGGGCGTGCGCTTGGGTCCGGGCATCACGGTCCCGGGCATAATGAAGGGGTGACTGCACCCCGCGCCTGGCTGATCTGGACCGTTGGCATCTTCGGGTACCTGGTAGCCGTTTCGCAGCGCACGTCCTTTGGGGTGGTGGGACTGGAGGCCACGGAGCGCTTCCAAGCCAGTGCCTCAGCAATTTCGTTCTTCACTGTCCTCCAGCTGCTTGTCTACGCCGGACTGCAGATCCCCGTGGGCCTGCTGGTGGACCGGTTCGGCTCCCGCGCCATGATCGCCGGCGGTGCCGTGTTGATGGGCCTGGGCCAGCTTCAGCTGGCCTTCGCTGACAGTGTTCCCGGCGGCGTGGCCGGCAGGGTCCTGGTGGGCGCCGGGGACGCCATGACTTTCATTTCGGTAATCCGCCTGATCCCCCTCTGGTTTGCGCCCGCACGGGTGCCGCTGGTGACCCAGCTGACGGGTATGTCCGGCCAGCTGGGGCAGCTGTTCAGCGTTATACCTTTCGCCTATGTCCTTCACGCTTCCGGCTGGACCCCAGCGTTCCTGATGCTGGCGGGAATGTCCGGACTTGCCGTTGTCCTGGTGCTGCTGCTCCTGCAGGACGTGCCGCCGGGCACCCCGCGGCCGCAGGCCCAGAGGGGCCTGAAGGCCACCGGGGCATCGCTCGCCCGCGCCTGGCGCCAGCCGGGGACCCGGCTGGGGTTGTGGAGCCACTTCACCATCCAATTCAGCGGCACGGTCTTCGCCATGACCTGGGGTTACCCGTTCCTGCTTTCCGGGCAGGGCCTGGATGCCGGGACGGTGGCCGCCCTCATGTCTTTGTACGTGGCAACGGCCATGGCCGTAGGGCCGTTTATTGGCCGCTTTGTCTCCCGCCACCCGCTACGGCGTTCAACGATGGTCCTGCTGATCGCCGCTGCCACTGCTGGAGCGTGGGCGGCCGTCCTGCTCACTCCGGGGCGTTCGCCGCTGTGGCTCCTGGCAGGACTGGTGGTGGTGCTGGCAATTGGCGGGCCCGGCTCCATGATCGGTTTCGACTTCGCCCGCACCTTCAACCCCGCGCACCGGATCGGCACGGCAACGGGCATCGTCAACGTCGGCGGGTTCATCGCGGCGCTGATCGCGATCTTCCTGATTGGACTGGTGCTGGACGTGCTGTACGCCAGCGGATTCTCCAACGGAGTCCTGTACGGGCTGGACCCGTTCCGGATCGCTTTGAGTGTCCAGTTCCTGCTGCTCGGCCTCGGAGCCGCAGCCACACTGGTATGCCGCCGCAAGGTCCGGCGCCAGATGGCTGCCCAAGGGGTGGTGGTCCCGCCGCTGCGCAGCGCACTGGCCCGGCAGCGCCGGGAGAACCTTGCACGGCGCAGCCGGGCCGCAGCTTCGGACGACTGACTGGTCCTCCACAGGACTGGCCTGATCCCGCTGTGTCCACATAGGGGCGGCCACCGCTGTCGAGGTGCCCGTCGCTGGGCGAATGCTGGAGCCATGACACCTCCAGAACGCCTCACCGTCCGCGGCCCGGAAGACATCCTGGGCTTCATTCCCCACTCGCTGGGATACTGGCCGGCGCAAAGCCTCGTGGCCATGACAATGCAGGGCAAAAGGCTCGGGGCTACGCTGCGGCTGGATCTTCCCGGGCCGGCTGTCCTCGCTGACCCCACCGTCTTCGCGCAAACGGTGTGCGGGTACCTGGAGGCAGACGAAAATGCCGACGGCACCCTGCTGGCCCTTTTCACGAACAACGGCTGGCTGGCAGGCCCGGATTGCTACGACGCACTGCTCGATTCCCTGGAGTGGGCACTCGCCGAGGCCGGAATGCCTGTCAAGGACGCGTGGTACGTCGGGGACCAGTACTGGCGGGACGTTCGTTGCCGCTCCGGATGCTGCCCGCTGCCGGGGCGTCCTGTCCAGGAGATCCGGGACAGCCTGCTCAACACCGAGATGGTGTTCCGGGGCAGCAGCGTGGGACCGGCACCGGAACAGCGGCAGCCGGCCTGCCCGGTGCCGGACCTCCAATGCGACGCTGTTCGGGAGGCGGAAGCCGTGTGGTCGGCCCAGTTGGACCCCAGGCGGCAGAGCCGGGCCCAGTTTGACGCGGTGCTGGGCCAGTGGGAGGCGGTGCTCGCCAGGCCGGCCGGGCACCTGCAGCGGCCGTCGGTGCACCGCGACGCCTTCCTCCGGGCAACGCTCATGATTCCCGCCTGGCGCGATGCCGTACTGGTCATGGCGGCAGCCGGGAGGGCAGCGGCAGCAGCCGGGGCCGAAGAGTTCGGAATCTTCAGCGAGGACGTGCGACTGGGGCCACTGGCACCTGCGGCGGAACAAGCCGGCGCGGAACAGACGCCATTCGCAGCGGATGCGGCTGACTATCATTGCTTTGCTGCGGACAACCCCTGCGTCCAGGGCTTGTCGATGCCGGAAGGCGGCGCTGGAACTCCTGGCTACGGTGACGTCCTGATGGGGCACGATCCCGCAGTTCCTCAATGGCACAGCCTTGACGCCCTTGACCTTGTCCTGGAGCACCTTGCCGTGCCCGGGGGACCACCGGCAGCCGCCGCTTTGACGGGGAGGGGATGGATCGCCTGGTGCCGCGGCCGCGGCTCGTATGCGGCCGCGTACCTGGATGAGGCGCTCGAATCCGAGCCCGGCTACCGGCTCGCAGAGCTACTGCTGGAGATGGTCCGCCGGGGCGCCCTGTGCGGCTGGGCGGCGCGGAAGGAGGCGGCCTGGCAGAAGTTCGGACCGGACGCGGCCTGAAGTGGCCGCGGCAGGAAAGGCGGGTTAGGCCCTATTTGGGGAAATCGTGAGACAATGAATGCCGAGACCCGGTTGGGTCCGTGTATCAAGTGTTTGTGATGAACCCTTTTGGGGAACATTACAGCCGCTCCGGCAGTTCTATTTATAGACTCTGCCGGCCGTGGTGACGCTTGGTTTCCACCACGGACTTGACAGGGTCATAGTGGTGTTGCCCGTATGGCGATTCCACAGACCACCGCTAGAAAGGTTTTCTGTGACCCCGTCTTCCACGAAGAAGGACCCCGCCGCCCAGGACGAACTGTCCGCCGAGGAGAAGCAGGCGGCAACAAACGCCAAGCGGGCCGCCACGCGGGCAGCCAACAAGGCTTCTGCCGGTGAAGCTGGTGCGGACGGCAAGCGCGAGCCCAAAAAGCGCGGACCCAAGCCCGGCGCCAAGGCTGCCGCAGAGGCTGCCGGGAAATCGGACGCCGATGACGCAGAAGAAGTCGAGGAGGACCTCGAAGCCCTCGAAGGGCCTGACGTCGTCGAGGAGGACGCCGAGGCTGATCCCGTAAAGGGAGCAGCCGGCTCGGGCAAGGGCTTCGTCTACTCTGACGCCGATGACGACGACGCACCCGTGCAGCAGGTAATGTCTGCCGGAGCGACGGCCGACCCCGTTAAGGACTACCTGAAGCAGATTGGTAAGGTCGCACTGCTCAACGCCGAGCAGGAAGTGGACCTTGCGCTCCGGATCGAAGCCGGGCTGTTCGCCGAAGAGAAGATCAACGCAGACGACGGGTCCATGGATCCGAAGTACAAGCGCGAGCTTGAGTTCATCATCCACGACGGCAAGCGCGCCAAGAACCACCTGCTGGAGGCCAACCTCCGCCTGGTGGTCTCACTGGCCAAGCGCTACACCGGCCGCGGCATGCTCTTCCTGGACCTGATTCAGGAAGGCAACCTTGGCTTGATCCGTGCGGTAGAGAAGTTCGACTACACCAAGGGCTTCAAGTTCTCCACGTACGCCACCTGGTGGATCCGCCAGGCGATCACCCGCGCCATGGCTGACCAGGCGCGCACCATCCGTATTCCGGTGCACATGGTTGAAGTCATCAACAAGCTGGCCCGTGTCCAGCGCCAGATGCTGCAGGACCTCGGCCGCGAACCCACGCCGGAAGAGCTGGCGCTCGAACTGGACATGACCCCCGAAAAGGTCGTGGAAGTCCAGAAGTACGGCCGCGAGCCCATCTCGCTCCACACGCCCCTGGGCGAGGACGGCGACTCGGAGTTCGGCGACCTGATCGAGGACTCCGAGGCTGTGGTTCCGGCCGACGCCGTGAGCTTCACGCTCCTGCAGGAGCAGCTCCACTCCGTACTGGATACGCTTTCCGAGCGCGAGGCCGGTGTTGTGGCCATGCGGTTCGGCCTCACTGACGGACAGCCGAAGACTTTAGACGAAATCGGCAAGGTCTACGGAGTGACGCGCGAGCGCATTCGCCAGATCGAATCCAAGACCATGTCCAAGCTGCGCCACCCCTCACGGTCCCAGGTGCTGCGGGACTACCTGGACTAGAGTCAGACGTACACAAGCGGCCCGCCGGTTGCTGCGCCTTGTAAGGTGCGCATCGGGCGGGCCGTTTTTGCTGCCCCGGCTCTAGGCCGGTCGGCTTAAAAAGATTGGGACCCCGCCTTCCGGCAGGGTCCCAACAACTTCAGTGAAGCTAGTCGATTTCCACGGGAGCTTTCTCGTGAAGCTTCCCCGTCTCATCATGCCAGTCGGAGCTCAACGGCTTCAGCGTTGCTTCAACTGCACGGGCGTGGTGGCCGCAGAAAAGCAGTTCACCGCCGGAGGACTCCAGTACAACCCGGACATATGCCTGGGCTCCGCAACGATCGCACCGGTCCAGTGCGTTGAGTGTGCGGTCTGCCACTGCTGTTGTCATGTCGGCCTCCTTAGTAGATCAGTACGTCTATATAACCAGCATTCGTATCAAAACCATTGCAAGGATGGCCCAAGTTCGCTGTGCGCGTAGCCGCAAGACTCCGTCAAGACCAGCGCAGCCAGCCTTGGAAACCGCCACGTGGCGCGGTGCACACGGCGCCCCGGGTGTGGCAGTCGGCACTGCCAGGCCGGGCCGACTAACCTAGGAAGAGCGCACCAGCCCGCTTTTTTCGTCCCTGAAGGAGTTCATCACCAGTGGCACCAAGCTCTGATTACACTGCCCGGCACCTGTCTGTGCTGGAGGGCCTCGAAGCCGTCCGCAAGCGCCCCGGCATGTACATCGGTTCCACTGACTCCCGCGGCCTGATGCACTGCCTCTGGGAAATCATTGACAACTCGGTGGACGAGGCACTCGCGGGGTTTGGCCACGACATCAAGATCATCCTCCACGCAGACAACTCCGTGGAGATCCACGACGACGGCCGCGGCATCCCGATCGACAAGGAGCCTAAGACCGGGCTCACCGGCGTCGAGGTGGTCTTCACCAAGCTCCATGCCGGCGGCAAGTTCGGCGGCGGCTCCTACACCGCGTCCGGCGGCCTGCACGGCGTGGGCGCCTCCGTAGTTAATGCCTTGTCCGCCCGGCTCGACGTCGAGGTGGACCGGGGCGGAAAAACGTACAAGATGTCCTTCCGCCGGGGCGAGCCGGGGCGCTTCAAGGACATCGGTTCGAAAATTGATCCGGCTGCGCCGTTCGCGCCGTTCGTGGACGACTCGGTGCTGGACGTGGCGGGCAAGGCCAAGCGGGGCGTCACAGGAACCAGGATCCGCTACTGGGCGGACCGGCAGATCTTCACCCCGGATGCAAAGTTTTCCTACGACGAACTGGCGGCCCGCGCCCGGCAGACTTCCTTCCTGGTGCCCGGCCTCAAGCTGACGGTCCGTGATGAGCGCAAAGTTCCGGGAACGCCCGGCGAAGCCGGACCCCATGAGGAGGTGTTCCACCACGACGGCGGCATCTCCGAATTCGTCGAGTTCCTTGCCGCTGATCCCGCCGTCACCGATGTCTGGCGGCTGCACGGCTCCGGAAAGTTCAAGGAGACGGTTCCCGTGCTCGACGAACGGGGGCACAGCCAGCTCGCCGAAGTGGAGCGCGACTGCGAGGTTGACGTGGCCCTGCGCTGGGGGATCGGTTACGACAGCACGGTCCGCAGCTTCGTCAACATCATCTCCACGCCCAAGGGCGGAACCCACCAGTCCGGCTTTGAACAGGCCCTGGTCAAGACCTTCCGCAAAGCAGTGGAAAGCAACGCCAGGAAGCTCAAGGCCGGCAACGACAAAATTGACAAGGATGACATTTTTGCCGGCCTCACCGCCGTGCTGACGGTACGCCTGGCTGAGCCGCAGTTCGAAGGCCAGACCAAGGAAATCCTCGGCACCAGCGCGGTGCGCGCCATCGTGTCCAGGGTGGTGGAGCGGGAGGTCAACGCGAAGCTCACGTCCGCCAACCGGAACGACAAGGCGCAGTCCGCACTGCTCCTGGAAAAAATCGTCAGCGAGATGAAATCCCGTATCTCGGCGCGCGTGCACAAGGAAACCCAACGGCGCAAGAACGCCCTGGAAACCTCCTCGATGCCCACCAAGCTCGCTGACTGCCGCACGGACGACGTCGAACGTTCCGAACTCTTCATTGTGGAAGGCGACTCGGCGCTGGGAACGGCCAAGCTGGCCCGGTCTTCGGACTTCCAGGCCCTGCTGCCCATCCGTGGCAAGATCCTCAACGTCCAGAAAGCGTCGGTGGGGGACATGCTCTCCAACGCCGAATGCGCGGCCCTCATCCAGGTGGTGGGCGCAGGATCAGGCCGCAGCTTCGACATCGCCGCCGCCCGCTACGGCAAGGTCATCCTGATGACGGACGCCGACGTGGACGGCGCGCACATCCGCACGCTGCTGCTCACCCTCTTCTTCCGCTACATGCGTCCGATGATCGTCGAAGGCAGGGTCTTCGCCGCAGTACCGCCGCTGCACAGGGTGGAAGTGATCAACGCCGGCCAAAAAGCCAACGAGATGATCTACACCTATTCCGAGGCCGAGCTCCACGTGCTGCTGGCCCGGCTGGCGAAGGAGGGCAAGCGGTACAAGGAGCCCATCCAGCGCTACAAAGGCCTCGGCGAAATGGACGCCGAACAGCTGGCCGAGACCACCATGGATCCCCGCCACCGAACGCTCCGCAAGGTCCGTATCGAGAACGCCCAGCAGGCTGAAGAGATCTTTGACCTGCTGATGGGCTCGGATGTTTCTCCGCGCAAGGATTTCATCATCGCCGGCGCCTCCAGCCTGGACCGGGAACGCATCGACGCCTGACCGGGCAGTACGCGGGCGGCAGCAGGGGACGAAGACGGCGCGCGGGAAGCCCCGCCGGGAGATGGAGTGGGCGGACGACGGCGGGCGTCAGCCCAGCAGGCCCGGCACCATGAGCAGGGCTGTAGGCAGCGCCAGCAGGAGGACGCAGCCGGCAAGCACAAGGCTGCGCACGGGGGAGGGCAGCTGGGGTTTCGGGGAGAGCAGCCGGCTGACGCGCGAGGCCGTGGTGCGGGCCGAGTCCGAGCCGGAAGTTCCCCCCGAAGAGTCGATTCCGGCCAGGGCCAGGCTTGGCCCGCCGGACTGAAGCTCCGCGTCCCGCGGCGCCCCGGCCGATCCGCTGGCCACAATGGCGATCGCCTTGATAAGGGTGGCTTTGCTTTCGGTCTTGAGTGCGACGTCGTCGGCCAGCATCTCGATCAGGGAGTTCACGGATTCCTGGGCGAGGCGGGTGGTGGGCAGCCACGGCAGAGCCTGGCGCCAGGCCGCGAACGCCCACAGCAGCAGATGGTGCCGCTGGCTCAGGTGCGCATTCTCATGGATCAGGACCGCCCGGAGCTCGGCCGGCTCAAGGGCCGCCATGAGTCCATCGGACAGCACAGTTACAGAGCGGGCGCCGCCGGGAAGACAGTAAGCCACCGGCGAATCGTGGTTAATGACCAGTGTCCCGGTGCCTTCGGCAGATGGTGAAGCCAGAAGCGCGAGAAGTTCGCGGTGGCGCCGCCGTTGGCGTTCGATCTTGTAGTACGTCAGCAGGAGGGTGAAGACCAGGTGGGCCGTCAGCAGCGCCGCAGCGGACAGGGCAAAGATATGCCAGAAGCCCAACGCGGTGGTGGGCGCATTGAAAAGCACCATCCCCGCAAGGGCGCGGAGGCCGGCGAGAAGGTTATCGCCTATGGGTTCCAGGCCGTACACCAGCATGGCGCCGATCATCGACAGCCCGCCCGCCAGTGCAATGGCCTGCCATAGCAGCATGGCCGTGAAAGGTGAGCGCGCGGGCCATTGCGCCTTCGAGAGGAGGATAGGTACCGGCCACGCCAGGACTATCGCAAGGACCGCCAGCAGGTACGAGGCCCAGAACATGGTCCGTTAGAGGTGGCCAAGCAGTTTGCGCAGAGTCTCGGCTTCACCTTCGGAAACGGATCCGATAAAACGCGCCAGCACGGCCTCGCGGTCTGGAGCCGACCCCAGTACCTCGTGCATCAACTCCGCGGTGTGGTCCTCGCGGCTGGACACTGCCTGGTAGCGGTGCGGGCGGGTGCCGCGTTCGCGTTCCACCAGGCCCTTCTTCTCCAGCCGGGACAGCACCGTGAGCACGGTAGTGACGGCAAGTTCCTTGCCCTCGTGCCCGGCCGCCCCATCCTGCCCGACCGACGTCTGTGCGAGCCGGTCCCGCAAGGTGTTTGCGGTGGCTGCTTCATGGCCCGCCCAGAGCAGATCCATCACTGCCCGTTCCAGTTCACCAAGACTAGCCATTGCACTTTTCCTTTGTTTCCCCGCACCGCAGCCGCAAAGGCTGGCGGTGACTCCATGCGTGTGGTCAACTACACGAACCAATTTACCCCGATTCCGCGCCACTTTCTACATTGGGTAGAACAGGGGGCGGCGCTGGCCGGTGATACGCCGCACGATCGGCAGCCGCACGTTTTACACCGCCCCGGCACTGTTCTACACTTCGTAGAAGTTAGAGTTTCTACAGAACGTAGAAAACCTGCATCGGCTGACAGTAGGGACCGCCTTGGACGCTTTGGACGCTCTGGAAATCGCACGCTGGCAATTTGGCATCACCACCGTTTACCACTTCATGATGGTTCCGCTGACCATCGGGCTGGGGTTGGTGGTTGCGGTGATCCAAACTGCCTGGCACCGCACCGGCAAAGCTGAATACCTCCGGATGACGAAGTTCTGGGGAAAGCTTTTCCTGATCAACTTCATCATGGGCGTGGCCACCGGCATCGTCCAGGAGTTCCAGTTCGGGATGGCCTGGAGCGAATACAGCCGCTTCGTGGGGGATGTCTTCGGCGCTCCGCTCGCACTCGAGGCGCTCCTGGCCTTCTTCGTGGAGTCCACCTTCCTCGGCCTGTGGATCTTCGGTTGGAAGCAGTTGAAGCCGGGCGTCCACCTCGCGTGCCTCTGGATCGCCGTCATAGGCTCCGTGTTCTCGGCCTACTTCATCATCGTGGCCAACAGCTGGATGCAGCACCCCGTGGGCGTGGAGATGATCGACGGCCGGCCTGTGATGACCGATGCCTGGGCAGTCTTCACCAACAACACAGCACTCGTCGCCGTCCCGCACACGCTGTTCGGCGCCCTCGCCGTCGCCGGCGCCTTCCTGCTCGGCATCGCCTGGTACCACCTGTGGCGCAGGCGGCGCGACGGCGTCGACACCGTAGGAGCCGACGGCAAGGTCATCCCCGGTGAGGCCGCGGAAATCCCCGGCCGTGACAAGGACGACCATAAAGTATGGATCCGGTCCCTGCGCATCGGCGCCGTGGTGGCCATGATCTCCTTCGCCGGAACCGCCCTCACGGGAGACCTCCAGGGCAAGCTGATGTTCGAGCAGCAGCCCATGAAGATGGCGGCCGCAGAAGCCGCCTGCCACGACGGCACGGGCTTTTCCGTCTTGAGCATCGGCAACCTCGGCTCCCAGAACTGCGACGACATCGTGGCCCTGATCGAGGTCCCCGGCATCCTCTCCTACCTGGCCAAGGGCGACTTCACCACCGAAGTCCAGGGCGTCAACAGCCTCCTGCCCCAGTACAAGGAAGCCTACGGAACCCACCTGCCGGACAACCCCATCTACGGCGAACGCGCCGGCCAGGAAATCGACTACCTGCCGGTTATGGAGGTCACCTACTGGGGCTTCCGGATGATGATCGGATTCGGCGGCATCGCCGCCTTCGCGGCCCTGGTGGCTCTCTGGCTCACCCGGAAGGGAACCGTGCCCGAATCCAGATGGCTGATGCGCCTCGCCGTCTTCGGAATCCTGGCCCCCTTCGGAGCCAACGCAGCCGGCTGGATCTTCACCGAGATGGGCCGCCAGCCCTTTGTGGTGGCGCCCAACCCCGATCCCAACGGCATCGACCAGGTGTTTATGTTCACCGCGGCGGCGGTGTCGCCGGGTGTCACCGCCGGGGAACTGCTGGCGTCGCTCATCACCTTGACCGCAATCTACGCCGTGCTGCTGGTGGTGGAAGTGAAACTGCTGGTCAAGTACATCCGGGGCGGCGTGGTGTCCGCCATGCCGGAACTGGTTCACGCTCCTGTTGATGAAAACGAGGACGCCACCCCCGGCCCGGGCGGCCCTGGCGGCGGAAAACCCGCCGACGACGTCCTGGCCTTCGCCTACTAGTCCGCGCGCAACAAGAGCAGAGGAAACGAAGAATGGAACTGCTGCCAACCATCTGGTTCATCGCCATAGCAGTGCTGTGGACCGGCTACCTCTTCCTTGAGGGCTTTGACCTGGGCGTCGGGATGCTGATGAAGCTGTTCGCCCGGGACAATACCGAACGCCGTGTCCTGCTCAACACCGTGGGCCCGGTGTGGGACGGCAACGAGGTGTGGCTCCTGACGGCCGCCGGAGCAACCTTTGCCGCTTTCCCGCTCTGGTACGCCTCGCTGTTCTCCGCCCTCTACCTGCCGCTGCTGGTGGTCCTGGTTGCCCTGATCTTCCGGGCTGTGGCCTTCGAGTACCGCGGCAAGGTGGACACGGAACAGTGGCGGACCCGGTGGGACTGGGCCATCGCCCTGGGGTCCTTCTTCGCGGCTTTCGGAGTGGGCGCAGCACTGGCCCTGACCACCACCGGCCTGCCGCTGAACGCCAACGGGGACCGCGAGGGCGGGCCGTTTGCGTGGTTCAGCGGCTACGCCGTGCTGGGCGGGTTGGCCGTGGTGGGGTTCTCGCTGGTGCACGCCCTCGCCTTCCTGGCACTGAAGACCGACGGCGACGTGCGGCACCGCGCGCGCAAGTGGTTCGTCCGGCTGCTTCCCGTCCTTCTCCTGCCGCTTGCGGTCTGGGCGCTCGGCATCCAGTTCCTCGAAGGCAAGCCCTGGACCTGGGCGCTGGTCCTGCTGGCGGTCGCCGCCGCGGCTGGGGCGTGGGTCCTGGCCCGCAAGGGTGCGGAGGGCAGGGCCTTCATCGCGCTGGGAGCCTTCCTGGCACTGGGTTCGGCATCCATCTTCGCCGCCGTGTTCCCGGTGGTGCTGCCCTCCACACTGAATGAGGCTTTCGACCTCACCATCACCAATGCCTCATCCTCCGACTACACCCTGGGCCTGATGAGCATCGTCGCTGCCTTCGGCCTGCCGTTGGTCATCGCCTACCAGGCCTGGACCTACTGGGTGTTCCGTCGCCGGGTCAGTGCCGCGCACATCCCGGAAGCCCACAGCTTCCTGCCGGCCATAGCCGCCAGGGCCTTCACCACCAAGGGCTGAGATGCGACCTACTTTCCCGGCGGGCCCGGCAACCCGTTCAGCCGTCTACTGGCTGGGACTCCTCGCCGCCCTCAAGGCGTTGTCGCTGGTCATGATCGGCCAGGCCGTGGCTTCGGCCCTGGCCGGACTCACGGCGGGAAACCCTGGCTGGGCGGAGCAGATCACTGTGGGCATGGCCGGAGTGGTGCTGCGGTCCCTCACGGTGTGGGGGCAGGCAGTTGCAGCCCGCCGGGCCGCGCTCGGCATCAAGGAGGAACTGCGTTCGGAGCTGCTGGAAAGGGCGCTGCGCAACGGCGTCCGCAGCACAGGACCGGCCGACGGCGGATTGGCTGTGCTGGCCACCCGCGGACTTGATGCCCTGGACAGCTACTACACGCAGTTCCTGCCCGCGCTGGTGAACTGCGCCGCCGTCCCGCTCCTGATAGGGGCGCGCATCCTCTTTGCCGACTGGGTCAGCGCAGTGGTGGTGGTCCTGACGGTTCCACTGGTGCCGCTGTTTATGGTGCTGATCGGCCGGTACACCGAGGACAACGTCCGCGACGCACAGGCCTCCCTCGCGAGGCTCTCCACCCACATGCTGGAGCTCGCCAAGGGACTGCCGGTCCTGGTGGGCCTGGGACGCGCCACCGCCCAGCGCAAGGCCCTCGAAGAGATTTCCGAGGAGTACAGGTCCCGCACCATGGGAACACTGCGGACCGCGTTCCTCTCGGCATTGGCCCTCGAACTCATTGCCACCATCTCCGTGGCAGTGGTGGCCGTTTTTATCGGTGTGCGGCTGGTCCACGGCGACATGCCGCTGGACGCCGGCCTGCTGGCCCTGATCCTGGCACCGGACTGCTACCTTCCACTGCGCGAACTGGGAACCGCCCACCATGCCAGCGACGACGGCCGGGTGGCGCTCGCCGAAACAACGGCAGTAACCGAAGCACCGGAACCGCAGCCGCTGCCGGCGACCCGCGCCGGCCGGCCCGGTGCGGCCATCACCGTCACCGGGCTCACCGTCAGCTACGAAGGGCGGTCCCGCCCCGCCGTCGGGCCGCTCAGCTTCAGTGCACCGCAGGGCAGGATCACCGCCCTGGACGGAGCCAGCGGCGCCGGCAAAAGCACCGTGCTCGGAGTCTTGGCCGGGACCATAGCTGACGGTGCAGGCACAGCTGTCAGCGGCACCATCACCGGTTTGGACCGCAGCGCCATCGCCTGGGTTCCGCAGCATCCGGTCATGGTGGCGGAGACGGTCCTCGACGAGATCCTGCTCTACCTGGACGGCGGCTCAGCCCGGGAAGGCAGTGACTACAGGCGTCAGGGACTGGAAACTGCTGCCCGGGACTGCCTGGTCCGCGCTGCAGCCGGACACCTTGCCGCGAAGCACCCTGCGGAGCTGAGCCCGGGGGAGCTGCGCCGTGTGGCCCTTGCCCGCGGTCTGGCAAGGATCGACGCCGGTGCCGGCGTCCTGTTGCTGGATGAACCCACGGCGCACCTGGATGACGAGTCGGCTGCCTTGGTGGAAGACGCCATCAGGAAGCTCCGGGGACAGGTGACCGTTGTCCTGGTGGCCCATGAGGAACGCACCCGCGCCCTCGCGGAACACCTGGTGCCCGTGGATGGTCATAGCCTGGCGGCCGTGGCTGCACACCCCGCTGATACCGTCAGGCACCCCGCTGCTGCCTTGAGTGCCGGCAACGCCGCCTCCAGCCATGAGAACAACGCCGGGGAGCCGGAAACATCCGCACCCTCAATGGCGGGAGGAGGTGGCGGCACGGGTGGCGTCAGCAAGCACGGCGCCGCGCGGCTGGTGGGCGCACTCCTTGCCCCGGTGAAGGGCAAGTTCGCAGCCGCAGCCCTGGTGGGTACGCTGGCGGCGGTCTTCGCCGTGGCCCTGTCCGGGCTGTCCGGGTGGCTCATCATCCGTGCCAGCGAGCAGCCCCCCATCCTTTACCTGCTGACCGCGATTGTTGGAGTCCGGTTCTTTGGAATAGGCCGGGCTGTCCTGCGGTACTGCGAACGGCTCCTTTTACACGACGCCGTGTTCGCGGCACTGACCCGCCTGCGGGGCAGGTTGTGGGAGGCGTTGAGCCGGCGGGCTTTGCCGCTCCGCCGCCTGTTGCAGGGCGGAAACGTCCTGGGATCGGTGATCGACGACGTCGACACCGTCCGCGACCTCCTTCCGCGCGTTGTCCTGCCGCCGGTCACAGCCCTCGCAGTGTCCGCGCTGGCTTTGGTGACCACGGCGGTGCTGGTGCCGGCCGCGCTGCCTGCCGTGATTGCCGCCAGTGTGGCGAGCCTCCTGCTCGCCCCGGCTGTGGCCCTGTGGGGCGACCGCCAGTCCGCCACATCCGAGCAGCTCCTTCGTTCCGGGGTCCTGCGCGGCGTTTCGGCAGCACTTGACGCCCGTGCCGAACTGCATGCCAACGGCGCGGCCCCCCGTGTTTTAGCCGAACTGCGCGCCCGGGACCGTCAGGCCACCAGGGCTTCCCAACGCTCGGCCTGGGCTGACGGGCTGGGGCAGGCACTCACCACCGCAGCCTGCGGCGCCGCGGCGCTGGGAGCCGCCTTGCTTGCAGGTCCTGCGGTGCTCGCCGGCCAGCTCGCGCCGGCGACGGCGGCAGTGGTGGTCCTGCTCCTCCTGGCGTTGGTGGAACCCTTCGCAGCGATGACGACGGCGGTACGCCAGTTCCCTGCGCTGCGGAATGTGATGCAGCGCGTCGCTGAGTCCGGTGCCCTTGAAGAGGGGAACCCGGAGGGCGGAAAGCTGGGCGGGAGCCAGCAGGGCGGAGACAAACGGGACGGGGACAAACGGGACGGCGGCGTGCGTGATGCTTCCGGCAGTGCTGATGGCGGTCTCCAGGTGGTCCCCGTCCGCCCGGGCGGGATTCCCGGCGTCGAGCTGGCAGGCCTTTCAGCCGCGTGGCCCGGGGGCGCTCCGGTGTTTACCGCGCTTGACGCAGTGGCGGAGCCAGGACGGTGGCTGGCCGTGACCGGTCCCTCGGGCTCGGGGAAGTCGACCCTGCTGTCGGTCCTGCTCGGCTTCCTGCCGGTTGCTGCCGGGCGGATCGGCGTCACCGGCCGGGCCGCATGGTGCCCGCAGGAAGCGCACTTGTTTGACTCCACGATCCGCGGCAACCTGCTGCTGGGCCGGCCTGCTTCCGACGGCGAAAAAGTAGTCACTGAGGCAGCAGGCGACGGAGCGCCCGGCACCGGAGCGACCAGCGACGCTGACATGCTGGCTGCGCTTGCTTCGGTGGGCCTGACTGCACTGCTGGAGCGGCTGCCGGCGGGCATGGACACTCGAATCGGCCCGGGCGGCGCGTTCCTCAGCGGTGGGGAGCGTCAACGCCTGGCAGTGGCCCGCACACTGATGACCGGCGCCGAGGTGATACTGCTGGACGAGCCGACGGCCCACCTGGACGCGGAGTCCGCGCGGGCCATGCTAGCGGACCTGCGGCAGGGCTTGCGCAGCCGCACCGTGGTGCTTGTGACGCACAACCCGGCCGACATCCAGGAGGAGGACGCCCGCCTGGTGCTTGCCGCCGCGCCAGGGCAGAGCCGCTCAGGGCACCCCGGCCCGGGCTCCCGCTCAGGGCACCCCGGTTCAGGGCAGGGCGAGGGCCTTGTGGCGTCGGTTGCGGGGGATCAGCCGTCCACGTCGTGAAGGTGGTGGACCACGTCGTGCAGGAAGTACTGCGACAGCGTCAGGACGGTGAACTCCGAGCCGTTGCTGCGCAGCCCTTTGCGCCCCCATTCCGATTCGCGGACGGCGGCAAAGGACTCCGCCGCCTGCTTCCCTTCCGCCGTCAGTTCGGCGCTGACAACCGCGGTGTCCGCGCTCGCGTAGTCCTTGTCCACGGCAGTCTGGTCCTGGTCCCAGTTATCGAATGTGGCGTCGTCTGAATCCAGCATCAAATTCAGCCGCTGGTCAAAGAGGCTGAAGACATCGCGGACGTGGCAGGCGTACTCCAGGGCGGACCACGTGTGGTCGTCCGGACGCTCGGCCGCGTT
Source organism: Pseudarthrobacter sp. NPDC058329 (assembly GCF_042879835.1). Classification (NCBI taxonomy): domain Bacteria; kingdom Bacillati; phylum Actinomycetota; class Actinomycetes; order Micrococcales; family Micrococcaceae; genus Pseudarthrobacter; species Pseudarthrobacter sp. NPDC058329. The sequence continues at coordinate 30,031 of NZ_JBHVZR010000016.1, forward strand.
GGGGCGCCGGAGGACTGCGCGCCAGCGGGGGAGCATGCTGTCAATGCTGCCGGGGACTGTTGATGGCGTCACGGTGGAGGCGTCGAAGGAGCATTCCGGGCATGGACGGGTCAGGACCCAGGTCCAGTCCTTTTCATCAGGAACGATAGGCATGGAAGCAGTCTAAGCGGGATCAGGCCAGGCCATGGCAGGGCCCACCACTTCCACCGGCTGGGACAGCGGAACACCCGAACCGTCACGCCGGCCGTGCTCCTGGGGCAGGGAACGCGCCACCCCGGCCGCCGATGATGCCTTGGCCGGACCATGGCCTGCCCACGCCAGCAGCAGGGTGTCCTCGCCCTTCAGGAACCGGTGCGCCCGGACACCGGCCGTGGCACGCCCCTTCGCGGGGTACTCGGAGAAGGCCGTCACCTTGGCGGTACCCGGCGCAGTGCCGGGCAGGGCGCCCGTGGTGCCGGCGATGGTCACCACCACAGCAGCCTCGTCCTTGGGCTGGACTGCGCCGAAGAACATTACGCGGTCACCGGCAGCGAGCTTTACCCCTGCCATGCCGCCGGCGGTGCGCCCCTGCGGCCGCACAACGGCAGCACCGAACTTCAGCAGCTGGGCCTGGCTGGTCAGGAACACCAGTTCGGCGTCGTCCGCAGCGGCCGGCGCCACACCTACTATGAAGTCCTTGTCCTTCAGCGCAATAACTTCCCAGTCCTCCCGGTTCAGGGGGTAGTCGGGCTGGACCCGCTTTACTACTCCCTGGGCCGTGCCGATGGCCAGCACCTCGTCCAGCGGGGCGAAAGCCACGAGGGTTTCCCCCTTCAGGAGGGTGATGAAGTCCTTGGCCGGAACGCCGCCGGCAAGGTTTGGCAGGCCTGAAACCGGCGGAAGCACCGGCATGTCCATCACCTGCAGGCGGAGCATGCGCCCCTGGGAGGTGACAGCGGCAATTTCGCCCCTCGCCGACGTCTTGACCACGGAAGTGTAGACGTCGTGTTTGGTCCTGGGACCCGCCTCAGCCAGCGGCTCCCGGTTGCTGGTCCGCGCTATCTGGCCGGATGCAGTGAGGATGGCCCAGCAGGGGTCATCGGCGATTTCCAGCGCCAGCGGGACAGCCTTGCCCTTCTTTCCGGCGGTGAGGGCAAGGTCGGCGGACACCGTGGGGGACACGGCTTCGGACTCGAGCAGCACGGTCCGCCGCGGCGTGCCGTGCTCCTCAGCGATGGCGCCCAGTTCGTCGGACACCAGGGTGCGCAGCCGCTCCTCCGATCCGAGGATGGCTTCCAGCTCCGCAATTTCACGGCGCAGCTCGTCCTGTTCCTTCTCCAGCTCAATCCGCGAGTACTTGGTCAACTGGCGGAGCCGCAGCTCCAGGATGTAGTTTGCCTGGATCTCGGTGAGGTCGTAGATGGACATCAGCCGGGCCCGGGCGGCGGCCGCTTCGTCGGAGGACCGGATGATCTGGATGACCTCGTCGATGTCCACGATGGCGATGAGGAGGCCCTCCACCAGGTGCAGGCGGTCCTTCTTCTTCCCCAGCCTGAACACCGTCCGGCGGCGCACCACGTCAATACGGTGGTTCACGTACACAGTCAGCAGCTGAACCAGGCCCAGGGTCTGCGGCTGTCCGTCCACCAGGGTGACGTTGTTGATGCCGAAGGAGTCCTCCATCGGCGAGTAGCGGTAGAGCTGCTGGAGCACCGCGTTGGGATTGAAGCCGTTCTTCAGTTCGATGACCAGGCGCAGGCCGTGCTTGCGGTCGGTCAGGTCAACGATGTCGCTGATGCCCGTCAGCTTTTTCGCGTTGACGGCGTCCTTGATCTTCTCGATGACCTTTTCCGGGCCCACCATGTAGGGGAGTTCGGTGACCACCAGGCCGGTCCGGCGCGCGGACAGCTGTTCGACCTCCACCTTGGCCCGCGTTTTGAAGGACCCGCGCCCGGTGGCGTAGGCATCGCGGATACCGTCAAGTCCAACAATCCGCCCGCCGCTGGGCAGGTCCGGCCCGGGCACGAAGCGCATGATGTCATCCAGCGTGGCGTCCGGGTTGGCGATCAGGTGCCGGGCGGCAGAGATGACTTCCACCAGATTGTGCGGGGCCATGTTGGTGGCCATGCCGACGGCGATGCCAGTGGCGCCGTTGACCAGCAGGTTGGGGAACGCCGCCGGCAGGACCTCCGGCTGGGTCAGCTGGTTGTCATAGTTGGGGACAAAGTCCACCACGTCTTCATCGAGGTGGTTGGTGAGGGTGAGGGCAGCAGCCGCGAGGCGGGCCTCGGTGTACCGCGGTGCCGCCGGGCCGTCGTCGAGCGAGCCGAAGTTTCCGTGCCCGTCAATCAGCGGGAGCCTCAGCGAGAAGTCCTGGGCCATGCGCACCATGGCGTCATAGATGGCGGTGTCACCGTGGGGGTGCAGCTTGCCCATGACCTCGCCCACCACGCGCGCGCTTTTCACGTGGCCGCGGTCCGGGCGCAGGCCCATGTCGCTCATCATGTAAAGGATGCGCCGCTGTACGGGCTTGAGACCGTCCCGGGCGTCCGGAAGCGCGCGGGAGTAGATCACCGAGTACGCGTACTCCAGGAAGGAGCCTTCCATTTCGGAGGTGACATCGATGTCCACGATGTTCTCCGTGAAGGGAGTGCTGTCTTCAACAGCGGGGGCGGAACTTTGGCGGCGGGCCATGGGGGTTGGTAAATCCTTCTTCGTTACTGTGCAGCCGGTGGGGGTGTGCTGCGGAAGTTTTTGGCTAGGCTAAGCCTATGGTGGATCAGCCCGGGGACGGCGAATATCCGGAACATTGGGAAGCCGATGTCGTACTGCGTGACGGCGGAACAGCCCACCTGAGGCCCATCCATCCCACGGATGCGGACGCTGTCCAGACCTTCCACATCGGGCAGTCGCAGGACTCAATCTACATGCGCTTCTTCGCGTTCAAGGCGAGGCTGTCCACTAAAGAGCTTAAGCGTTTCACGGAAGTTGACTACAAAGACCGGGTGGCCTTCGTCATCACCATCCGTGGTGAAATCGTCGGCATCGGCCGCTATGACCGGCTTGATGACCCCGCAGAGGCGGAGGTGGCGTTCAACATTGCCGACTCACACCAGGGCCGGGGGATCGGATCCATCCTGCTGGAGCACCTTGCGGCCGCTGCACACGAAAACGGGATCCGGCGCTTCAGCGCCGAAGTGCTGCCGGAGAACCGGAAGATGCTGATGGTCTTTTCGGACGCGGGCTACGACGTCCGGCGGCATTTTGACGACGGCGTCATCAGCCTGGAGTTCAACATCGACCCCACGGAAAAATCCCGCGCGGTGATGGAATCCCGGGAACACCGCGCGGAGGCGAGGAGCGTGCGCGACCTGCTGACGCCGTCGTCCATCGCCGTGATCGGTGCCAGCCGTAAATGGGGCACGGTGGGGTACCAGCTCCTGGAGCACATCATTGAAGGCGGCTTCCGCGGTCCTATCTACGCCATCAACCCCGAAGCGCTGGAACTTGCCGGCATGCTGTCCTTCGGCAAACTGTCCGAGGTCCCGGATCCTGTCCAGCTCGCCGTCGTCGCCGTGCCCTATGAGGAAGTACCCGCCGTGGTGGCGGACTGCGCCGCAGCAGGCGTCAGGGGGCTGGTGGTCGCGTCGGCGGGCTTCGCGGACGACGGCGAACGCGGCCTGATGCGCCAGCGGGACCTCGTGCGCCAGGCCCGGGCCAGCGGCATGCGCGTGATCGGGCCGGCCTCCCTGGGCGTCGTGAACACCAATCCCGAGGTGTCGCTGAACGCTTCGATGGCCCCAACCCTGCCGCTGCGGGGGGCACTTGGCCTGTTCAGCCAGTCGGCCGCCATCGGTGTTTCCCTCTACGCCGCATCGAGCCGGCGCCGGCTGGGCCTGTCCACGTTCCTGTCGGCCGGAAACCGTGCCGACGTCTCAGGCAACGACATGATGCAGTACTGGGAGGACGATCCGGAGACGGCCGCGGTGGGGCTTTACCTTGAATCCATCGGCAACCCGCGCAAGTTTTCCCGCCTCGCCCGCCGGCTGGCACGCATCAAGCCCGTGATCGTGGCCAAGTCCGACGCCATGGGGCTGCGGCTGCCGCCCGGGCACGCCGTCCGGACCACCCAGGCGCCGTCCGGGGCGCTGGACGCGATGCTGCGGCAGTCCGGCGTCATCAGGGTGGAGACCATCGAGCAACTGGTGGATGTCGCCCAGGTGGTCTCCGGCCAGCCGCTTCCCGCCGGGCCGGGGCTTGCCATCTTCAGCAACTCCCAGGCTCTGGGCAAGGTGGTGGCGGACAGCGCCTCGTCCCAGGGACTCGCCGTCCGGCAGCTGGTCACCGGGGTGGACCTCGACGCCGGCCAGTCAATCGCCCTTCCCGCCCTGCGGGCCAGCCTGCTCAAGGCGCTTGAATCAGACGCCGTCCACTCGGCTGTCGCGGCGCTGCTCCCCGCACGCGGGCTGACGGTGGACAGCATTGCCGACGTGCTGGCCGAATGTTCCGCAGCGGCGGGGAAGCCGGTGGTTGCGGCGTTTACCGGCATCCTGGACCCTTCCGTTTCCGTGGAGGGAATGCTGGGGTCTGCTGAACGCGCCGTTCCCTGCTTTTCGAATCCCGGGGCCGCCGTTGCTGCGCTCGCTGCCGTGGTGCGCTACTCGGAATGGGTAGCCCGCGACCAGGGCCATTTTGTAGAACCCGAAGGCTGCAACCCGCAGCTTGCACGGGCGGAACTCGAAGCATTGCTCCAGGATGTCAAAGGGGACCAGCTGAAGAAGCTGGATTCTGCAGCTGCGGCGTCGCTGCTGGGCCACTATGGGATCAAGGTGCTGCCCTCCGTAGGTTTTGATCACCCTGACCAGGCAGTTGAAGCGGCCGATGCCCTCGGGTGGCCGGTGGTCCTGAAGACTACCGATCCCGCCCTGCGGCACCGGCTGGATCTCGGCGGAGTGCGGCTGGACATCCAGGACGCCGCATCGCTCCGCCGGAACGTGCTGCAGATGCGGCGGGTTCTCGCGAACTACGGCGACCCCGCGCTGGAAGTGCAGAGCATGGCTCCGGTGGGCCAGGCCTGCACCTTCCGGGCCATCGAGGACCCGCTGCTGGGCCCGGTCGTCTCCTTCGGGCTCGCCGGTGATGCCGTAAACCTGTTGGACGACTGGGCGCACCGCGTCCCGCCGCTGTCCGCTGCCGACGTCGACGATTTCATCCGCGGGCCCCGTGCTGCCCAAAAGCTGTTTGGCTACCAGGGCCTGCCCGCGGTGGATGTTGAGGCCCTGGAGGATCTTGCCGGCCGACTGGCCTGGCTCAAGGACAACCACCCCGAGATCGCCGTGGTGGAACTCAACCCCGTCCTGTGCGCCAGTTCGGGAGCCACCACCCTGGCCGCCGACGTGCGAATCGGCAATGCCGCCAAGCGGACGGACAGCGCGCGCAGGGCCATGCTCGGCTGAGGCGGTTAGCAAGTGACCGGCCGATCTGTGAAAATGGGGGAATGAGCTCACAGCCTCCCGCGTCGGCGCCAGAAACGCCCGGCAATGAAACCCAGGCAGTCCGCCACCACAGCTCACACAGCCACAGCGCCCAGGGCCAGAGCCTGGACGGCGCGCTCCAGAAGGCAGGCTTCTACCCCCGCCTCGTGGCCGATGTAGTCGACGACGCCCTGGACGGCCGCGATTGCGTTGCCCACCTTGTGCACCTGGAAACCCACTTCGACCGCGCCGAAGTCCGCCGCCACATCACTGTATTGGTGCTCACCTCGGACATGCTGGTGATCACGCACGTGGATGACCAGCAGCTCGATGACGCCGGCGAGCAGATCGTCGCGCAGATTTCCACCGAATCCGTTCCTGTGGCACAGATCCGTTCGGTGGTGCTCAGCTATATGTACGCCCAGCCACAGAATTACAAGCCCTCCGACCCCGTGCGCGAAGTAACGCTCTCCATCGCCTGGTCCGGTGGCCAGCGCCTGGATATGGGTCCTGCCAGTTGCGGCGACCCGCAGTGCGAAGCTGACCACGGCTACACCGGGACCATTGCCCAAGAGGACATCGTCCTTCGGATCAGCGCTGAGGCAGACGGCCTGCAGGCAGTCCAGGACGCCAAGCTCTTCGCGCGTGCGCTGCGTGCCGTCAATACCGGTTCCCCTGCGCCGCAGGCACACGTGCAGTCGATGGCGCCCCGGCCGCGTTCCGGAGTGTTCGGCAACCGCCTCAGCCGCGGGCACCAGCAGCGCTGATGCCCGAAGACCGCCACCCGAACATCAACGTTTCCGCCCGGCCCCACAGCCAGGCTGTCCTGCCGGCCGCTCCTGCCTACGGCCAACGCTCCATTGCCGAGGTACTCACCAGCGCCGCGGCAAGCCTGGGCGTGGACGGGTTTGAGAACACCCTGGACTTGCCGGCCGCCTCACGCGTCTGTGTTGTGCTGGCCGACGGACTCGGCCGGAACCTGCTGAAGCAGAAATCGGCCCACACCCCATTTTTGCGCTCCGTCATCCAGGCAGGGCAGGGCGCCGTCCCCGTCTGGCTGGATTCCGCGTTCCCTTCCACCACCGCAGCGTCCCTCGCAAGTTTCGGCACCGGCCTGGCGCCGGGCCAGCACGGCATGGTGGGCTACGACGTTCTCGACCCGGAGCAGGACAAGGTAGTCAACCTCCTCGGAAACTGGGATGCCGGCGTCGACCCGGCAGCGTGGCAGCCTTTCCCCACCGTGCTGGAACGCGCGGCGGAACACGTGGCCGTTACCACGGTCAGCCTGCCGCAGTTCGGCGGCTCGCCCATGACCCGGGCCGCACTGCGGGGCGGCAACTTCATTTCTGCCACCACTGCCCACGCCCGGACGGAAGCGGCAGCCGAGGTTATGTCCGGGGCCAGTCCGTCGCTCATGTACTTTTACCTCAACGAGTTGGACAAGGCCGGGCACCGGTACGGCTGCCAGTCGGAGCAGTGGGAACACCAGCTCGAAGAGCTCGACGCAACCATGAAGCGGCTCCACGCGTCCCTCCCGGCCGGCACCACCATCCTGCTCACGGCCGACCACGGCATGCTGGACGTTCCCGAACAGCAACGCATCGACTTTTCCGCTGACCCCGCTCTGGTGGAAGGGGTCCGGCACACAGCCGGGGAGCCCCGGATGGTCCACCTTTATCTTGAGAATGGGGCCGGCGAAGACGTCCGGGACCGGCTGCTCGCGGCATGGCGGGGACGATTCAGTGAGCAGGTGTGGGCCTTCACCCGGGAGGACGCACTGGCGGCGGGCCTGTTCGGCGAGGTTCGGCCCGCCGTCGAGGGCAGGATCGGCGACGTTATGATCGCGGCGCGGGACGCCGTCGCCCTTTACGACACCCGGCGCGTCCGTCCCACGGCCATGGAAGTGGTGGGCCAGCACGGCTCGCTCACCAAGGCTGAGCGGGAGGTTCCGCTGCTCTGCTTCACTGCCGGCGGCAGGAGTCCCCGGCGTGGCTGAACTTGTCTTTTTCTCCGGCACCATGGACTGCGGCAAGTCGACCCTTGCCCTGCAAATGGACCACAACCACCGGGCCCGGGGACGCGGCGGAGTGCGCTTCAGCCGCAACGACCGTGCCGGCGAATCACGTATCTCCAGCCGCCTTGGCCTGGAAACCGATGCGGTGGAAGTGGTGGATGGGACCGACTTCTGGGAGGAAGTCATACTTCGGCGCACGCAGGGGCAACGGGTGGACTACCTGATCTGCGACGAGGCCCAGTTCTACACGCCTGAGCAGGTGGAACAGCTGGCGAAGGTCGTGGACGAGATCGACGTGGACGTCTTCGCTTTTGGGATCACCGCCGATTTCCGGACCAGGCTGTTTCCCGGCTCCCGGCGGCTCGTCGAACTCGCCGACCGGGTGCAGGTGCTGCAGGTGGAGGCGCTGTGCTGGTGCGGCCGCCGTGCCACCCACAACGCCCGTACGGTCGACGGCGTGATGGTCACCGAAGGAGCGCAGGTGGTGGTGGGCGACGTGGATATGGCGGGAGAATCGGCCGCCGTTGAACCGTTGGTCCCCGTGGTGGGGTACGAGACCCTCTGCCGCCGGCACTACATGCGGCGGGTTACCGCGCACGGCGCTGCACTGATGGGCCAGCAGGACCCGCTGCTTCCCTTCGAAGTCGACGCCTGCCTGTGGCGCGGCTCGGGCGGAACTGGGGCTTAGACGCGTTGTTGTTCTTGCGTACTCGTACGCGCCCTGCTGCGCGCCTTCGATTGGCTGCCCGAGACAAGACGCTTTGAGAAGATTCCAGAGATTCTCACGGGGACCGGCTCCTAGTGCCCCAAAATGTCTGACCCCCTCGCGATGATGGGGGTATGGGAACGAACGCGGTGGTGGTGGAGGCGGAGGAAGCGGTTGATGCTGCTGTTGCTGCGTTTATCGCGGCGCTGGATGTCCTGGCCGGGGTGGGCCGGTCGGAGGCGAAGTTGGCGGCGGTGAAGGCGCTGGCGGTGGCGGTTCTGGCTGGTGCGGCGAAGGCGTTGAACGGGCCGGCGTCGTCTCCTTACGAGGTGACGGCGCAGGACCGGAGCCTGGTGGCCGAGGTGGGGTGTGCGCTGGCGATCGGTGACCGTGCGGCGGGGTCGTTGCTGGCTGAGCCCCATGCCCTGACCACGTCCCTGTCCCGGACGCTGGCCGCCCTGCAGTCCGGGACGATTTCCTGGGCGCACGCCCGGACCGTGCTGGATCAGACCGTGAGCCTTGACCGGGCCGGTGCGGCGGCGTTGGAGGCGGAGAAATTAGGGAGCGCAAAAGTGCAGGCAGATTTAGTGCTGCAGCACTTGTACGTTCCCGAATACTTTGACGCCTCTTCAAACCGGCTTGTCTAGACCGGCGTGTTTAGACCTGCCTGTTTAGACCCGAAGAGGCCGGCTACCAGCGGCGGCACCCCCGCCCGCGGCGGAAACAAAGGCCAGGTGCGCCGCGCGGACTGATTGCCTGCAGGCAGCGCGGCCTGAGCCATTGCCAGGAAAGCCCTAGTCGCCGCGGGTACCAAACACAATTTCATCCCAGGAGGGAACGCTGGAACGTTTGGGCCTACCGGGCTGGCGTTCAGGGGCACCTGTCTCCGGAAGCTGTCCGGTAGAGGGGGAGCTGTCCTCATTCCGGGGCGCTGGCCGCCGGGGGTTCCCGCCCAACAACTCGTTGAGGCCTCCGCCACTGGCAGGGCTGCCGTTAGCGCCGCTGCCGTCGGCTTGGTCACTCCCGCTTTCCACGGTGGTGCCGGAGGGTCGCTGGGGGGACGCAACAATGGTGATTTCGCGGGTATCGGTGCTCACGCCGTCGTGAAGCTTCAAAGCATCGTCCGTGACGTCCCGGTGTGGAGGAATGAGGCTGAGCCGGGAAAGCATGGAAGGTCTGGCGTCCCGCCGGCGGACGAAGGAGCTTCCCTGCGCTGACTGACCCGCAGCAGCCGGACCCTGCGCAGCCGGAGCGTCCGGGATGTCGCCCTGCGGCTCGTCGTCGTCGTGCTCTTCTGCCTCAGAGGTCACTTCGGACGGCCTCGGGTGGGCTGCGGGAACCCCATGGGTCAGCAGGAGCGCCAAGGCGTCGTCGGAATCCTCGTCGACACCCAGGCGCTGTCCGCGGCGCGAGCGAAGCATGTCCAGGAGTCCGTCTGACTCCTTGCCGTCCGCTTGTACCGATTCGGAAGCGGAACCGGGCGTCAGGCGGGTCGAGTCCGCGTCGGTCTCGAAGTCGAAGGGGCGGTCGGAAACTGCCGAAAGCCGGCGGGCGGGGACAGGGCCGTCCAGCGGCTCAAGTTCACTGAGCTGCTGTGCCCAACGGTTGGCGTTGTGCAACGACTTCCTGGCCGGACTGAACGTCCACATTGCCGGAGGCTCCTCGCCGATACCGGCCTTTCCGCCGGTATTGGTTTCAAAGCTGGCCTGCACCGTCCACGTTCCGTCCTGGCGGCGCCAGGAATCCCATTCCACGGTGGATGGATCGATGCCGTGGGCCGAGAGCCGGTGCGCCACCATGTCAGCCAGCGTGGCGGGGTTATCGCCGAAGGCCGAACGGTAGATGTCGTGACCGGGGGAAGGCGAGGCCACTTCCACCTTGCGCGCCTGCTGGGCAACGTACTCGCGTTCAGCAAGGACCGGTCCCTCGTAGCGCTCCACCTTGGCCAGCGGCAGGCCGGAGAGTTCCGCTACATCAGCAGCAGTCGCACCCGCCCGGATGCGGGCCTGGATGTCCCGCGGGGACATGGGAATGGCTGGCCGCTCGGCCGGCGGCCTGGCCGCTGACCTGCTCGCGGTCCTCAGCGCTTCGTCGATCGGCAGCTGGAACATCTCGCCGCCGGCCCCGCTCAACAGGAGATGCGCCCCGTCGTCGTGTACGCCTACAAGCCGTAGATCCTGCATACAAATCCTCCACCCTGGCATTACTATCAACCGAAACTCTGCCACCCGCTGCACCCGATTTGGCTCAAGGGACAGGGCGCGCCGCGATATTCCGGCGCGCGGCTGGGTAGAGGGACCGCCCAACGCCCCGGCGGAAGCCCGGGGGCCGGGCACAAACCCGGGACGTCCGGCGTTATGAAGGATGATGTTTGCAGGCAGGCTGAAGGAAAAGGGATACGGCAGACAAATGGCCACCGATTATGATGTGCCACGCACGTCCGAGGAAGAGCTCGGAGAGGATACGGTCGACGAGCTGAAGGCGCGGCGCCCGGACAAGCTGGTTGCGGTGCTGGACGAAGACGAAAGGGATCTGGCCGCCGGCTACGAGCTGCCCGGCGCGGACCTTTCCGGCGAAGAGTTGACGGTCCAGGTGGTCCCGGCCCAGGCAAACGAGTTCACCTGTTCGTCGTGCTTCCTTGTCCGGCACCGCTCCCAAATCGCCCGCGAGAAGGACGGCCGGTTCTACTGCAGGGAGTGCGAAGGCTGATACCCGGGTGGCACAAAGCAGCGAGCCACCGCAGGAGGCCACACGGGCAGGACCAGCGATTAAGGCACTACGACGGCGGAAGTGCCGCCGTCAGTGGCCTTACCTGCGTGACAGGGCCGCCGTCAGTTCATCCGGGCGCCGGGTGGAGGTCAGCCAGTACGGCGTCTGGTCCGAAGGATCCGTGATGCCGATCTTGACTACGGGGTCGATCCAGCCGCGGATGCAAAGGTAGGCCAGCGCGTTCAGGCGGGTGCCGCGTTCCGCTGTCGCTTCCGCACCCCGGAATGACTCAACCTCACCCACGTACCGGCGCTCGATGCTGGCCCGCCCAACGGTCAGGGAATCGCCCGTAACAATAATGGCCGGGGTGGACAGGATCAGGAGGACAGCCATGATGACAAAAAGCACCGCTGCAGCCGTGAAACCCGCTTCCGTGCTGATGGGTGCGAATACCAGGATGCCAGCTCCCGCCACGCCCGCGGCAATGATCCAGATCCATACGTTGGGCCAAAGCTTCTCCCTGTAGATCACCGCAGCCCCGGTGGATGGTTTCGGGGGAACGGGCGCGGAAGAGCTTGATTCGGGCATGTGCCCAGCTTTCCATCTTTGCCCGGCTATTTCATCTTGGCCAAGACCGTCCCCCGGCCGGTAATTCCTGCCACCGGGCAGCCATTGGCAGGAACCCCGCCCTAGGACTGATTTGGGGGCGCGGGTTAGAGTGAGTGACTGTGACTGATCATCCCGCCACAGTAGATACTTTCCCTGACGAAGCAACTGCCACCGGCACTGCCGCTCCCACGCTCCAGGTCCAGCTGAAGATGCTGGATCCGGACCTTGAAGCCCCGTCCTATGCCCACCCGGGCGACGCCGGCGCCGACCTTCGCGCCCGCGTGGACGTTGTACTGCAGCCGGGGGAACGGAAGCTGGTCCCCACGGGAGTGGCCATTGCCCTTCCTGAAGGCTTTGTGGCTCTGATCCACCCGCGCTCCGGCCTGGCCACTAAGCACGGGCTGACCATTGTGAACGCCCCGGGAACAGTGGACGCGGGCTACCGCGGCGAGATCGCCGTCACCCTCCTGAACACTGACGCGAACCAAAGCATCGAACTGCACCGCGGCGATAGAATTGCCCAGATGGTCATTCAGCGCGTGGAGTATGCGCAGTTCATCCCTGTCAATGAATTGAGCGGATCTGTTCGTGGCACAGGAGGCTTCGGCTCCACCGGCGGCTTCAACGTACCTGATGCTGGACCTTTAGCTCTTCCCTAAACCGTTCTTCCGCACCGGCACAGGCGTGCTGGACGGCAAACAGAGCACAACGGCGGGACCCCCACGGGGCCAGCCCGGCAACCAACTAAGGAGACACCCAATGGTCTTTGGGCTCGGCAGGAAAGCCAAGAAGGATCAAGCAGCCGAAGCGGACGGACTGTCGGCGGGCGCGGAGACCGCGGAAGAGGCAGTGGACAGCTCCGGACCCCGCTCCAACGGCCCTTTTGACGAATCCGAAATCAGCAGCCGCGATGGCTATGTTGACCTCGGTGCGCTCCTGGTTACACCAAGCGAGGGGCTCCAGCTCCGGCTCGAGGTGGAAGAGGCAACACAGCGTGTGGTTGCCGTCACCCTGGACCTCAACGGGTCCAGCCTCCAGCTCCAGGCTTTTGCAGCGCCGAAAAGCGAGGGACTCTGGGACGAGATCCGCGAGCAGATCGGCCAGTCAGTGGGAGTCCAGGGCGGCCAGGTGGAAGAAATCGACGGCATCTTCGGTAGTGAACTCGTCGCGAAGCTGCCGGCAGGGCTGCCGGACGGCAGCCAGGGCTACCGGGTTGCGCGCTTCATTGGCGTGGACGGACCGCGCTGGTTCCTGCGCGGCGTGCTCGGCGGAGCCGCGGCACTGGAACGAACGGCGGCAGAACCCCTCGAAGCACTGTTCCGCCAGGTCGTTGTGATCCGCGGCGACAGCCCCATGCCGCCGCGCGACCTGCTGCAGCTCCGGCTGCCCAAGGACGCCACCACCACGCCGCCGCCTGGCTCACCTGCACTTCAGGAACCCGAACGTGGTCCTGAAATCACCCAGATTGGCTAATAGCGCACCCGGGGGAGCCCCGCTGGACGACAGTGACGAGGTTCCCCTCAGCCGGTTGCCGGTCAAAGGCCGGGTAGTCTGCCGCGGCCGCGTCGAATCCGTAACCTATGTTCCGGCGGAACAGACTGCGGCGTTCAGTGCCATGGTCTCCGACGCCGATCCCCGGGAATCAGGGGCCGGAACCACAGCCGGGCCCCGTGGGCGGCTTCGTGTGGTGTGGCTCGGACGGCGGCGCGTCTCCGGCGTCGAGGCCGGTACCGAGGTGCGCCTCAAAGGGATGCTGTCCCGTGTGGACGGCCTGCCCACCATGTTCAACCCACGCTACGAGATATTGCCCCGCCAGGAGAACGAATGACTGCTTCCACGCCCAATCCATCTTCCGGTGCCGGCCCGAACAGTGCCGCCGGCCCGAACAGTTCTGACAGCGGGGGCGGGGCCGGCCGGGACAGGCTCCCGCACGGCGACGGTCCGGGCGGCGCCAGTCAAGCCGGATTGCCAGGCCCCACAGGACAGGACGCGGACGCCCGGGACGCGTCGCCGGCGGCAGGCCTGGCTGCGGACTACGCCGCGAAGGCAGGGCTGCACCGAACCCACGATGGCCGGGTGGACGTGCTGCGCAGCGCCGGCGGTGTCCAGGGCATTGCCGAAAGCATCCTACCGGGACTGTTGTTCCTCGTGACCTACACCATCGCCAGGGACCTTACGGTCTCGCTTGTGGCCGCGCTGGCCGCCGCCGCCGTGTTCACCGTGGTCCGGTTGGTGCAGCGGCGCCCCCTCACCCAAGCACTGGCGGGCGTCGTGGGTGTAGGCATCTCCGCCTGGGTCGCCAACACCACCGGAAAAGCCGAGGACTTTTACCTGCCGGGCTTCTTCACCAACGCCGCGTACATCGTGGCGATGGTGATTTCGATCGCCGTCAAGTGGCCGGTGGCCGGCCTGCTCTTCGGGTTCATCCGCAACGAAGGACTCGACTGGCGCAAGGACCCTGCCCGGGTCAAGGCCTACCGGATTGGCACCTGGATCATCGTCGCCGTATTGGCGCTGCGGCTTGTGGTGCAGGTACCCCTCTACCTGTTGGGACCGGAAGGGCTCGCCGCGCTGGCAACCACCAGGCTCATCATGAGCACGCCGCTGTACATTCTCGGAGTCTGGATTGCCTGGCTCGTGACCAAGCCCGCTCCGGTTAACGACGAGGCGGCGGACGGCGCCCCCACGAAGGGCTAAGCGCCTTAGCCCTCGAACCCGTCATCCTCCGGACCCTGCTGCTCCAGGTAACCTGCGTCTTCTGCAGGCCGGGGCTGCGGGGATTCGGCGGAGTCGGGGGAGAGCAGCGCCCGCAGGTCATCCTCCGCCGCGATGGTGGTGACGAAGAAAAGCTCGTCGCCGCCGTCGATCACGTCGTCCCGGCTGGGGGTAATCGGGGCATGGTCCCGCAGGATGGCCACCAGCGTGGAATCCTCCGGCCAACGGATTTCCCCTACAGTCCGGCCGATCACGTGCGAATCATGCGGAACAGTGAATTCAACCAGTGCGGACACCCCCGTCTGGAGGGTGAGGAGCCGGACAAGGTCACCGATCTCCACAGCTTCCTCCACCAGCGCCGTCATCAGCTGCGGCGTGTTGACTGCAACGTCCACGCCCCAGGAATCGTTGAACATCCAGTCGTTCTTTGGATTGTTGACCCGGCCCACGGTGCGGCCGACGCCAAACTCGGTCTTGGCCAGCAACGAGACCACAAGGTTCACCTTGTCGTCGCCGGTGGCCGATACCACCACGTCCGCGTCCTCCACCTTGGCGCCCTGCAGCGTGCTCAGCTCGCACGCGTCGCCAACAAGCCAGTGGGCGCCGCGGAGTCCGCTCCGGCCAATCACCTCCGGCTTGAGGTCGATCAGCAGGATCTCATGCTTGTGCGCCAGCAATTCCCTGGCGATGGACGATCCGACACTGCCGGCGCCGACGATCACGACTTTCACTGAAACTCCTTGGCGGGGGCTTTGGCCAGGATCTGGGCCACCTGGGCGCTGCGGTCAACCGGCAGCATGGCGTGCACGGTGTCGCCGTCCTGGTACGCCGTCCCGGCCTCGGGCAGCAAACCTTCACCGAACCGGGTGAGGTAGGCAACGCGGACGTTCGCCGCTTTTTCGATGCTGCTGATCCGGTGGCCGATCCAGCCGGGGTCGAGGTCCAGTTCGGCGAGCACCAGGCGGCCGGAAGGCTCGCGGAAGTCCCCGGCCAGGTGCTGCTCCGGAAGAATGCGGCGCAGGACCTGGTCCGCGCTCCAGCGGACCGCCGCGACGGTCGGGATTCCAAGGCGTTGGTAGATCTCGGCGCGGCCGGGATCATAAATCCGGGCCACTACATGGGGCACGTGGAACGTCTCCCTGGCCACCCGGGTGGCCAGGATATTTGAGTTGTCGCCGCTGGACACGGCGGCGAAGGCGTACGCGTCGGCAACTCCGGCCTGTTTGAGGGTGTCGCGGTCGAAGCCCACGCCGGTGACCTTGCGTCCGGTGAAACCCTGGCGGAGCCTGCGGAAAGCCCGGTCGTCCTGGTCGATGATGGCTACGGAATGCCCGGCGTCTTCGAGGGTGTGCGCCAGCGTCGCCCCCACCCGGCCACATCCCATGATCACGAAATGCGCCACCAGTATCTCCTCTGCCTCTGTCCCCACGGTCCTGCCGCTAGAACTCTACCGTCAGCCTCCCTGATCCGGCTGTCCACAGGCTGTCATGACACAGCCCGGGAATCAGACTAGCTTTGTGGGGTGTTGACAATATTGAACGCCGCGAAGCGCGTGCTCGTGGGCAGGCCGTTCCGAAACGACCGGATGGCCCACACGCTGCTTCCCAAGCGGATCGCACTTCCGGTGTTCGCCTCCGACGCCCTGTCATCCGTTGCCTACGCCCCCGATGAGATCCTGCTCACTCTGGCGCTGGCCGGAGTCAGCGCAGTGGCGTTTTCCCCCTGGGTGGGTTTGGCCGTCATGGTGGTCCTGCTGACGGTTGTGGCGTCCTACCGGCAGAACGTCCACGCCTACCCTTCCGGCGGCGGTGACTATGAAATTGCGGGCGAGAACCTGGGCAAACATGCCGGCCTCACCGTGGCATCGGCCCTGCTGGTGGACTACGTTTTGACCGTTGCCGTGTCGATGTCCTCGGCCGCCGCCTACGTCACCACCGCCATCCCGTCCCTTCACGGACAGCAGGCCATGATTGCCACTATCGGTGTGGTGATCCTTGCGCTGGTGAACCTGCGCGGCGTCAAGGAGGCCGGCAGTGTGTTCGCTGTACCCACCTACATTTTTATGGCTTCGATCCTGGGCATGACGGCGGTGGGCATCTTCCAGGCGGCCACCGGGCAGCTGGGTGAAGCGCCCTCCGCAGCCTTCACCATCGTGCCGGCGCCCGGCTTCGACGAAGGACTGGTGGGACTTGCCGGTGCCTTCCTCCTGCTGCGTGCTTTCTCCTCCGGCGCCGCGGCGCTCACCGGGGTTGAAGCCATCAGCAACGGAGTGCCCAACTTCAAGCCGCCGAAGAGCAAGAACGCGGCAACAACCCTGCTGCTCCTGGGTGTGATCGGCGCCTCCATGCTTGCGGGGATCATCTACCTGGCCAATGCCACCAAGGTCCACATCGTCCTGGACCCCGCCACGGAGTTCCTGCTGAACGGCAGCCCGCTCCCGGAGGGCTACATCCAGACCCCCGCCATCAGCCAGATTGCCCAGACCATCTTCGGCCCCGGCTCGATTCTGTTCTATGTGGTGGTGGCCGCCACCGGTGTCATCCTGGTGTTTGCCGCGAACACCGCCTTCAACGGCTTCCCGGTGCTTGGCTCCATCCTTGCCCAGGACGGCTACCTGCCGCGCCAGTTGCGCACCAGGGGTGACAGGCTGGCCTTCAGCAACGGCGTACTTGCCCTCGCCGCAGGCGCGCTGGTGCTCATCCTGGCCTTCAACGCCGACGTCACCAAGCTCATCCAGCTGTACATCGTTGGCGTCTTTATCTCCTTCACGGCCAGCCAGCTGGGGATGATCCGGCACTGGGGCCGGCAGCTCAAGCTGGCCAAGGAGAAAGGCGTCCGACGCCGGATGGCAAAGTCCCGTGCCATCAACAGCATCGGCTTCGGCATGACCGCCCTGGTCCTGGTCATTGTCCTGGTCACCAAGTTCGAGCAGGGCGCCTGGATTGCCCTGCTCGCCATGTTCGTCCTCTTCCTGATCATGTGGAGCATCAGGGCGCACTACGACAACGTGGCCAGGGAACTGGCAGTGGATGAGGACTCCTCCCCGCGGGCCCTGCCCACGCGGGTGCACGCGGTGCTGCTGGTGTCCCATGTCCGCAAGCCCGTCCTTCGGGCACTTGCGTACGCCAGGGCGTCCCGGCCATCACGGCTGGATGCAGTGACCGTGGATATCGACCCCGAGGAAACCGCGGGCACGGTAGCGGACTGGGAAAAGCTTGAGATCCCCGTGCCGCTGACAGTGCTGGCCAGCCCCTACCGCGAGACCGTCACCCCCATCATGGAGTACGTCAAGCAGATGCGGCGGGACTCGCCGCGGGACCTGATAGTCGTCTACATCCCCGAATACGTGGTGGGCAAGTGGTGGGAGCAACTGGTCCACAACCAAACCGCCCTGCGCATCAAAACCCGGCTGCACTTTGAACCAGGCGTTATGGTGGCCAGCGTTCCGTGGCAGCTCAAATCATCCGAAGAAGCAAAGAACCTGCAGGACATCCAATGACCCAGAAGACACAAACCCACCCGGCACTTAACGGGGAAGCCGGCACCGAAGTAGTGCTCGACGTCGGGCCTGTCGCCCACGGCGGACATTGCGTGGCGAGGCACGAAGGGCGCGTCATTTTTGTCCGGCACGCCATCCCGGGCGAGACAGTGCGGGCACGGCTGACGGACGCGGACGAAAAGGCCAAGTTCTGGCGTGCCGACGCGGTCGAGGTGCTCGATGCCTCACCGGACCGGGTTGACCATTTCTGGCGCCCGGCAGATTCGCTCCGCGCCTGGCGCCACGGGCACCCGCCCGTCGGCGGAGCAGAGTTCGGCCACATCAGCCTGGCCCGCCAGCGCAGCCTCAAAGCGGACGTGCTGACGGAACAGCTCAACCGGCTTGCCGGCGGGCAACTCCCGGACCGCTGGTCCGGCACGGTGGAAGCGGTTGGTGGCGCCGCACCGGCGTCGGATCCGGGAGACGGGGCAACGCACGACGGCGGGGACGGCCTCCGCTGGCGGACGCGGGCAAGTTTCTCGGTCACCCCCGGCGGCAAGCTCGGTATGCACGCGCATCGGTCGGGACACGTCATCCCCGTGCAGGAGATGCCGCTGGCCATCGACGCAATCAACAACCTGCGCCTGTGGGACCTCGACCTGCAGGGGATTGACCGGGTTGAGGTGGCCGCCCCTGCCAACGGCTCACGGCCATTGGTGCTGCTCGCCCCGGCCGAAGGAACCAAGCCGAAGAGGCTCGCCGCCGTCGCGGCCGGACTGCCCGCCGACGTCTCTGTTGCTTCCTTCGACCCCACTACCGGGGACGTGCAGCAGTTGCGGGGCAGGCTGTGGGTGCAGGAATCCGCCGCCGGGCACGAGTACCGGGTCACCGGGGCCGGGTTCTGGCAGATCCACCGCGACGCGCCCGGCACGCTTGTGGGGGCCGTCACAGAATTCCTGCAGGGTGGCGGCTTCCTCCACCCCGGCGCGGTAGTGGCTGACCTGTACGCCGGAGCCGGCCTCTTCACCGCCGTCCTCGCTGACGCTGTGGGGGAGACGGGGTCCGTGCTTTCAGTGGAAGGTGCTCCCGGAACCAGCCGGGACGCACGCAAGAACCTGCACGCAGCGCCCCAGGTCGAGATTGTCCAGGGCCGCGTCGAGCGGGTTCTCCGCCATAAACCGCGGGACTTTGACGCCCTGATCCTCGATCCGCCCCGGGCCGGCGCCGGGAAGGCAGTGGTGGGCCAGCTTGTCGCGGCGCGCCCCCGTGCCATTGCCTATGTATCCTGCGATCCGGCGTCGTTCGCCCGTGACGTGGGGTACTTCCGCCAGGCCGGTTGGGACCTTGCAGGCCTCCGCGCGTTTGACCTGTACCCCCACACCCATCACCTGGAGACGGTGGCGCTGCTGACTCCGCGTCCCTGATGCCGCACCATGTTTCGACTACTATGGCGGTAGTAGTCCCACGTCGCGCTCCGTAATCACGGCCGGCCGTGTGCAATTTTCGGGCCCTGCACTAATTAGGGCTTCCTAACTAGCAGGCGGTCACCCGCGCGACAAAGATGAAACTGTTGCGAGAGGAGTCCTGCGATGAGCACTGTGGACAGCTTCGGTTCAAAAGGCAAACTTAATGTAGCCGGAACCGATTACGAAATTTTCCGGTTGAACTCCGTTGAAGGTGCAGAAAACCTTCCGTTCAGCCTCAAGGTATTGCTTGAAAACCTGTTGAGGACCGAGGACGGCGCGAACATCACTGCCGATCACGTCCGCGCCTTGGCAGGCTGGGATCCAAACGCCCAGCCCGATACAGAAATCCAGTTCACGCCTGCACGCGTGATCATGCAGGACTTCACCGGCGTTCCCTGCGTGGTTGACCTGGCAACGATGCGCGAAGCGGTCAAGGAACTGGGCGGTGACCCCAAACGGGTTAACCCCCTGGCACCTGCCGAGATGGTCATCGACCACTCGGTCCAGATCGACGCCTTCGGCAACTCCGGCGCACTGGAGCGCAACATGGAGATCGAATACCAGCGCAACGGGGAGCGTTACCAGTTCCTGCGCTGGGGCCAGACCGCGTTTGACGACTTCAAGGTGGTTCCCCCGGGAACCGGCATCGTGCACCAGGTCAACATTGAGTACCTGGCCCGCACGGTGATGACCCGCGAGGTTGACGGCGTCCTGCGCGCCTACCCGGACACCTGCGTCGGCACCGACTCGCACACCACCATGGTCAACGGCCTGGGTGTGCTCGGCTGGGGCGTCGGCGGCATCGAAGCCGAGGCCGCCATGCTGGGACAGCCCGTCTCCATGCTGATCCCGCGCGTTGTCGGATTCAAGCTGACCGGATCCATCCCGGCCGGCGCCACCGCGACCGACGTGGTGCTCACCATCACCGAGCAGCTCCGCAAGCACGGCGTTGTGGGCAAGTTCGTGGAGTTCTACGGCGAGGGCGTGGCCGCTGTGCCGCTCGCCAACCGCGCCACCATCGGCAACATGAGCCCGGAATTCGGTTCCACGGCTGCTATGTTCCCCATCGACGACGTCACCCTGGACTACCTGCGCCTCACCGGCCGTGCGGACCAGAACGTGGCCCTCGTGGAGGCATACGCGAAGGAACAGGGCCTCTGGCACGATCCTTCCCGCGAGATCAAGTTCTCCGAGTACCTGGAACTGGACCTGTCCACGGTTGTTCCGTCCATCGCCGGCCCCAAGCGCCCGCAGGACCGGATCGAACTGACCGAGGCCAAGGACGAGTTCCGGCACGACCTGAAGAACTACGTGGCCCACGATGCCGACGCCGGTACCCTGGACGAATCGCTTGAAGAGACCTTCCCGGCCTCCGACTCGCCGTCCTTCACCGCCGGAGCCACGCACATCTCTGACACCGACCGCGAGCCGCCGAAGTACTCGGCCGGTCACGGAGCAGCGGGCCGCATCTCCAGCCCGGTCCCGGTCAAGATGGAAGACGGACGCGAATTCGAGCTGGACCACGGTGCGGTCACCATCGCATCCATCACGTCCTGCACCAACACGTCCAACCCGTCGGTCATGCTGGCCGCGGCAGTCCTGGCGCGCAACGCCGTGGACAAGGGCCTTACGTCCAAGCCGTGGGTCAAGACCTCCGTTGCGCCCGGCTCGAAGGTTGTCACCGACTACTACGAGAAGTCCGGCCTGACCCCTTACCTGGAGAAGCTCGGCTTCTACATCGTGGGCTACGGCTGCGCCACCTGCATTGGTAACTCCGGCCCGCTGGAAACCGAAGTCTCGGAAGCCATCCAGGCCAACGACCTCGCCGTCGCGGCCGTCCTCTCGGGCAACCGCAACTTCGAAGGCCGTATCAACCCGGACGTCAAGATGAACTACCTGGCCTCACCGCCGCTGGTCATCGCCTACGCCCTGGCCGGTTCCATGGACTTCGACTTCGAGACCGACGCCCTGGGGCAGGACCAGTCCGGCAACGACGTCTTCCTGAAGGACATTTGGCCGAACCCGGTTGAGGTCCAGCAGGTCATCGATTCCTCGATCGACAAGGAAATGTTTGCCAAGGGCTACGAAGGCGTCTTTGAGGGCGACGACCGCTGGAAGGCGCTCGACACTCCCGCCGGTGACACTTTCGCCTGGGATCCGAACTCCACGTACGTCCGGAAGCCCCCGTACTTCGAGGGCATGCAGGCGCAGCCCGAGCCGGTCACGGACATCACGGGCGCCCGCGTGCTCCTGAAGCTGGGCGATTCGGTCACCACCGACCACATCTCCCCGGCCGGTTCCTTTAAGTCCGACACCCCTGCCGGCCAGTACCTGCTGGCCAACGGCGTGGAGCGCAAGGACTTCAACTCGTACGGTTCCCGCCGCGGCAACCACGAGGTGATGATCCGCGGTACCTTCGCGAACATCCGCATCAAGAACCAGATCCTGGACGGCGTCGAAGGTGGCTTCACCCGCGACTTCAGCCAGGAAGGCGGCCCGCAGGCCTACGTCTACGACGCTGCGCAGAACTACCAGGCCGCCGGAACTCCGCTGGTTGTCCTGGCCGGCAAGGAATACGGTTCCGGTTCCTCCCGTGACTGGGCTGCCAAGGGTACCGCACTGCTGGGTGTGAAGGCCGTCATCGCCGAGAGCTACGAGCGCATCCACCGCTCCAACCTCATCGGCATGGGCGTCCTGCCGCTGCAGTTCCCGGCCGGCGAATCCGCTGCCACCCTGGGACTGTCCGGCACCGAAACGTTCTCGGTTGAGGGCGTCACCGCCCTGAACGAGGGCACCACGCCGAAGACCCTCAAGGTCACCGCAACCGCCGAAGACGGTTCCGCCCAGACGTTCGACGCCGTCCTGCGCATCGATACCCCGGGTGAAGCCGACTACTACCGCAACGGCGGCATCCTGCAGTACGTGCTGCGCCAGATCTCCGCTAACTAGCGGTAACTGCCAGCAGGCACCACCTTCCGAAGCCCCGGCCGGTCACCGACCAGCCGGGGCTTCGGCTGTGGTGGTGCGTCTGGTCCTGCGGACCAAGGCGTTAGAGTTAAACGGCACGTCTACCCACCCGAAGGAGGGGTCATTTGGGAATCTTGGACACCATCCGGAATCCGCAGGACCTGAACGAGTTGTCCGAAGAACAGCTGAAGCAGCTGGCTTCGGAGGTCAGGGATTTCCTGATCACGAACGTCTCCCAGACGGGCGGACACCTCGGACCCAACCTTGGCGTGGTGGAACTGACGCTTGCCGTGCACCGCATCTTCGACTCGCCCCGCGACAGCATCGTTTTTGACACCGGCCACCAGTCGTACGTGCACAAACTGCTGACCGGCCGGCAGGACTTCAGCACCCTGCGCCAGGAGGGTGGCATGTCCGGCTACCCGTCGCGCGCCGAATCCGAGCACGACATCGTGGAAAGCTCGCACGCCTCCTCGTCCCTGTCCTGGGCCGACGGTATTTCCCGCGCCCGGCAGCTTACCGGTGAAGGCGACCGGCACGTCGTCGCCGTCGTAGGGGACGGAGCCCTCACCGGCGGCATGGCCTGGGAAGCGATCAACAACATCGCCGCGGACAAGCGGCGCCGGGTGGTGATTGTGGTCAATGACAATGGCCGGTCCTACGCCCCCACGGTGGGCGGTTTTGCCGATTACCTTGCCTCCCTGCGTCCCACCATCGATTCCTTCCGCGCAGCTCCTGCCTACGAGGTGGCGCTGGACTGGTGGAAGAAGAAGCTTCAAAACGGCGGACCGGCGGGCCAGTTCACCTACAAGAGCCTGCATGCCATGAAAAAGGGCATCAAGGACTGGTGGGCACCGCAGGGCATGTTCGAAGACCTCGGCATGAAGTACATCGGCCCAGTGGACGGCCACAACCTCCAGGCA
The DNA here is from genome assembly GCF_042879835.1 of Pseudarthrobacter sp. NPDC058329. Classification (NCBI taxonomy): domain Bacteria; kingdom Bacillati; phylum Actinomycetota; class Actinomycetes; order Micrococcales; family Micrococcaceae; genus Pseudarthrobacter; species Pseudarthrobacter sp. NPDC058329. The sequence continues at coordinate 53,071 of NZ_JBHVZR010000016.1, forward strand.
ATGGAGCACGCCTTGTCCACCGCGAAGCACTACGCGGGCCCCGTGATTGTACATGCGATGACGGAAAAGGGCCATGGCTACGCTCCTGCACGCGCACACGAGGCAGACCAGTTCCACGCCGTGGGCATCATCGACCCCGAAACCGGCGAACCCACCGGCACCGCCGGCGCCCAGTCCTGGACCTCCGTTTTCGCGGACGAGATCGCCGCCATCGCCGATGAGCGGAAGGACGTCGTCGGCATTACCGGCGCCATGCTCATCCCCGTGGGCCTGCACAAGTTCGCTGCCCGGCACCCGGACCGCGTCATCGACGTCGGAATCGCCGAACAGCACGCCCTCACCTCCGCAGCCGGTATGGCGTTCGGGGGCCTGCACCCGGTGGTTGCCGTCTACGCCACCTTCCTGAACCGGGCCTTCGACCAGCTCCTGATGGACGTCGCGCTGCACAAGGCCGGCGTCACTATCGTCCTGGACCGCGCAGGTGTCACAGGCCCGGACGGTGCCAGCCACCACGGCATGTGGGACATGTCCATGGTCCAGATTGTCCCCGGCCTCCACCTGGCTGCACCCCGTGATGCCAGCCGGCTGCGCGAGGAACTCCGTGAAGCCGTGGCCATCAGCGACGCGCCTACGGTGGTCCGGTTCTCCAAGGGATCCGTCGGCGCCGAAGTGGAAGCCATCGACCGCCTCAGCGACGGCGTGGACATCCTGTCCCGCCGGCCCAGCGGTTCCACCGAGAACGACGTCCTGATCATCTCCGTGGGCGCCATGTCCGAACTCGCACTCGACGTTTCCAACCGCCTGGGGGCGCAGGGCATCAGCACCACCGTGGTGGATCCGCGCTGGGTGCTTCCCGTGCCGCGATCCATCATCGCGCTGGCGTCCCACCACCGCCTGGTCATCTGCATCGAGGACGGCGTGCGTGCCGGGGGTGTGGGCTCCCGGATCCGCCAGGAAATGCGTGCAGCCGGCGTGGACACCGCCCTGAACGAGGTGGGCCTGCCGGTCGAATTCCTTGACCACGGCACCCGCAGCCAGGTCCTGGAACGCGTAGGCCTCACGGCCCAGCAGATAACCCACGACGTCGTCGCCCAGGTTCTGGGGACGAAGGTCCCCTTTGCGCGTCCCCTGCCCGGCCAGCAGCATCCCACCACCGGCAGCCTTCCGATCCTGTGAGGGAGGAAGACGCGCTGAAGTACCCGGGCGCTGTGGGGGAGTCCGGACCGGTGATGCACACGACCACCACGCGCGTTCCCGACCGGCTCCAGCCAGGCCAGTTGGTAGTGGCCAGGAACAGAAAATGGAACGGCAAGGCGCACTGGGTTGTCCCCGGGCGCTACCTGGGCGAGGACCGCCACGGATGGTGGATCTTCCAGGGAACCAATGAGTTTTGCTCCCGGCCAGGCGCTGCCTTCTACACCAGGTCCGACGCCGTGCTGCTGGTCCCGCGCGAAGGCGACTGGGTTGCCACGTTCTATGACGATGCGCACCCCGGCGGCGTGCGCGTGTACGTGGACCTCGCCGTGGGGCACGAGTGGACGGCGATCCGGCCGGCCGTCACCGAGTTCCACGTCATCGACATGGACCTGGACGTGATCCGCACCGCGGACCGTGGCGTCTTCATCGACGACCAGGACGAGTTTGCGGAACACCGCATCGCGATGCATTATCCGGACCGGCTTGTGGATGACATGCAGGCCGCCGCAAATGAGCTTTACCAGGCCGTCAAGGCGCAGCACGCACCCTTCGACGGCACCGACGTCGAATGGTTTACAAAGGGACGGTCATGAGCGGAATTGTCAGGGTCTACAAACGGGACGAAGAGGGCACCCTCCATTTCCGGGAGGCGTGGTTCGACGAGGACTATAACCAGTTCCTGATGAACTACGGAGTTGTGGGCCACCAGAGTAAAACCGAGGAGACCGACGTCCCGGATGCGGGGGCAGCCGAAGGGCTCCTGGACGCCTTTGCGGTGCAGTGCGCCGAGGACGGCTACGCCGAAATTCCGGAGGAGGAACAGTTCTGGGTAGTGGCCCAGTTTGCGCTCAAAACCAGGGAAGGCACCGACAGGGACCGCTACCTCGAAGAGAAGGCTACGGACGCCCTCATCAGCCACCTCGCCTGGCGCGGACTCGGCACGGTGGAACGCGCCGAATTCACGGACTACAAGCTCAACATTTTCTGCCTCTGCCCCGACGTCAACAAGGCCGTCAGCGCCATCAAGGTCTGCAGCCGCGGCGAGGACCTGGACTTCACCAAGCTCAGCATCGGCGCGGCACCCCACAGCGATCCGCAGAACTTCAAGCTCAAGCACTCCGCCAAGCCCGCCAACACCTTCAGCCTTTAGGAGCGTCCGTGACCACCTACCGCCGCGTCGGAAAGTCCGGCCTGACCGTCTCCACCGTCGGGCTGGGCTGCAACAACCTGGGCCGCGCCAATACCGTCACCGAGTCCCAGGAAGCCACTGACGCCGTGGTCCACGCCGCGGTGGATGCCGGCATCACCCTGTTTGATGTTGCCGACACCTACGGCCGCGAACCCGGACTGAGCGAAACGATGCTCGGCAAGGCCCTCGGCACCAGGCGGGCCGACGTCGTGCTGGCCACCAAGTTCGGTATGGACATGAAGGGGGCCAGCGGACCGGACTTCGGAGCCCGCGGTTCGCGCCGCTACATCATGCAGGCCGTCGAGGCCTCGCTGCGGAGGCTGGGCACCGACTGGATCGACCTCTACCAGTTCCACACCCCGGATCCGCTGACCCCCATCGACGAAACACTGTCCGCACTTGATGTCCTGGTCACCAGCGGCAAAGTCCGGTACATCGGGCACTCCAACCGTGCCGGGTGGCAGATCGCCCAGGCGGAATACGTGGCCCGCGAACTCGGCAGTGCCCGCTTCATCTCCACCCAGAACCACTACAACCTCCTGGACCGCCGCGCCGAGCTCGAGGTGACGCCGGCGGCCGAAGAGCTCGGGCTGGGCGTCCTGCCGTACTTCCCCCTCGCCAACGGCCTGTTGACGGGCAAGTATTCGCCCGGCCACGCCCCGGACGGTTCCAGGCTCAGCCACACACGCAAGAACCTGGTCCACGACGCCGACTGGGACCAGTTGGACAGGTTCAGCGCCTTCGCCGGGGAGCGCGGGATGACCGAAGTCCAGGTCGCTTTCTCCTGGCTGGCAGCCCAGCCGTCCGTGGCAAGCGTCATCGCCGGCGCCACGAGGCCGGAACAGGTCCGCCAGAACGCCGCATCAGCGGACTGGCTGCCCTCGGACAAGGACCTCGCCGAGCTGGACAGCATCTTCCCGGCCGCCCCCAAGGTGGCGTTGTTCTAGGAACCTGATGACCGCCTTCCTGCTGGACGTGGACACGGGCATCGACGACGCCCTGGCACTGGCCTACCTTGCCGCCCTGCCGGACACCGAGTTCGTCTCCGTCACCGCCACGCCCGGAAACGTTGACGTGGACCAGGTGGCGCGCAACACCCTGGCACTGCTGGAACTGTGCGGCCGCCATGGCGTGGAGGTGGCCGTCGGCGCGCGCCAGCCACTGGCCATTCCGCTGCTGACCACCCCCGAAACGCACGGCCCGCAAGGTATCGGCCATGCGGTTCTGCCCGACCCCACCGGCACCGTGTCGTCGCGAAACGCCGTCGACCTGTGGGTGGAGCACGCCCGGGCCCGGCCGGGGGAGCTGACCGCCCTCATCACCGCACCCCTGACCAACTTTGCGCTGGCCCTCCGGCAGGAACCGCAACTGCCTGACCTGTTGGCCAAAACGGTCATTATGGGCGGCAGCTTCTACCACCAGGGCAACACAACGCCCACCGCGGAGTGGAACACCCACGTGGACCCCCACGCGGCCAAGGAAGTGTATGCCGCTTTCCAGGGCCGCCCCCTGGAGAAGCTCCCCATCGTGTGTTCCCTGGATACCACCGAGCGGATGGAGCTCCACCCCCTGCACGTCCGCCAACTGGCAGAAGCGGCCGGAGCGAAGGATCCCGAACAGGTGTTGCCAGAACAGCCGGAGGGCCAGCGCAGCACGTCCAGCAACACCCTCATCCGGCACCTGTCCGACGCGCTGCGGTTCTATTTCGAGTTCCACCGCCACTACGACCAGGGCTACCTGGCTCACGTCCATGACTACTTTGCCGCCGGCGTCGCCGCCGGCACCCTGGACTTCGAGGCCCGTCCCGCCACCGTGGACGTGGAAACCGGCTCGCGCATGCTGATCGGCACCACCGTGGCGGACTTCCGCGGGCTGTGGGGCCAGCCGCCGAACGCCCGGGTGGTGTCCGTCAACTATCCGGACGCTGCGTTCCGGGAGCTGGTGTCCGCCGTCGGCAGCCTGGCCCGCCGCCTGGGGTAAGGACGGGCGGGGTTTCCACAGGCACCGGAAGCTACGCCAGGACGCGCGGCAGCCGCGGTAGGATAGTCGGCGGACCGGACAGGCGCAGCTGCCTGGCGGCAGCTGCCGAGGTGACATACGCAGCGTTCCATTCCGGCCCCGGATTCCCGGGCCGGCCGTGCGCACCCCAAAGGAATTCCATGTCATCGCCCTCCCTGACGCTTCCGTCCCCGGCACCGGCCGCCGCCCGCAAACGACGGGTACTGGAAATCCTGGGGGCCCTGGCCATCGCCGGCACCTACATCTACCTTGTCCTCAACCAGCCCGCGGACATCACCGGCGGTCCGGGAAGCGCCTCGGCGCTGATCGCCCTCTCCGGCTTCCTCGTTGGTGCCATCCTCCTTGTTGTTGCCGTCCTGCCTACGCTGCCGACGTCAACCGTGGTGCTGATCCCGGTGGCCCTGGTGCTGAATATCGTGCTCGGCCAGTTCGTGGGCAGCACCCTGGTCCCGTTCTACCTCGACGCGATCGGCACGGTACTGATCGCGGTCCTCGCCGGCCCGGCAGCCGGGGCAGCAACCGGCGCGTTGAGCAGCATCGTCTGGTCCTTCTTCAACCCCACGGTGCTGCCCTTCGCCGCGGGCGCGGCACTGATCGGTTGCCTTGCCGGCCTGGCTGCCCGCTACGGCCTGTTCCGCCGTTTCTACCTCGCGCCCGTCGCCGGGTTCCTCACCGGGATTGTCGGCGGAGTGGTGTCGGCCCCGGTGGCGGCCTTCGTCTTCGGGGGCACGTCCGGTGTGGCCACCGGAGCCATTGTCAGCGCCTTCCGTTCCATGGGGGACACCCTCCTGGCGGCGATCACCAAGCAGGCCCTTATCTCCGACCCCATGGACAAAGCCATCGTCTTCACGGTGGTGGCCGTTCTGGCCTACGCCCTGCCCCGCCGGGCCAGCCTGCAGTTCCCGTTTGTCCGGCGGCACCGCGTGCTGGCGGGCAAGGCGCCCGAACAGGGTTCCTGACCGCCCGCCCATGCGACTGCATCCGCTGACGTCCCTCGCGGCTGCCGGCAGCGCGGCAGTCATCACGACGGCGGCAGCGAGCTGGCATGTGTCCCTCGCCGTGATCGCGGCTGCCTTGGGTCTCGCGGCCTTTGGCGGCATACTCCGCCGACTGCTTCCCGCGGCAGCTGCCATCCTGGTGCCGCTCTGTTTGTCGCTGCTGGCCCTGCACGGCCTGTTTTTCCCGGAAGGGGTTACTGTGCTGGCCCAGTGGGGCCCGGCCCGCATCACCTCCGAAGGGCTTTTCTTTGCGCTCCAGCGGGCCGCGCAGCTCTCGGCCGCCGTCCTTGCCCTCCTGGTGTTCTCCTCGAGCGTCAGCGTGCCGGACCTGGTGGCGGCGTTGTCAGCCAAAGGCCTCCAGGGCCGGGTTGCCTTCGTGCTGGCCTCCACCCTGACCCTACTGCCCGCTGTCTCATCCCGGTTGGAAACTGTCAGGCAGGCCCAGGAAGCGCGCGGACTGGTGATCCGCCGCGGCCTGCTGCACCGGATCGCAGCATTCCGGCTGCAGGCCGTTCCTTTGGTGTCGGCACTGGTGGAGGAGGCAGGAACCCGAGGCGCCGCACTCGAAGCCCGCGGCTTCGGCAGCACCGGCCCCCGCACCAGCTACCGGGAAGTGCCGGACCGGCCATCCGAGCGGTTGCTGCGGATCCTTCTGCTGGTGGCCGCTGCGGCTGCGGTGGTGGCGCGGTTGTGGCAGGCGGGCGTCTAGGTGCGTACTTCCCTTGCCCTTGGCGCGGCCATCAGGAGCTTTGCCTTCCACGGCGATGACGTGCCAGTCCTTCATCACGTGGATGCCTCCTTCACCCCCGGAACCTTCACGGCGATCCTCGGTGGCTCCGGAAGCGGCAAGTCCACCCTCGGCCGGCTCCTCGCGGGCTGGCTATCCCCAGTGGCAGGTGGGACCCTTCACGGGCACCTTGAACTTGCGGGGACCCGGTTGCACTTCAGCGGAGCTGATGACGATCCGCGCATCAACCCTGCCTACTGGGCCGGCCAGGTGGGTTTCGTCCCGCAGGACGCTTCGTCCGCCTTGTCCACTGTCAGGGCCACCGTGGCCGAAGAACTGGCGTTTGGCCTTGAGAACGCCGGCGTGGGCCTGGCCGCCATGGAGGCAGCCGTCAGACGCACCGCGGACCTGCTGGGACTGGCCGGGCTGCTGTGCCGCCACCCTGGCACGCTGTCCGGCGGGCAGTTGCGGCGCCTCGCCATTGGCTGTGCTGTCATTACGGAACCACCCGTCCTGGTCCTGGACGAGCCCTTTGCCTCCCTCGACGCGGCAGGGACGGACGAACTGTCAGTCCTGCTGCGCAAGCTCGTGGCCGGCGGGACCGCCGTCGTGGTGCTCAGCCAGGCCATCGACGCCGTGTTGTTGGAGGCCGACTGGTGGCTTGTCATGGACGCCGGCACGGTGTCGGCCACCGGCACACCCGAGGAACTGCATGTGGCATCAGGACGCTTGCCGGCAGCGATCCGGCGGCCCGCCGCGCAGCAATATTCCAAGCAGCCGGTGCAGGCCAGTGCGGTCCCGGACGCCGGCGCAACAACCCATCAGCATCCGCGGCCCGCCACCGCGAAGGGGGTTGCTGCTGCCGCGCCGCTCCTGGAGCTCCGGAAGGTGGGATTCGGGTACCGCAGCAGCCGGGGCCGCGGCAGGATGTCCAAAGCGGCCACCGGCGGTGCCGGCCGGAATGCCCGGAACACGGTGCTGCAGGGGATCGACCTGGTCCTCCAGCCGGGGGAAATCGTTGCCGTGACCGGAGCCAACGGCACGGGCAAATCCACGCTTTTGCGGCACTTCAACGGATTGCTGCGGCCCACGTCCGGCGTGGTCCTGGTGGGCGGGGAGGACATTGCCGGCGTCCCGGTCGGGGAGGTGGCAGCTTCGGTGGGGCTGCTCTTCCAGAACCCGCGCCACCAGCTGTTCGAACGCACTGCTGCCCGGGAGGTCCGGTTCGGCCTGGACCGGCGGTTCAGTCCCGACGAGGCGGAGGAAAGAACCGCCGCAGCCCTGGCATTCGTGGGGTTGTCCGCAGCCGCCCAGGACCACCCGGTTGAGCTGCCCGCATCCCGGCAGCGGCTCCTGGCATTGGCAACAGTCCTCGCCCGCCGGCCATCCGTCCTTGCCATGGATGAGCCCACGGTTGCCCTGGACGGGGCGGGCCTTGCTGTACTGGACGCAGCGGTGCGGTCCGCGGCAGCGGCGGGTGCCGCCGTCGTTCTTGTCACCCATGATGTGCCGTACGCACGGTCGGTGGCTGACCGCGTGTTAATGCTCGACGGCGGGCGGCTGCTGGGCGGCTGACACCGGTGGGAGCGCGGCAGGGCTCCGTCCGAAGTGCCGGACGGAGCCCTGCGCGTGTCACACGTGATGGGCCCGCTGTCTTAGGCGCCGTCCGGCTGGCCTGCCGGACGGGACGCAACCCCCGGCGGGAGGAACGTTGTGCCGTTGACCCGCTCCGAGGCGCCCACCCTGTCAAGGTAGGGCGTGATGCCGCCCAGGAACAGGGGCCAGCCGGCGCCAAGGATCATGCATAGGTCGATGTCCTCCGGGCCGGCCACCACGCCCTCTTTCAGCATTAGGCCGATTTCCTCGGCGAGGGCATCCTGGGTGCGCCGAAGCACCTCCTCAGCGGTGGAGGGGCTGGAACCGAAGGACATCAGCGACAACGTGGACTGCGGGATCTCCTGCGAGCCGTCAGGGCCGGGAGCCCAGAGGCTCTTCACGCCGTTGTCGATCAGCTTTTGCAGGTTGGCGGACACGGCAAACCGCTCACCGAAGGCGGAGTGCAGCGATTCCTGCACGTGCTGGGCCACGGGCAGCCCCACCATGGCGCCGAGGGTGAAGGGGGTCATCGGCAGGCCCATGGGACGAAGCGCGTTGTCCGCCACCTCGGCGGGGGTCCCTTCATCAAAGGCGGCCGTGACTTCACCCATCAGCCGCAGCAGGATCCTGTTGACCACAAACGCGGCGGCATCCTTGACCAGCACTCCGGTCTTTTTCATGGCCTTGGCAAGCTCAAAGGCCGTGGCCAGTACGGCCTCGTCGGTCCTCGGAGCGCGCACAATCTCCAGCAGCGGCATCACCGCCACCGGGTTGAAGAAATGGAAGCCCACCAGCCGTTCCGGGTGCTGGAGGTCCTCCGCCATGGCCGTGACGGACAAGGAGGACGTGTTGGTGGCCAGGATGCATTCAGGTGCGACGATGGCCTCCAGTTCGGCGAACACCTGCTTCTTGACGTTCAGCTCCTCAAAGACGGCCTCGATCACGAAGTCGGCATCGGCGAAAACGTCCTTGGAAACGGAACCTGTCACGAGCGCCTTGGTGCGGTTGGCGGCGTCCTGGCTGATCCGCTTCCTGCCCAGCAGCTTGTCCACTTCGGCGTGGACGTAGCCCACACCTTTGTCCAGGCGGGTCTGGTCAATGTCGGTCAGGACCACCGGCACCTTCAGTTGCCGGGCGAAGAGCAGAGCCAGTTGGCTCGCCATCAGGCCCGCTCCCACCACTCCCACTTTGGTGACGGGGCGGGCCAGCGTGCGGTCAGGAGCGCCGGCCGGGCGCTTGGACCGCTTCTGGACCAGGTCCAGGAAGGCGTACACGGTGGCACGGAACTCATCGGTCTGCATCAGTCCGGCGAGGGTTTCGCACTCCAGGGCAGCGGACTCGGCCTGGGTCATGGTCCGGTTGACTTCGAGGATGTCCAGGACCTTGGCCGGGGCGGGTGCCGCGTTGGACGTTTTGGCTTCCACCAGCGTCCGGCCGGCAGATACGGCGGCGGCCCACCGTGCTGAGGTGTCCGGATCGGCGGAGTCGACGGCGTTGGCCCGCGCCGCCGTCGCCTCACCGGTGATGACCTTCGCGGCCCAGGCAAGGGACTGCTCCAGGAAGTCTGCGGGTTCGAAGATGGCGTCGGCAATGCCGAGCTCGAAGGCCTGCGGGCCGGTCAGCGTCCGGTTGTTGCTCAAAGGATTTTCGATCATGACCTTCACGGCGTTTTCCGGGCCGATCAGGCGCGGGAGGATATACACACCGCCCCAGCCGGGCACCAGGCCGAGGAAAGCTTCCGGCAGTGCCAGCGCGCCGGCTCCCGCGGACACTGTGCGGTAGGTGGACTGCAGGGCAATCTCTAGGCCGCCGCCGAGCGCCGCGCCGTTGATAAAGGCGAAGCTGGGCACGCCCAGGTTGGCCAGCGTGCCGTAGACGTCGTGGCCGAGCTGGGCCATCCATAATCCGTGCTCGCGTTTGTCCAGGGTCTTAACAGTGGAAAGATCGGCGCCGGCCACCAAATAGTAGGGCTTGCCGGTGACACCCACCCCCACAATTTCGCCGCGGCGCGCCCGGTCCCGAAGTTCCTCAAGCACGGAGCCCAGCTCCACCAGCGTGTTCGGCCCCAGCGTGGTGGGCTTGGAGTGGTCAAGGCCGTTGTCCAGCGTGATGAGAGCGAACGTGCCGGGACTCGGCTTTCCGGCGGGACCGGGAAGTTCGATGTCCTGGACGTAGGAATGCGTCACGGTTTCGTTGGGGAAGAGGCTGGAAAGCCGGGTGAAATCTGCGGCGCTCATGCTGCTCCTTCAGAGACGGTTTGGGTGGTTGCGGCGGATTCCCCTTGCGGGGCAACGTTGTAGCCGGGGTGGTGTGGGTTCTCCCAGATGACGGTGGCACCCATTCCCAGTCCCACGCACATGGTGGTGATGCCGTACCTTACGGACTGATCCTCCTCGAACTGCCGGGCGAGCTGGTTCATGAGCCGCACGCCGGAGGACGCCAGGGGGTGGCCCACGGCAATGGCTCCGCCGTACCGGTTGACCCGGGGGTCGTCGTCGGCAATACCAAAATGGTCCAGGAAGCTCAGCACCTGGACGGCAAAGGCTTCGTTGATTTCAAACAGGCCGATGTCCTCGATGGCGAGTCCTGCGTTCTTCAGGGCCTTCTCCGTGGCGGGAACGGGGCCGATCCCCATGACCTCGGGCTCTACCCCGGCGTAGGCGTAGCTGACCAGGCGCATGCGGACCGGCAGCCCCAGTTCAACGGCTGCCTCGGCGGATGCCAGGATCGCGGCGGTGGCGCCATCATTCAAACCTGCGGAGTTTCCTGCGGTGACACGGCCGTGGGCACGGAACGGGGTGCGGAGGGTGGCAAGGTCGGCGATGGTGGTGTCCGGCCGGGGCGGCTCGTCCACGGTGTTCAGGGTCCAGCCCTGGCCCGGCTTCAGTGTTGCCACGGGCACCAGGTCCTGCTGGATCCGGCCGCCGTGCCGTGCATCATCAAACTTCTTCTGCGACGCCACCGCGTAGGCATCGGCCCGCTCTTTCGTGATGGAGGGAAAGCGGTCGTGCAGGTTCTCGGCCGTGTTGCCCATGTTGAGCGCTGCCGGATCGACAAGCCGCTCGGACATAAAACGCGGGTTGGGGTCTGCTCCCGATCCCATGGGGTGGTTGCCCATGTGTTCAACGCCGCCGGCAATCACCACGTCATAGGCGCCAAAACCGATACCGCCAGCGGTGGAAGTGACGGCTGTCATGGCTCCGGCGCACATGCGGTCGATGGCGAAGCCGGGAACAGTCCTGGGAAGCCCGGCCAGGAGGGCAGCTGTGCGTCCGAGGGTCAGGCCCTGGTCGCCGCTTTGGGTGGTGGCCGCGATGGCCACTTCATCGATGCGTCCGGGCGGCAGCGAGGGGTTCCGGCGCAGCAGTTCGCGGAGGCATTTCACTATCAGGTCGTCAGCCCGGGTTCCGGCGTAGATGCCCTTTTCTCCTGCCCGGCCGAAGGGTGTGCGAAGGCCGTCGACAAAGACGACATCCCGGACTGGGCGGCCTGGCGCGCTGCTTCCGTTGTGGCTCACGTGTAACTCCTCATCGAGACGTAGGCGTCAGTGATGCCGGAGGACGGCAGGCAACTGAACGGCAATAACACCGATGTTACTCGTGAGTAACTTAGGCCGCAAGGTCCGGACAAAAGGGAACGCTCTCCCACTTACTGCACCGTTTTGGCCAACCCTCTCCCACTTTCCTCAAGAAAGTGAGCGGGCGTGGCCAATATTCGTGCATCAAATGAGAGAGCGTTGAGAACCCGTGACCTGCGGGGGCTACGGGGGCTAGTGTCCGGCGGCCGCCACGTCAGGTTTGGATTCCTTGGGCGGCCGCCACGTCAGGTTTGGGTTCCTTGGGCGGCAGCGGCTGCGGGTTGAGGAATGCGTCCGTGATGAGGGGCGCCGCCAGTTCCACCTGCCACTCGCGTGCGCCGAGCGTACGAAGCTCCGCCGCGACAGCCGGTCCGCTGATCTCCGCCGGAGGCCGCCAGGCCACCCGGCGCAGGAAGTCGGGGGTCAGCAGGTTCTCCAGAGGCAGGTTCAGCTGATCGGCCTTCTCCTGCAGCAGCGGCCGTGCGGTGGCCAGCCGGGCAGCAGCCTCCGGGTCGCGGTCGGCCCAGACGCGCGGCGGGGGCGGGGCGTTCGTGGCCAGGTGCAGCGGCGGAAGCTCCTCCATGTCCCTGGCCGTGGCGATGCACCGCAACCACCGGGGAGCCTCGCGCTGTGCCGCCCGTCCATGGAAGCCTTTGGTGCCCAGCAGTTGCGGAACGGTGGACGGCATGGCCTTCGCCGCGGCCACCAATGCGGAGTCCGGAATGAGCCTCCCGGGGGCCACGTCACGCTTCTGGGCCAGGGAATCGCGTTCCAGCCACAGCTCCCGGACAGCCGCCAGCTGCCGCCGGTCCCGGATCTGGTGGAGGCCTGACGTTTTCCGCCACGGATCAACCCTGGGTGGGGCAAGTCCTGCGTCCAGGATCGCCGCAAATTCCTGTTCCGCGTACTCCAGCTTGCCGTCGGCTTCCAGGAGTTCAATGAGTTCTTCGCGGAGTTCTGTCAGGACCTCCACGTCCAGTGCGGCGTAGCGCAGCCAGGGCTCGGGAAGGGGCCGGGTGGACCAATCGGCGGCGGAGTGTTCCTTGGCGAGCCCGAACCCCAGCAGTTGTTCGATAACGGCTGCCAGGCCAACCCTGGGCAGGCCGGCCAGGCGGGCTGCCAGTTCGGTGTCAAAGAGCCTGTCCGGCCACATGCCCAGTTCGGACAGGCAGGGCAGGTCCTGGCTGGCGGCATGCAGGATCCACTCGACGCCGCGCAGGGCGTCGTTGATGATGTCCAGGTTGTCGAAGGGCTCGGGATCGATCAGCCACGTCCCCGCGCCCTCGCGGCGGATCTGGACCAGGAAGGCCCGCTGTCCGTAGCGGAAGCCGGAGGCGCGTTCTGCGTCCACTCCGGCCGGGCCGGTGCCGGCGGCGATCGCGGCCGCGCACCGCTCCAGCCCGGCCTGCGTTTCGATGACCAGCGGAACGCCGTCGCGGGGCGAAGCGAGCTCAATGATTTCGGGGATGGGGCTGTCAAAGCCTTCCACCGTGATGTGGGGTGCGGTATCAGCAGCCGGAACGCCGGCCGTGGTGTTTTCCGGAATGTTAGGGGTCATGATGGCTTTAGTTTACCGGCCGGCCGGTTCCGGACTGCCTTCGGGGCCGCGCCGGGACGGCCTCCGGCCGCGCAGGGGGCCACCCGGCTAGCTCCTGCGCCGGTTGGGGAGCGGGGTGACGCCGTCAGGGAGGGGCGGCAAGCCGGCGAAGGTGCACACCATGTCAGACCAGGCTTCGAGGTGGGCAGTCACGTCCGAGCTGGCGGGAGTCCAGGACGCGCGGAGCTCGATATCGATGGACCCCGGCCGTTCCGCAAGTGTTCCGAAGCTTTCGGAAAGCACCCTGGTGGCCGTGCCGCCGGCCGCACGGTAAGGGGCTTTGTGGTTCTCGAGCGCCTCCACCAGCCAGGTCCATGCCACGGTTCCGAGCATCTCGTCGTTGCCCATTTCGGGCTCCAACTGGGCGCGGATGTAGGTGACGATGCGGAAATCCCCGTCCCATACCGCGGAGCCCTCGGGGTCGTGGAGCAGGATGAAGCGGCCCGTTGCCAACTCTGTTTCGTCGTCGTCCGCTGTTCCTGACGCTGCAGCCAGCGCCATCGCAGCCGGACCGTGCAGAGGAGTGGTGGCGGTGCCGGGACCAGGAGCCAGAACCTCCGCACCCAGCGCTACGGCGAAGGGCGCCAGCCTTGCCGGCGCGGGAATCTCCGCCAGGTGGAGTTCCCCGCGGCACTGGGCTTTCCTGAGGGTTCCCAAGGCGTGGAGAAATTCCGGGGGAACCTTGTCAAGTGCGTTCACCTTCGCAGGTTACGCAACCGGGCAGGTGACGGCGGGAAGGCTCGCCGTCACTGGGCGCCGTCTAGCTGGTCTGCACGCTCCCCAAAGCGCGAAGCTCATGGCGGATTGCTGCCACAAAGGCATCAATGTCCTCCTCGGTGGTGTCGAAGGAACACATCCACCGGACTTCCCTGGCGGCCTCGTTCCAGTCGTAGAAACGGAAGGATTTCCGCAGCCTGTCCGCCACGCCCGCGGGCAGCGTGGCAAAGACGCCGTTGGACTCGGTTTTCTGTGTTGGCTGCACTCCGTCAATGGTGTCGACGGCGGTGCGAAGCCGGGTGGCCATGGCGTTGGCGTGCGCGGCGGACCGCAGCCAGAGGTCGCCCTCCAGGAGCGCGATGAACTGCGCCGACATAAAGCGCATCTTGGACGCCAGCTGCATGTTCATTTTCCGCAGGTACACCAGGCCGTGGGCTGCCTCCGGGTTCAGGGCAACCACTACCTCACCGAACAGCAGCCCGTTCTTGGTCCCGCCGAAAGACAGGATGTCCACGCCGGCGTCGCGGGTGAACGCCCGCAGCGGCACCTGCAGGTGCGCTGCCGCGTTGGCCAGCCGGGCGCCGTCCATGTGGAGCTTCATGCCTCTGGCGTGTGCATGGTCCGCGATAGCCCGCACCTCGTCCGGCGTGTAGCAGGTTCCGAGTTCAGTGGTCTGGGTGATGGAGACGGCGAGCGGCTGGGCGCGGTGCTCGTCGCCCCAGCCCCAGGCCTCCCGGTCGATCAGTTCGGGGGTGAGCTTGCCGTCCGGGGTGGGGACATGCAGGAGCTTGATGCCGCCGACGCGTTCCGGCGCGCCGTTTTCGTCCATGTTGATGTGGGCGGTGGAGGCACACACCACGGCGCCCCAGCGGGGGAGCAGCGACTGCAGTGACAGGACGTTGGCTCCGGTGCCGTTGAAGACGGGAAAGCACTCGATGCCGGACCCGAAATGTTCCTCCATCAGTTCCTGCAGCCTGGCGGTGTAGTCATCCTCCCCGTAGGAGACCTGGTGGCCGTCGTTGGCCGCTGCCAGGGCAGCGAGCACTTCCGGATGGACCCCCGAGTAGTTGTCCGAGGCGAATCCGCGAATATTCGGATCGTGCAGCCGGGTTCCGGCGGCAGTTCCTGCTGGTGTTGTCATGGTTTTGCTCACGCTTTCAGTCTAAATACAGTGGGGCCGTGCCATCAGGGCGCAAGGCGGAGCCGGGTGCCGTTCAAACCGTCCGCCGGAGCTTCAAAAAGTCCGACGACGGCCCGGGCCAGGTCTTCGACATCTGTGGCGCCGGGGAAGCTGCGTTCCGGGTTGCTGCGGCGCAGCGCGTCGTCCACCAGTGCTTTGACCACAAGGACGACGGCGGCCGCTTTCCCGCCGCCGCTGCCTTCAGGGGTGCTGTTGTCAGCTCCGCCGCCGCTGGAAGGTGGCCGGCGGAAGCCGTCGGCCATTGCCATGGTCCAGGCTTCGGCTGCGGCTTTGGCGGCAACGTAGCTGGCCGTGGCCGCCGCCGGCTTTTCCACCGCGGTGGAGGACACCATGGCAAACCGGCCGCAGCGCGACCCGACGATATCTTCAAAGAAGATGCGCGAGACGTTCCGGAGTGTGGTGATAGCGCCGCGTTCCAGGAAGTCCCAGTCCTCGTCCGTCTGGTCCGTGAGGCCTTTGGCGCCCCGCCAGCCGCCCACCAGGTGGATGACGGCGTCCGCGGTTCCGCCGGCTGCGGCTATGTCCTTTCGCAGCTGCCGCACGTCCTCCAGTTGGGCGAGGTCGCACACGAGGCCCGTGACGCCGTCGCCCGCTTCCTTAGCCGCGGCTCCGATCCGTGCCTGGTCCGAACCTACGGTGAACACCCGATGGCCGGCTCCACGGAGGGCACGGGCAACAGCGATGCCGGAGGCTCCGCTGCCACCGGTTACCACAATGGTCAGCCCCGCCGAAGTCCCCGCTGCCCCAGGTGCTGCTTCCCCTG
Source organism: Pseudarthrobacter sp. NPDC058329 (assembly GCF_042879835.1). NCBI lineage: Bacteria > Bacillati > Actinomycetota > Actinomycetes > Micrococcales > Micrococcaceae > Pseudarthrobacter > Pseudarthrobacter sp. NPDC058329. Next base: position 68,652 of record NZ_JBHVZR010000016.1, read on the forward strand.
CCGACGGTTCTTCAGTCACAGGGCTGATGCTCCCGTGATTCCGGCCGTGGACTCAATAACTGGGCGCATCTTCTTCTCCAGTGCTTCGTAGAACATGGACAGCGGGAATTCGTCATCCAGCACCTGGTCCGTCAGGCCGCGTGGCGGACCAGCCAGGGCCAGCGCTTCGGGACCCTTGGCCCAGGCGGAGGCCGGGTTGGGAGTAACGGTAGCGGAGATCAGCTGGTAGGCGGCCAGCCAGTGCGCAGTTTTGGGGCGGTCAATGGAGCGCCAGTAGAGCTCGTCGATGCTTGCACCCAGGGCGATGACAGAGTCCGCTACGTCGTCCCAGTCAATGGTGAGCCGTGTGTCGGTCCAGTGCAGGACATGTTGCTGGTGCAGCCAGGCAAACAGGAGCTGGCCACCCAGTCCGTCGTAGTTGCGGACCCGGCTGCCGGTGATGGCGAAGCGGAAAATCCGGTCGAAGATGATGGCGTACTGCACCAGCTTGGCGTGGCGGCGCGCTTCCGGATCGGCGTCATCGTCCTTTTCGATGCGGACAGACTCGCGGAACGCGGTCAGGTCGCAGCGCAGTTCCTCGAGGGAGTACAGGAAGAAGGGCATCCGCTGTTTGATCATAAAGGGATCGAACGGCAGGTCGCCGCGCATGTGTGTCCGGTCGTGGATGAGGTCCCACATCACGAACGTGGCCTCCGTCAGGTCCTGGTCCGCGAGGAGTTCTGCTGCGCCGGCGGGAAGTTCCAGGCGGGTGGTCCCGGCGGCTGCCTTGAGCACGCGGCGGAACCGGGCCGCCTCGCGGTCGGCAAAAATGGCTCCCCACGTGAAGGTGGGGGTTTCCCTGACGGCAACCGTTTCTGGGAACAGGACGGCGGAGTTGGTGTCGTAGCCGGCGGTGAAGTCCAGGAACCGGATGGGGACGAACAACTTGTTTGAGTATTCTGCGGCCTCCAGTCCGGCAATGAATTCCGGCCAGATCACCTCGATCAGGACCGCCTCCACCAGCCGGTTGCTGCTGCCGTTCTGGGTGTACATCGGAAACACCACCAGGTGCTGCAGGCCGTCCCGGCGCTGTTCCTGCGGCTGGAACGCCAGCAGCGACGACAGGAAGTCGGGGATGTTGAACCCGCTCGTTTCCCAGGCCGAAAAGTCTGCGCAGACGGCATCCAGGTAGCGGGTGTCGTGCGGAAAGGCCGGCACAAGGGCGCGGACGGCTTCAACGATAATGCCAACGTACCGTGAGGCTTCCCCGTGGGCGCCGGCGTCGGGGATGGAGCCGTCCTTTACCTGCAAGGACTGAAGGGATGAGGCGGCGGCTTTGAGCCGGAGCCAGTCCTGGTTGTCCGCGGTTATTCCGGTCGAAGCGGTGATCAGTGTTTCGGTCATCGTCGGCTGCCTTTCTCGTTGCGTGCCCTCTACGGCGAGCGTAGCAAGCAACCAGCAGGACTAATCTGAAAAGCGCCTTAGCCTAAGAAAACCTTTCGCTCGGGGCGCTGTGGGCTGTTAGAGCTCCAGCGCACCGAACCCTCAGGCGTCGGTCTCGGGCGCGCTGACCTGCGCGTCCTCACGCGGAACGAGCTTCAGGGAGACGGAGTTGATGCAGTAGCGCTGGTCTGTTGGCGTTCCGTATCCCTCGCCGTCGAACACGTGGCCCAGGTGCGAATCACACGTGGCACAGCGGACTTCCACACGTTCCATCCCCAGTGTCCGGTCGTGGATGTACCGGACGGTGCCGTCAGCCAGAGGTGCCCAGAAAGAGGGCCAGCCGCAATGGGAATCGAATTTCTCATTGCTGGTGAAGAGTTCCCTCCCGCACGCCCGGCACTGATAGACGCCGGCAGTGTGGGTGTCCCAGTATTCGCCGGTGTAGGGCCGCTCGGTCCCGGCCTGCCGGAGCACATGGTATTCCTCCGGCGTCAGCTCCTGCCGCCATTCAGCGTCGCTCTTTTGGACGCCCGGTTCGGACTCGGGAACCTCAGGAGCGGGATCCGCGGCCTTGTGTCCGAAAATGCTGTTACCCAGGATGTTGTTTCCGAAGATGCTCATAGCCTTGTCAACGCTCAGGAGTCGCCGATAAATCCCGAACCTGCGTACAGGTGGAGGACAGGCAGGCCCAGCTGGTCCTGGGCCTTGTTGGCCCAGTCGGTGTGGAAGGTGTCGGCCACAGCGTGCGGCCTGGTGATCACGACAGCCTGCGAAGCGCCGGTCTCCTTGACCTTGGACACCAGGCCCTGCACCGCCCCGCCGTCCACCACCTCTCCGGTGACGCCCGCGCCCAGTCCGGCCAGCGCCGCCAGCGAGACGGCAAGGGTTTCCGCAGCCTGCGCCCGCTCCGTTGCGGGGTCCGGAGCGTGGCTCGTCAGCTCCCGGAAGGCCTTCGCTATGTCCAGCAGGGAAAGGTTTTCAAGGAAGTCCACCAGCAGGTGCCGCTCCGTGTTCGCCGGGACCAGCACCACGAGCCGGGTATCTGCTCCGTCCACCAGTCGCTCGATGTTCAGGCGGTCGTCCGCCCCCAGGGGTTCTTCGGTCAGGATGACGATGGGATCACTCATGGCCTTAGCCTAGTCCGGGGTTTGGTGTGCCGCACTCCTTCGAGCACGCAGGCCTTGCGCACCGGGCCGCGGGAAATACGGTCCAGCGGTGCCTGGGCGGTAAGAATAGTTCCATGGCACTTTTCCAGCGCTCCCGCCCTGCTTCGGCCCCGCGTCCTCAGGACCCGGGCGCCGGATTGTCCCTCCGCGCAAAATGGGCCATCGGCGGGGCCATCGGCGGCGGCGCCCTGACGGGGCTGCTGGCCACGGGGTCATCGGCGCTGGCCGTCTACTTTGCCCGCCGCGTGATCACCCCCGCCCGGCAGCGCACAGCCGACCAGGAAGTCCTGGCCGTGATCCGGGACGGCAACAGGCAGCAGGTGATCCTGGCGGCCAACGGCGACACCACGGTGGACGGGGTGTACGGGTTCTTTTTCGACGGCGGAAAGGGGCACGCGCGGATTGGCCACATCGTTTCGTACTCTCCCGCCGAACGGACGGTGGCGCGGGAAGTCGAAGCGGTCTACTCCGGCGACCTCGGCAAAGCGCGCTGGGGCTGGTGGAGCGGCGCCGTCTATCCCGACCCGGCCGCCGTCGGAATTCCTGCAGAAGATGTGCTGATCGATGTGGACCGGGGACAGGCGCCCGCCTGGCTGGTCCGGGCCGGCGGGACGGCGCGGACCTGGGCAGTGATGGTGCATGGACGTGGGGCCAGCAGGCAGGAAGCGCTGCGCGCAGTCGGGCCCGCCCTTGAGCTCGGACTGACCAGTCTCCTGGTGTCCTACCGAAACGATGGACTGGCGCCCTCCGCGGACGACGGGCGGTACGGCCTGGGTTCTACGGAATGGCGCGACATCGAAGCGGCCATTGAATACGCCCTGGCCAACGGTGCCGAGGAGATCGTGCTGTTCGGCTGGTCAATGGGCGGTGCCATCTGCCTGCAGGCCGCCGACCTGTCGCGATACCGGCACCTGATCAGGGCCATGGTGCTGGACGCGCCGGTCATCGACTGGGTGACCGTCCTGGCACACCATGCGCAGCTGAACAGGATCCCGTCGCTGGTGGGGCGGTACGGGCAACTCATGCTGGGACACCCGCTGGGGCGGCGGCTCACAGGACTGTCCGCTCCGGTGGACCTCAAGGTGATGGACTGGGTGTCACGTGCAGTGGAACTGCGGACGCCTACCCTCATCATCCACAGCGTGGACGACGAGTATGTGCCGTACAAGCCATCAGCGCTCCTGGCCGAACGAAACCCGGAAATCGTCACTTTCGAGGCGTTCAACCATGCCCGCCACACCAAGGAGTGGAACGTTGATCCAGAACGGTGGGAGAGCGTGGTGAAGGCGTGGCTGCGGCAACAGCTGGCGCCCAGGCTGAATCCCGGCGGGATCAGGCAGGGAACCGATGCAGCAGCGCCGGAGGACGGGGTTCAATAAGAAGCGCTGGCCAGCGGCTCCGCGCGGGGCGGGCCGGCCAACGGGTGGGCCGACCGGTGACGTAGTGTCAACCGATCGGGTGACCCTTGCTGCAGGTGCTTTCGCCTGGCAGGATCTCGTGTCCTTGAATGCACGTCACGGATGGCGGTGACGGGTTTTCGTGGGCGATGAAAAAGAAGCTGCTCTTCCCGTGGCTGATTGCGGCATCTTCGCGCTCAAGCCAGGAGGAGTGATGAGAGGTGTTCCTGGCGTCCCCGCCGGGTTCATGGGGGGAGTGTTTAAATGGATTTTTGACCACGGTGACCGCGACCTTCCAGTGCCGTCGCTGCCTCTGCAGTGAACCGCCGGTGCAACGATTATAGGCCTGCCGCAGGTAACCTGTCCGCCTGCCTTACGAGGCGGACAGCGAGCTGATGCGTGCGGTGAGGGCGTCGGTGAGGCGGATGAGGTCGGCCGGGGCGAGCTCAATGTCCAGGCCGCGCCTGCCACCCGAAACCAGCAGCGTCTCCAGCACCAGTGCGCTGCGGTCCAGCACCGTAGGGGAGGGGAGCCGCTGCCCCAGCGGGGAGATGCCGCCCAGCACATACCCGGTGCGCCGCTGCGCCGCAGCGGGATCTGCCATCGCCGCCTTTTTTGCTCCCAGGGCTGCTGCAAAGGCCTTCAGGTCCAGCGTGACGCTGACCGGCACGATGCCCACCGCCAGCCTGCCCTCCACCTCGACCATCAGCGTCTTGAACACTTTCGACGGATGGATACCGAGGACTTCGGCGGCCTCCGCCCCGTAACTGGCCACCGAGGAATCGTGGCTGTAGGGGTGCAGCACAAAGGAAACTCCGACTGCCGCCAATACGGCGGTGGCCGGAGTTCCCTGTGATGCGTTTTTGCGTCCCATTGATGCTGTGCGGGGCTAGGAGCGCACGGCGGAGGAAGCCGCCACCTTGCGCTTGATCCTTCCCAGCATGGCCGTCATTCCCCGCATCCGCAGCGGTGTGATGGCGCGGGTAAGGCCCAGCAGTTCCGGCATGTCGTCGGGCACCGACAGGATTTCTTCAGCAGACAGCCCGTCCAGGCCCTCATGCAGCACGCCGGCGAAACCGCGTGTGGTGGGGGCCTCCGGGGGAGCCTTGAAGTACAGCCGCACCGCGCCGGCAGGGCCGCCCTTTTCCGTCTCGATGGTCAGGAACAGGGGGGATTGGCACTCCACCACCTGTTCGAGCAGCTCGGGGTGGTCCTTGAGCCGCTCGGGCAGGTCAGGCAGTCCCTGGGAGAACTCGAGCAGCAACTGCAGCCGCTCGGGCTCGGTCAGGGCCTGGAAGTCGTCCACGATGGCCGCAAGGGCGGAAGGCAATGCTTGTGTAGTCATCATTCCAAGTCTACGCAGGAACCGATCGTCAGGCGTCGTTAGACTCCGAGGGCGACGGGAAAGGAACCGCGTTCAGCGCCCTTGGCAATGGGGACCCGCACCGCGTTGCCCCACTCGGTCCACGAACCGTCATAGTTACGGACGGAATCGAAGCCGAGGAGGTACTTCAGGGCGAACCAGGTGTGGCTGGAGCGCTCACCAATCCGGCAGTACGCCACGACGTCGTCACCTGCGGTAAGGCCCGCTTCGCCCAGGTAGAGCGCTTCAAGTTCCTCGCGGCTGCGGTAGGTTCCATCGGGAGCTGCTGCCCGTGCCCAGGGGATGGACGCAGCAGTGGGGATGTGGCCGCCGCGCAGCGCACCTTCCTCGGGGTAGGCCGGCATGTGGGTCCGCTGGCCGGTGTATTCCTCGGGGGAGCGGACATCGATAAGCGGCTTGCCCAAGTGGGCCAGGACGTCTTCCTTGAAGGCGCGGATCGGAGCATCGTCGCGCTCGACGACGGGGTAGTCGCCCCTTGCCGGAGCCGGCTTGTCCGTGGTGAGCTCCCGGCCCTCGGCGATCCACTTGTCCCGGCCGCCGTCGAGCAGCCGCACGTCCTGGTGGCCGAAGAGGGTGAAGACCCACAGCGCATATGCGGCCCACCAGTTGGATTTGTCCCCGTAGATCACTACTGTGCTGTCCCGGGAGATGCCCTTCGACGCCGCCAGTTCCGCGAACGCTGCGCCATCCACGTAGTCGCGGGTGACTTCGTCATTCAGGTCCGTGTGCCAGTCGATTTTCACCGAGCCGGGGATATGGCCGGTTTCGTACAGGAGGACGTCTTCGTCAGACTCCACCACTACCAGCCGGCCGCTGGACACGGCATCGTTGTCGATGGCGGCAGCAAGCCACTCGGTGGAAACCAGGCGCTCGGGGTGGGCGTAGGCGGCGAACTTCTCGTTTTGTTCAACAGGGTAGGACATATTCTTGGCCTTTCATCGAGAACACGGCTGATCCGCGGGGTCGGCATGGGACCTCCTTCCACACTAGCCACCGCCTCCGGTGATGTCTGTTTTCCGTTAACAGGACGAAATGTGGTCTTCGTCACCCGGGCTGGCCGGGTTGTCCGCACACCGGGGATGGGGGTTGGTTGCCGGTATCCTTTCTGGGGACCAACCACCAGCAGAACGGACCACCTTGGTACAGATCGAACAGCTTGCCGCCCGAACTCCGTCAGTATCGGTGGACGAGCTCCTCAAGGGCTTCTTTCCCTCGCCGCGCTTTGGCAAAGTCTCCTTTGCGAGTTACCGCCCGGATCCCAAGCAGCCCAGCCAAGCTGCCGCCGTCCGGGCCCTTGAGGGGTTTGCCGGCGGCGTCGGGGCCAATGACGGAGGCGGGCTGTTCAAGAAACTGTTCGCGAAAAAGGACACGTCCCGCGCGGGCATCTACCTGGACGGCGGGTTCGGCGTGGGCAAGACCCACCTCCTGGCCTCGCTGTGGCACTCGGCGCCCGGGCCCAAGGCCTTCGGCACCTTTGTGGAGTACACCAACTTGGTGGGCGCCCTGTCCTTCCGCAAGACGGTGGACGCGCTGAGCAGTTACAAGCTCGTCTGCATTGACGAATTTGAGCTCGATGATCCGGGCGACACCGTGCTGATGTCGCGCCTCATGCGCGAACTTGCCGACGCCGGCGTGAAGCTGGCCGCCACCTCCAACACGCTGCCGGGCTCGCTGGGTGACGGCAGGTTCGCGGCAGTGGATTTCCAGCGCGAAATCCAGGTCCTCGCAGACCAGTTCGATGTTATTCGGATCGATGGGGAAGACTTCCGCCACCGCGGACTGCCGGCGGCACCATTGCCCTTGAAGAACAGCGAGCTCTCGGGTCACATGAAGGCTGAGTTCGACGGCAAGACCGTGGCACAGGACGAGTTCAGCACCCTCATCGCCCATCTTGCCGGCGTGCACCCGAGCCGCTACCGCCAGCTGATCGACGGAATCGACGGCGTGGTGTGGCGCAACGTGGACACCATCACCGAGCAGGCGGTGGCACTTCGGTTCGTGGTGCTGGCTGACCGGCTCTACGACAAAGACGTGCCGATCCTGGCCAGCGGCGTTCCCTTCGACAAGTTGTTCACCGAGGAAATGATGACGGGCGGCTACATGAAAAAGTACTTCCGCGCCGTCTCCCGCCTCACCGCCCTGGCCCGCGAGGGGCAGAACCACGAGCCGTCCTAGCTCGTCCCCGCAGCCGCCGCCCGCCGTCGTCCGTTCCTGAAGAGGCATGGAAGGCACATCCGGGCCGGCACTTTAAACGCCAAAGGTGCGGGTGCCGCCTCCCGGCGGGACCCGCACCCCGTTGACGTACTAGGGCAATGCCCTGGCCAAATCCTTTACGGAGCCTTGTCAACCGGCGGAACCGGGTTGACCGGCGGCACCTGCCCGGGGGCAGGTGCCTGGCCCGGAGTTCCGTTCTGGTCAATGAGCTTGGAAGCGCCATGCTGGATCTTGTCGACGTGACCTGAGTACTTGCCTCCGGTCTTGGTGTCGACGAAATCGCCGGCCTTGCTGATGCCGTTCTTGATGGCCTGCTCGTTGCCGCGGATAAGACCCTGAGCTTTGCCCTTTAGGTCGCCAATCAGTCCCACGAGCACCTCCCTTCAATCGCGGAGCCAGGTCGCTCCTCCGCATTCGATCCTAGCCCTGCCCGGGAGGCGTGCCAAGGAAATTGGGGGCTTTGGGCGTTCGCCGCTAGCGGATGCCCGCGCAAAGGAGGTTGAGGGGGCTGCGGCAGGGCAAGAAAAAAGCAGCTCCGGGGAGCTGCTGAATGTGGGCGATACTGGGTTCGAACCAGTGACCTCTTCCGTGTCAGGGAAGCGCGCTACCGCTGCGCCAATCGCCCGGAACCGGAAGTCCGGCTGATGGGATTGCAAGAAGTAAGAGAGCGGACGACGAGATTCGAACTCGCGACATCCACCTTGGCAAGGTGGTGCTCTACCAGCTGAGCTACGTCCGCATATGAAGCACGTTCCGGCCGGGGCCGGTGGTACTGCATAAAGCAAGTTTCCTTGCTTGGTGGGCGATACTGGGATCGAACCAGTGACCTCTTCCGTGTCAGGGAAGCGCGCTACCGCTGCGCCAATCGCCCATGTCTGTCCGGTATGAACCGGAAACCATGGTTTTCACCGAGGTGGGTACGGGATTCGAACCCGTGTAAACGGCTTTGCAGGCCGCTGCCTCGCCTCTCGGCCAACCCACCGTGTAAGCGCCGATTCAAAAGAACCTTTGCCGTGACAGTGTCCTGCGAGCGGACGACGAGATTCGAACTCGCGACATCCACCTTGGCAAGGTGGTGCTCTACCAGCTGAGCTACGTCCGCATTTTGGAGGGCCGATTCGCTGCCGTTCCCGGCATTTCCTCGCTTTCCAACGAGTAAAAACAATATAGGAGGTTCCGGGATTCTCCAAATCGGTCCGTGAATGTGTAGCAGCGAGGGCGCTGCTTCCCTGTGGTGGCGCGGATTTTCCCGAATTACAGGCGTGTAATTTTCGACGACGCCAGGCGGGCTTCCCGTCCGATGGGCGTCTGGGTGGGGAATCAGGGTGCGAATCAATAGGCTGTGGCTGCACCTTTTGTCCGGTTCTGCTGTTGGCGTTGAAGCGCCTTGGCCGGCAGGCTGACGCCGATTTCCGAAATGGCGGCAAGGTCCGCTAGCATTCAAGTGCATCAGGGCGATTGGCGCAGTGGTAGCGCGCTTCGTTCACACCGAAGAGGTCACTGGTTCGAACCCAGTATCGCCCACCGCATATTGGTCCGTTTCCGCTCATCCGCAGCGGAAACGGACCTTTTTTGTGCTCCCGGACATTCTGTCAGCCCCCTGTGAAAGAGTCTTTGTTATGACAGCTCCACTTCTTGCGCACGCCACGGAATACGGGCGGATGTATGCCCGGTCCACCTCTGAGCATTTCTCCGTGCCGTCCATCACCACGGTGATCGGCCAGCAGCCGCACGGACTTGACGGCTGGTTTGGATACATGGGGGCCAGCAGCCTGGCGAAGGATCCGCTGCTCGCCGATTGCCTGGGCAGCCCGGCCAAAATCAAGCAGGCCGTCAACCGTGCCGCCAAGGCCGCCGAAACGTACCGTGACGAGGCCGCCAGGCGTGGGGACCGCGTCCACCACTACTGTGAGCAGGTGGCCTTGCGTGCCCTCGGCCGGCCGCACGCCATGAAAGAAGCGCGGGAGGCCCTGGCTTCCAACGGGGAGGAAGCCTTTGCTGTTCGGTTCGATGAATGGTGGGAGCTCTTCCGGGTGGAACCCATTGCCCCTGAAATCACGGTCTGGAACAACGCCGTGGGTTACGCCGGCACGCTTGACCTGGTGGCCAGGATCAACGGGCGGGTCTGCCTGATCGACTACAAGACCAAGGGCACCACCCGTGACGGCCTGGTCAAGCCGCTGGACGACAAAGTGGTGATGCAGCTGGTGGCCGGGATGAAGGCCGAAGAGAGCTTGGTGGACCCGGTGGCGGGGACCTGGGAGCCCTGGAAGTACGGCGAAAACCCTGTCCTGCTGGCAGTGGCCATTGGCGAGACCGAGGTCCGCCCGGTCCGTGCCAACCCTGATGTCCTCAAACACCACTGGTGGAAGTTCTGCGCCCTGCGCCGCGTGTGGGAGCTGTCAGCGGACACCATTTCGGCAGGGGCAGCACTGTTGCCCATCGCCCCGCCGCCGCTCGCGCAAGTACAGCCCGCCTAAGCCTGCGGGAACGAAACCGCTTGGAGTTTCGTCTGCGCCTAAACTGGATTGGTCCCCTTTGCCGCCTACCGTAAGGAAAAACAGCACATGGCTATTCTGAATATCCGCATCATCGGCGATCCTGTGCTCCGCACAGTTGCCGATCCTGTGACGGAATTCGGACCTGAGCTGGCCAAGCTGGTGGCGGACATGACCGAGACCATGGAAGACGTGGATGGCGCAGGCCTCGCCGCGCCACAGATCGGCGTCAGCAAGCGGGTCTTTACCTACCGCATCGACGGCGTTGAAGGGCACATCATCAACCCCGTGCTGGAAAACAGCGACGATTTCCAGCCTGACCACGTGGAAGGCTGCCTGTCCATCCCCGGTCTCGGCTTCCCGGTGCGGCGTTTCCGCGCCACCCGCGTCTCCGGTGTGGACATGCACGGCAACCCGGTCGCCGTCGAGGGCGAGGGGATGCTGGCGCGCTGCTTCCAGCACGAAAACGACCACCTGGACGGCATCCTCTACACGGACAGGCTGGAGGGGGAGGACCGCAAAGCCGCCCTGCGCTCTATGCGCAACGCCAACTATGACTCCGTCACCGAACGGACCACCGCCAAGCGCGCCAAGACGGTCGGTTCAAGTTTTGGCGGCTCCAGTTTCGGCGGGGCATCGAGCTTCGGTGCCGGCGCGGATGGTGCCAACGGGTGAGGGTCCTGTTCGCGGGGACCCCCGCCGTCGCTGTCCCGTCACTCAATGCGCTCATTGAAGCAGGCTTCGAAGTGGTGGCGGTACTCACGAGGCCTGACGCTCCCATCGGTCGGAAGCGCGTCCTCACTCCCTCTCCGGTTGCCGCCCGGGCAGCCGAACTGGGGATCGCCGTCATCCACGCGGCCCGGATCGATGCGGACACCATCGCCCGAATCTCAGCCGTTGGCCCCGACGTGGCGGCGATTGTCGCGTACGGCGGGCTGGTTCCTTCCGCAGCGCTCGTGATTCCGCGGCACGGGTGGATCAACCTGCACTTTTCCCTCCTTCCTGCCTGGCGCGGTGCAGCGCCGGTGCAGCGGGCAGTGATGGCCGGTGACGACGTCACCGGTGCCGTGACTTTCCAGCTGGAGGAAGGCCTGGATACCGGACCTGTCTTCGGAACTTTGACGGAATCGGTGGGGCCGGAAGACACCGCCGGTGAACTGCTGGAACGGCTGTCCCACAGCGGAGCCGTTCTCCTCACTCAAACGCTGTCCGCCGTAGAGGCCGGCAAGGCCGCCGCTGTCCCACAAACCGGTGAGGTCTCCCTGGCCCCTAAACTGACCCTTGATGATGGCCGGCTCGACTGGAAACACCCGGCCCTGGCCATCGGCCGGCAAGCGCGCGGTGTCACTCCCGAGCCGGGAGCATGGACAATGTTGGACGGCCAGCGCCTCAAGCTGGAACCAGTCCGGTTGCGCCCCGACGTTCCCGGGTTGGCGCCAGGGTCCCTGTCCCTTCACGGCAAAAGCGTGCTGGTGGGAACCGGCTCGCACGGCGTGGAGCTGACCCGGGTCCAGCCTGCGGGCAAAAAAATGATGGCCGCTGCTGATTGGGCACGCGGCATGGCTTCCCTTGAAAGCGTGGTGTTCGAATGAGCGGTTCCGGCGGCAATCAGGGTGGTGGCGGCAACGCCGGGCGCGGAAGCTCAGGCGGCGGGCAGCCCGGAAGGGGAAGCGGAGCCGGAGGCGGCGGCCGCGGCAACGGCGGGCCCCGCGATTCCAGTACCCGAAACGCCAAGGGCAGGGAACGCAACCGCAGCTCCCAGCGCAGCTTCACGGACAACACTCCTTCGCAGCGCACCCGCAGGGCGGATCCCGCCCGGCTGGTGGCGTTCGAGGTCCTCCGGGCCGTCGCTGCCGAAGACGCGTACGCCAACCTGGTGCTGCCGGCCCGCATCCGGCACCACGGGCTCGACAAGCGGGACGCCGGCTTCGCCACAGAACTCAGCTACGGGGCCCTCCGCGGACAGGGAACCTACGACGCCATCCTGGCCCGATGCGTCGACCGGCCGCTGGACCAGCTGGACCCGGCCATCCTTGACGCCCTTCGAATCGGCGCGCATCAGCTGCTGGCCATGCGGGTCCCGGCTCACGCCGCACTGGACCAGACCGTAGGCCTGGCCCGCGCAGTGATCGGCGCGGGTCCCTCTGCCCTCATCAACGCTGTCCTCCGGAAGACCACTGCGCACACTCTTGAGGAGTGGCTGGAGCAGCTGGTCGCCGGGGAAGACGACGAGACCAAGGTGGCGTCACTCCGCTATGCGCATCCCGAGTGGATCGTCCGCGCCATGCGCCAGTCCCTCGTGGCGCACGGACGCCCAGCGTCAGAAATCAACGATCTATTGGAGGCCGACAACGCCGCGCCGGTGGTGAACCTGGTGGCCCTGCCCGGAATCGGAAGCCTTAACGAGGCCCTGGAAAACGGTGCCACCCCCGGCGAACTCGTGGAAGGTTCGGCGCTCTCCAGCGGCGGGGACCTGGGCCGGCTCGCGTCGGTACGGGAAGGGAGCACCCGGGTGCAGGACGTCGGCTCCCAGCTGGTGGCCCGCGCCATGGCCGCGGTTGACCTTGGCGGGCACCGTACCGGTGGCGCAGCCGATGGGGCTGAAGGAGCAGACGCTGCTGAAGGCCCTGCCGAGGCCTGGCTGGACCTGTGCGCCGGGCCGGGAGGAAAGGCAGCACTGTTGGGTGCGCTGGCAAGCCAGAGGGGCGCCACCTTGCTGGCGAACGAGCCTGCGCCGCACCGCGCCAAGCTGGTGAGCCAGGCTCTTTCGGCCGTGCCGCGGGAAACCTGGCAGGTCCGCACTGGCGACGGCCGGGAGGTAGGGACGGAGAAGCCGGAATCCTTCGACCGGGTACTCGTGGACGTCCCCTGCAGTGGGCTTGGCGCGCTGCGGCGGCGGCCGGAGTCCCGCTGGCGCCGCACGCCCAAGGATCTTGCAGACCTTGGACCGCTCCAGCGCGACCTCCTCAAGTCGGCTCTGGCGGCAGTGCGCCCCGGGGGAGTGGTGGCCTACGTGACCTGCTCGCCCCACCCGGCCGAAACCACGGCTGTGGTCGCCGACGCACTCCGCAAACGGGATGACCTCGAACTGCTTGAGGCCGGCGAGGCACTTGACAGCGTCAGCCTGACCGGAAGCCTCGGCGCCGGGCACGAGTCAACCGCCCAGCTGTGGCCCCACGTCCACGGAACGGACGCCATGTTCCTGGCCCTGATCCGCAAGAAGCCCTGATACGCAACAGCACTGACCACCAATAGCCCTGACCACCAATAGCCCTGATCCGACAACAGCCTCCGGCCCGCCAAGGCCGTGAACGGCAAAGACCTGCCCCGTGAAAGGTTCCCCTGTGACGCAATGCTGCATCAACCCGAGCATCCTGTCGGCCGACTTCGTCAACCTCGAGGCTGAACTGCAGCGCATCAGCAACGCGGATGCGGTTCATGTGGACGTGATGGACAACCACTTCGTGCCCAACCTCACCCTGGGGCTGCCGGTGGTTCAGCGGATCCAGGCCGTAAGCCCGGTTCCCCTCGACGCGCACCTGATGATTGCTGACGCCGACCGCTGGGCACCCGGGTTTGCCGACGCGGGCCTGGCATCAGTGACCTTCCACGCCGAGGCTGCCATTGCCCCCATCAAGCTAGCCCGCGAACTGCGCGCCAGGGGCGCAAAGGCAGGAATGGCCCTTCGTCCCGGGACGCCCGTGGAACCGTACCTGGACATGCTCTCCGAGTTGGACATGCTGCTGATCATGACGGTGGAGCCCGGTTTCGGCGGCCAGGCGTTCCTGGACGTAACCCTGCCGAAGATCCGCCGCGCCCGGAAAGCCATCGACGGCTCGGGGATAGGCGTGGCAATCCAGGTGGACGGCGGCATCACCGAGGAGACCATCACCCGCGCCGCGGAGGCGGGCGCCAACGTCTTCGTCGCGGGCTCGGCCGTCTACGGTGCAGAAGATCCGGCGGCGGCTATCCACCGGCTCCGCGAAGCAGGAAGTCAAAAGTTACGCTCAGCGGCGGAATAGCCGGGAGCAGTACGCCGTTATGGCACAATAGCTACACACATACGTGCTCCGGGGTCGGTGTAAGTCCGAACCGGCGGTGACAGTCCGCGACCCGCGAGCCGGCGGTTTTCCCTTGGGAGAATCCCGGCGGACGGTTGAACCGGTGAAATTCCGGTACCGACAGTTAAAGTCTGGATGAGAGAAGCACGTACAGCTGTTTTCTGCGGCGTCCTTGGACGCCGCGGCCTTCTGCTGTCGTATACCCCCGGAGCCATCGCGGTTCTAGAGGGAAGGAACGACACCAGCACAATGAACCTGCTGCGATGGCTCTTAGACGCCACAACTCCTGCTGCCATACCTGGCAGTACAACCATCGAGGCTCCAGCATGACGGCCGGAGTCGTTACAGCTTTTACTGCCGCCGAGACCACTGCGATGGACACCGCGCTGAAGGCTGCCCACCGCGGTCCCCGTGGGGCCAATCCCCTGGTGGGCGCCGTCGTCGTCGATTCCGGCGGCCGCGAGCTCGTCACCGGTTTCCACCGCGGCGCAGGCACCCCCCACGCCGAGGCGGACGCAATTGCGCAGGCGGCCGCCGCCGGGCTCGATCTTTCCGGCTGCACCATGATGGTGACCCTGGAGCCCTGCAACCACATCGGCCGCACCGGACCGTGCGCCCAGGCGATCATCGCCGCAGGAATAACGGACGTGGTTTACGCCGTTGATGATCCCCACGACCCCGCGGCAGGCGGTGCCGCCACTCTTCGGGAAGCGGGCATACGCGTCCGCAGCGGACTCGGCGCCGGCGAAGCACTCGACCTGAACCGGCACTGGTTCGAGGCAGTGGCCGCCAAACGTCCGTTCGTCACGCTGCACATCGCGCAGACCCTGGACAGCCGGATCGCGGCAGAAGACGGTACCAGCCAGTGGATTTCCAGTCCCGAGTCCCTGGCCGACAACCACGGCATCCGGGGCCGCATCGATGCCATCCTCGTGGGAACCCAGACTGTGCTGGTGGACGATCCCCGCCTCACTGCCCGTGACACCACAGGAACGCCGGCGGCGAAGCAACCCTTGAGGGCCGTGATGGGACTGCGGGACATTCCGGCAGGCGCCGCCATCCACGGGAACGACGGCCTGGCAACGCACCTGCCCACCCGCGATCCCCACGAAGCGTTGTCCAGCCTCTACGGGTCCGGGATCCGCCACGTGATGGTCGAGGGGGGATCGCGCATCCTCAGCGCCTTCCTCGCGGCAGGCCTCGTTGACGAACTCGTTGTCTACCTGGCCCCCACCTTGCTTGGCTCGGGCACCCCCGCGCTGACCGGCCTGGGAATTACTACCCTCACCGATGCGCAGCACTGGGAATGGGACCCGTCCGACGGCGGCGCGGTCCGAACGCTGGGCCGGGACCTCAGACTCCACCTTCGACCGCAACGCGCTGTTGCCCTAGACCCACAACCGTCCCGCAGTACCGCGGAGCAAGCCCAGGGAGGCTACTGATGTTTACCGGAATTATTGCCGAGCAAGGGCACGTTTTGTCCGTCGAGAGGGATGGCGATGCCAGCGCCACCGTCAGGCTGCACGCCCCCGGCACCACGGAAGGCCTCGCCCTGGGCGGGTCCATTGCCGTCAACGGCGTTTGCCTCACCGCCACCGAAATAGACGGCAAGGAATTCAGCGTGGACGTGATGGGGGAGACCCTCGTCCGCAGCACCATCGGCGAGCTGGCCCCGGGAGACGCCGTCAACCTGGAGCGTTGCGTCCCGGCGGGCGGAAGGCTGGACGGGCACGTGGTGCAGGGCCACGTGGACGGCGTCGGCGTTCTGCTTGAACGCGAACCCCTCGGAAACTGGGAAAGGCTTCGGTTCGGGGTGCCCGCCAACCTGGCCCGCTACATTGCGGAAAAGGGATCCATTGCCATTGACGGCGTCTCCCTCACCGTCACGGCCGTCAGCCGCGCAGCCGAACAGAGCCCCTGGTTTGAGGTGGGACTCATCCCCACAACCCTGGCCGAAACGGGTCTCGGCGCCAAAAGCACCGGCAGCCGGGTGAATTTGGAAGTAGACGTCCTGGCCAAGTACACCGAACGCCTGCTGGCGTTCAGCACCCCGACTCCCGCCGCTGTTGAAGAAGGAACACGATGAACGCCGCAGTCCGGTTCGAGCCCGAGGTGGCTCCCGCCGCCGTTCCCAATACCCAGGACGTGGCCGCTGCGCCGCTGGACTCCATTGAGGAAGCAGTCCGGGCCATCGCGGCCGGCCGGCCGGTCCTGGTGGTGGATAACGAGGACCGGGAAAATGAGGGCGACATTATTTTTGCGGCCCGGCACGCCACCCCCGCGCTGATGGGCTGGACCATCCGGTACAGCTCCGGCGTCATCTGCGTTCCGGTGTCCGGCGACCGCGCAGACGCGCTGGCCCTCCCTCCCATGGTTGAAGTCAACGAGGATGCAAAGGGCACGGCATACACCGTTTCCTGCGACGCCGCCACGGGGGTCAGCACCGGTATTTCCGCAACGGACCGGGCCCTGACGGCCAGGGTCCTCGCGGATCCGCAGTCCGGACCGTCCTCCCTGACCCGCCCCGGGCATATTTTTCCGCTTCGCGCGGTTGACGGTGGTGTGCGGGAACGTCCTGGCCACACCGAGGCAGCCGTCGACCTGTGCCGCCTGGCCGGCCTGGAAGCTGCGGCTGTGATTGCCGAAGTTGTCTACGATGACGGTGAAATGATGCGGCTGGACGGGCTCCGTGCCTTCGCTGCTGAGCACGGATGCCCCCTGATCTCCATTGCAGACCTGGTGGCCTACCTTGAGGCGGCAGGCACATTGGCTGACGGCAATACCCGGGCAGGACGCCAGGGCGGAGAAGAGGAGATACGATGACGGCTTCCGGAGCTTCGGGGAACGGCCACCACAAAGCCGATTCAGGCAACGGCCACCACCAGGCTGAATCAGGCACCGGGCGTGTGCCCCATCCCGTCAGTGGCGGCCCGATCGTGCAGCTGCCCACGGCTTTTGGTGACTTCGTCGCCCAGGCCTGGACCGACCTGGTCACCGGCGCCGAGCACCTGGCCGTCAGTTCCCCCAATCCGCCCACCAACGGCAAAGCACCCTTGGTCCGGCTGCACTCAGAGTGCCTCACGGGCGACGTCTTTGGTTCCTACCGGTGCGACTGCGGCGAGCAGCTGGCATATGCGCTGGAAATGATCCGCGAAGAAGGCGGAACCCTGCTGTACCTGCGCGGCCAGGAAGGCAGGGGCATCGGCCTCGCCAACAAGATCAAGGCCTACGCGCTCCAGGAGGCCGGCTTCGACACCGTTGAAGCCAACGAACAGCTCGGGCTGCCGGTGGACGCCCGCTGCTACAAGGCAGCTGCGCAGGTCCTCGCGGAAATGGGACTGCACGAGGTCCGGCTCCTGAGCAACAATCCGGACAAGCAGAACAGGCTGGCCAAGGCCGGTGTGAAAGTCGTTGAGATGGTCCCCACCGAGGTCCCGTCCCGCGACCAGAACATCCGGTACCTGCAGACCAAAAAGGACCGCATGGAGCACCGCCTGGTGCTCGACTCCCACGTGGGCGGCGCAGTGCCGGTCACCACCCCGGACTTTGACCACGAGCAAGACTGACTCACCAGCACACTGACTAACAACAAAACTGAACGGAACAGCACTGACTTATGAGCGGACACGGCGCCCCCGACATTGACCTGACCACCCTCAACCCGGCCGAAACATCCCAGCTGCGGCTGGCCATCGTTGCAGCCAGCTGGCACACGCAGATCATGGACGGCCTCCTCGACGGCGCCCTTCGCGCTGCCAAGGACGCCGGCATCGCAGAGCCCACAGTCCTGCGGGTCCCGGGCAGCTTCGAATTGCCGGTCGCAGCTGCCAGACTGGCACCGCACTTTGACGCCGTGGTGGCCCTCGGCGTCGTGATCCGCGGCGGCACGCCGCACTTTGAATACGTCTGCCAGGCCGCGACGTCGGGACTCACCGACGTCAGTGTCCGCACCGGCGTCCCTGTGGGCTTCGGCGTCCTCACCTGCGACACCGAGCAGCAGGGCCTGGACCGCGCCGGCCTTCCCGGCTCGAAGGAAGACAAGGGCCACGAGGCAGTGACCGCGGCGCTGGCCACCGCCGTCGTGCTGAAGCAGTACAGCTAGCAGACAGCCGGCCGGCGGGCGCGGTGTGTGTTCACTCACATCGCGCCCGTCATGCAACGGCCCGACAGGCGCCCTGCGGGCCGCAGCAAGTAGGCTGGAGGGCGTGAAGAATTTCGAGACGCTGTTCGCTGAACTCAGCGAGAAGGCAGCCACCCGCCCGGAAGGCTCCCGCACCGTCGCTGAATTGGACTCCGGTGTCCATGGCATCGGCAAGAAAGTCGTTGAAGAAGCAGCTGAAGTATGGATGGCTGCCGAATATGAATCCGATGAAGCGGCGGCCGAGGAAATTTCCCAGCTGCTGTACCACCTGCAGGTTCTGATGCTCGCCAAAGGCCTGACCCTGGAAGACGTCTACAAGCATCTGTAGCCACCGGTCCGGCGCGCCCTGAGCCGCCGGTGCCCGCCGTGGCCTGCATTGCCTGAACACCTAGACATTTTCGAATCCAGAAAGATTTCCCATGCTGCGAGTTGCCGTCCCCAATAAGGGCTCCCTGTCCGAAGCCGCCTCCGCGATGCTTTCCGAAGCCGGTTACCGCCAGCGCCGCGATACCCGTGAGCTGGTGATGGTGGACCCGGACAACGACATCGAATTCTTCTTCCTCCGCCCCCGCGACATCGCGGTCTACGTCGGCCAGGGAACGCTCGACGTCGGCATCACCGGACGCGACCTGCTGCTGGACGCGGAGGTGGAAGCCGAGGAGCTGCTCCCGTTGGGATTCGCCGCCTCCACCTTCCGCTTCGCCGGGCCGGTAGGGGACTTCGCCAAGGTTGAGGAGCTTGAAGGCAAGCGGCTGGCCACCAGCTATGACGGACTGCTCCGCGGCTACCTCGCCGAACGTGGCGTCAACGCCAAGGTGGTCCGCCTGGACGGCGCCGTGGAGTCCTCGGTCCGGCTGGGCGTTGCAGACGCCATCGCGGACGTCGTCGAAACCGGCAACACCCTTAAGGCCGCCGGTATGGAGATTTTTGGCGAACCGATCCTGAAGTCAGAGGCCGTGCTGATCCGCCGCACTGGCGACGGCGGCGCCGCTAACGGCACGGCCAAGGAGATTGAGGTCCTGATCCGCCGCCTGCAGGGTGTCCTCGTGGCCCGCCAGTACGTCCTGATGGACTACGACATCCGCAAGGAACTCGTGGAACAGGCTGCCGCTCTCACCCCCGGGCTCGAATCGCCTACGGTCTCGCCGCTGCGGGACTCGGACTGGGTTGCCGTCCGGTCCATGGTGCCCAAGCGGGAAACCAACCGGATCATGGATGAGCTGTACGACCTCGGCGCCCGCGCCATCCTGGTCAGCAGCATCCACGCCTGCCGCATCTGATCCCGCCCGCACAGCATCACTCCCGCACCACAGAATTCCAGGAGTTCCCATGGCAGTAGCCGTACGCGTCATTCCCTGCCTCGACGTGGACGCCGGGCGCGTCGTCAAGGGTGTTAACTTCGAGGGCCTCCGCGACGCCGGCGACCCCGTGGAGCTCGCCCACCGCTACGACAACGCCGGCGCGGACGAACTGACGTTCCTGGACGTCACGGCATCCTCCGGCAACCGCGAAACCACCTTCGACGTGGTCCGCCGGACCGCCGAGGAAGTGTTTATTCCGCTGTGCGTGGGCGGCGGCGTCCGTGGTGTGGCAGAGGTGGACAAGCTGCTCCGCTTCGGCGCGGACAAAGCCTCCATCAACACCGCAGCAGTGGCCCGCCCGGACGTCATTGACGAGATCACCAGGCACTTCGGTTCCCAGGTCCTTGTCCTGTCCGTCGATGCCCGCCGCACCCGTCCGGGGTCCCGGCCCACGGCATCGGGATTTGAAGTCACCACCCACGGCGGGCGCACCGGCACGGGAATTGACGCCATTGCCTGGGCCAAGGAAGCGGCGGACCGCGGAGTGGGGGAGATCCTGCTCAACTCCATCGACGCCGACGGCACCAAGGACGGCTTCGACCTGGAACTCATCAGCCTGGTCCGGGCCGCCGTCAACGTGCCCATCATCGCTTCCGGCGGCGCAGGGGAACCGGCGCACTTCCCGCCCGCAGTCGCAGCCGGCGCGGACGCAGTGCTGGCAGCATCCATCTTTCACTGGGGCCCGGATGACATGATGTCGCAGGTCAAGAAAGCGATCCGCGAAGCAGGCTTCGAAGTCCGCTGACACCCATCTGACTCGCAATTGTTGTCGTTTTGAGCGCTCATAACGACAACAACTGCGAGTCAGTTGCGTTAAAGCCCGACTTCGGCTGACTGGAGAAGCGCGACGGCGTCCGGCTGGCCTTCGAAGGTGACCAGAGCGTGGCGCGTGCGGCCATGGGCGTGCATCAGCAGTTCCCCCGGCTCGCCAACGATGGCCACCGAAACGGGGGCGCGCTTGGCAACATGCCGTGGTCCGGAAGGCCGGACCAGCACGATGCCCAGATCGACTCCCCGGTACAGGATCGCGGCACGCTTGACGAGTTCATCCCAGAGGGCGTCTGAATAGGCTTCATCCAGTGCCCTTGGCGCCCAACGGTCCACTGCGCGCCGCACGTCTTCGGTGTGGACAAAGTACTCAATGAGGTTGGCGCTCTCGTCCAGTCCCTTGATCTTCATGGGCGAAAGAACAGGCGGCCCGGCGCGGAAGGTATTCACCAGCCGGGCGTAAGCCTCGGCCGTGGTCAACTTCGCGGCCAGCTTGGCGGTGGCCTGGTCTGACGCCTTCGCCAGGCGCTTGATGATCAGGCCCAGTCCCACGGCGGCTTTGCGTTCGCGCAGGTAAAGGTGCGCGGCAAGGTCCCTGGTGCGCCAGCCCTTGCAGAGCGTGGGCGCGTCAGGGCCGGCCGCAAGGAGGGTTTCGGCCAGGACTTCTCGGGACGGGTCGACGAAATGCATCACTTGTGAAACTAGCACGAGAGCCGCGCAGTTGGGCAGCGCGTCCACGCGCGCAGGCGTGCCGTTGTTCACACAGGAATTCAGGCATGGGCAAGGCACTAGACTTGACCTGATGTCTGAGCAGCCCGCCCCCACCGCACTCCCTGGTTCCGCCCTGCCCGCAGCGCCGTCGGCAGGCCCGGCCACGCCCTCCGCTGCATCGCCGGCAGGCCCGCTCCCGTCCGAGCTGGCCGCGGCACTCAAGCGTGACAGCGCCGGCCTCGTTGCCGCCGTCGTGCAGCAATTCGACACCAACGAGGTGCTGATGCTCGGCTGGATGGATGACGAGGCGCTGCACCGCACACTCACAAGCGGCCGGGTCACGTTCTACTCCCGCTCCCGCCAGGAGTACTGGCGCAAGGGAGACACCTCCGGGCACGTGCAGTGGGTCAAGTCCGTGGCCATGGATTGCGACGGCGACGCCCTCCTGGTTCGTGTGGACCAGGTAGGCGCCGCGTGCCACACCGGCACCCGCACGTGCTTCGACGGCAGGGACCTGGAAGTCACCACCAGCCCGGCAGGCTGACCATTTTGACCGCAGGTTGCTGCGGAGCGCAGGGGAGGGCTGGCCACCCCTGCAAGCACATCAACAGGCGCCGGCACGGCCGGCCCCTTCTAGAACAGGCGGAACAGCATAGCCATGCAGGACCTTGGAATCATCAGCCCGGGCCTTGAGGAGTTCCGGGAACTGGCCGGCCACAGCCGCGTCATCCCAGTACGGCTTAAAATACTTGCCGACGCGGAGACGCCCATTGGTTTGTACCGGAAGCTCGCGCAGGGGCAGCCCGGAACGTTCCTTATGGAGTCGGCTGCCGTGGGTGGGGCCTGGTCCCGCTATTCCTTCATCGGCGCAAAGTCCCGGGCAACGCTGACCACCAAGGACGGGAGCGCACACTGGCTGGGTGAACCGCCCGCAGGGGTCCCGGTTGACGGCAGCCCCGTGGAGGCCGTCCGGGACACCATCGAAGCCCTCCGCACGGACCGGTTCGAGGGCCTGCCCCCGTTCACCTCCGGCCTGGTGGGGTTCCTCGGCTGGGAAACCGTACGGCACTGGGAGCGGCTGGTAAGCCCGCCCGAGGATGACCTGCAGCTGCCGGAAATGGCGCTGAACCTCGTTACGGACATGGCCGTGCACGACAACGTTGACGGCACGGTGCTGCTGATCGCCAACGCCATCAACTTCGATGACAGCTCCGAGCGCGTGGACGAGGCCTGGCACGACGCCGTGGCCCGGGTCAAGGCACTCCTGGCCAAAGTCAGCACCCCGGTGGCGCAGCCCGTCTCGGTCCTGACCCCTGCTGCTTTAGACTTTGCCTCCAGCGTGCAGGAGCGCTGGGACGAAGCCGAGTACCTGGCTGCCCTGGACCGCGGCAAGGAAGCCATCGTGGACGGCGAAGTCTTCCAGGTAGTGATTTCCCGGCGCTTCGAAATGGAATGCAAGGCCTCCGCCCTGGACGTTTACCGGGTCCTGCGGAACACCAACCCCAGCCCCTACATGTACATTTTCAGCCTCGAGGACGCCGACGGCCGGGAGTACTCCATCGTGGGTTCCTCGCCGGAGGCCCTCGTGACGGTGACCGGTGAAGAGGTCATCACCCACCCCATCGCCGGGTCGCGCCCGCGCGGCAAAACAGTGGAGGCGGACAAGGCACTCGCTGAGGAGCTCCTGGCGGACCAGAAGGAACGCGCCGAACACCTGATGCTCGTTGACCTCTCGCGTAACGACCTTTCCAAGGTCTGTGTGGCCGGGACCGTAGACGTCACGCAGTTCATGGAGGTGGAGCGTTTCAGCCACATCATGCATCTCGTCTCAACCGTGGTGGGCCAGCTATCGCCGAAGGCAAAGGCCTACGACGTCCTAAAGGCGACGTTCCCGGCCGGGACGCTCTCCGGTGCGCCGAAACCCCGCGCCCTGCGTCTTCTCGACGAGCTGGAACCGCACCGCCGCGGCATCTACGGAGGCGTTGTGGGCTACCTCGACTTCGCCGGGGACATGGATATGGCCATCGCCATCCGCTCCGCCCTGCTGCGCGGGGGACGGGCCTATGTCCAGGCCGGCGGCGGGATCGTAGCTGACTCGGTCAACCCCACGGAGGCCCTTGAAACCGTGAACAAGGCCGCCGCTCCGCTTCGGGCCGTCCACACGGCAGGGTCGCTGCAGAACATCTCGGCAGAGGAATTGCCGGACGGGACGGGTTCCTGATGCCCGCTCAAGGGCCGGACACGGGGCACGCTGGAGGCGCCGGAAAGGCTTCCGGCGCCCCTGCGTGGGCCCGGAAGTCCACGCTGGTGCTGCTCGTCGCAGTCCTGGCGCTGGCGGTGTTTGGCACGACCACCCAAACGTGGATGACCGTCACACTGGACCCGAACCAGGTGGGCCAGGCCGGTGCCGCGCAAACGGCGCTGGAAGTCCAGGGCAGCAAGGCCGCCACCGCCGTCACGGCGCTGGCCCTGGTTGCCCTTGCCGGCGGACTGGCCGCCGCGATCGCAGGCAGGATCGCGCGGTGGATCATCACCGCCATCATCGTCCTCGCGTCGGCAGGAATCGTCGCCGCCGCGGCCACCGTCCTCGCCAATCCGCTCGCCGCAGCCCAGGGAGCCATCGCGGCCGCCACCGGGATCACAGGCAGCCAGGCGCACGTTTCCGTCACCGCATTCCCGGTGCTCGCCGTCGTCGCGGGCTGCTTGCTGGCCATGGCAGCCCTGCTCATCATCCCCGCCGGGCGGCACTGGAAAACCAGGACAAAATACGACGCCCCGGCCGCCGGAGGCTCTGCCGCGGCGGCAGGTCCTGTCGATGAGATAGACAGCTGGGACCGGCTCTCGCGCGGCGACGACCCCACCTGAGACGCCTCCGCGCCGCCGCGGTCCACGCGGGCAGGCGCCGATACGCGGCCACCGGCCAAAAAATGGCAGAATGTAAGCAGTATCCACCCTGAGGAGATTTTTCCATGAGCAAAGCACCTGCGTCCGTTTCCAAGTCAGGCACCCGCACGGTGGCCCCCGGCGCCATTGACCACAGCCAGGAACTCGGCCACGGCAACAGCCCCGCGGCCTGGACCTGCGTCATCGTGATGCTGGTGGGCGCGCTCATCGCGTCAATCGCCTTTGTCATCGCCAGCACCCCCATCTTCATTGCCGGCGGCGTCGTGATGGTGATCGGACTGATCCTCGGCTGGATTATGCGCAAAGCAGGCTACGGCGTCGAAGGCAGCAAGCTGAAGAACTCCGGCCACTGATGGCAACTGTTCTCGACGACATCAACGCCGGTGTCAGGGAGGATATGGACGCGCGGAAACGCCTGGTTTCCCTCGCTGAACTGAAGGACCTGGCCCAGGCCGCGGCACCTGCCCGCGACGCCTGGGCAGCGCTCGGCGGCCCCTCCCGGTCCCGGGAACAGCTGAAAGTCATCGCGGAGATCAAACGCCGCAGCCCCTCCAAGGGTGACCTCGCCGCCATCGGCGATCCCGCTTCCCTTGCACGGCAGTATGCCGACGGCGGCGCCTCAGTCATCAGCGTCCTCACCGAACAGCGCCGCTTTAACGGGTCCCTGGCGGACCTGGACGCCGTGCGCGCCGCGGTGGACGTGCCCTTGCTGCGCAAGGACTTCACGCTCGACGAATACCAGATCTGGGAAGCCCGCGCCCATGGGGCAGACCTGATCCTGCTCATCGTGGCATCGCTCTCGGACGCACAACTCACCGAGTTTTCGGCGCTCAGCCAGGAACTCGGCATGAACGTGCTCGTGGAGACCCATACCGAAGCGGAGATCGAGCGGGCCGTCGCTGCCCGGGCGCGCATCATCGGAGTCAACGTGCGGAACCTCAAGACGCTCGACGTCGACCGTTCCGTTTTCGCGTCCCTGGCAGGCCTGATCCCGGCTGAGGCCCTCGTGGTGGCCGAATCCGGCGTCCGCGACGTTGACGATGTCACGCACTACGCCGCGAGTGGAGCCAACGCCATCCTGGTGGGCGAGGCCCTGGTCAGCCACGCCACCCCGCGTGAGCGGATTACGGAATTCACGGCGGCAGGCGCCGCCGCCATCGCAGCCCGCGGCTGACCGGGACGCCCCTGCACCCTCGGTGGACAGGGGCTGCCTGCCGCCCGCGGAAATTAGTTCCGGCACCGCTGCCGGAACACCACATTTATTGAACAAACAACTTCGAACAGGACGGGACTGATGGCCGACGCACCCTCAGCGAACGCTGACAACAACGCCGCGGAAGCATTCCTGCAGGGCGGCTCCCTCAAACACGCCCCGGGACCCTACTTCGGCAGCTACGGGGGACGCTGGATGCCGGAGTCCCTGATCGCCGCCTTGGACGAACTCGAGGAGACCTTCGACAAGGCCAGGGAAGACCCTGAGTTCCGGGCGCAGATCGCGGACCTGAACAAAAACTATTCCGGGCGTCCCTCCCTGCTCACCGAAGCCAGGCGCTTCTCCGAGCACGCCGGGGGAGTCCGGATCTTCCTCAAGCGCGAGGACCTGAACCACACCGGCTCACACAAAATCAACAACGTCCTGGGCCAGGCTGTGCTTGCCAAGCGCATGGGCAAGACCCGCGTCATTGCCGAAACCGGTGCCGGCCAGCACGGCGTGGCCAGCGCCACCGCCGCCGCCCTGATGGGGCTGGAGTGCGTGGTGTACATGGGAGCTGAGGACTGCCGGCGCCAGGCGCTGAACGTTGCCCGGATGGAACTCCTTGGCGCCACCGTCATTCCCGTCACCAGCGGCTCGCAGACCCTCAAGGACGCCATCAACGAAGCCCTCAGGGACTGGGTGGCCAATGTGGACAACACCCACTACCTCCTGGGCACCGCTGCCGGCGCCCATCCCTTCCCGGCCATGGTCCGCTACTTCCACGAAGTCATCGGCGAGGAAGCCCGCGGCCAGATCCTGGACCAGGTTGGCCGGCTTCCTGACGCCGTCTGCGCCTGCATCGGCGGCGGCTCCAACGCTATCGGGATCTTCCACGGCTTCCTTGATGATCCGTCCGTGAAGATCTACGGCTTTGAAGCCGGCGGCGACGGCGTGGAGACTGGCCGCCACGCGGCCACCATTACGCTCGGCAAGCCCGGCGTCCTGCACGGCGCCCGTTCCTACCTCATGCAGGACGACGACGGCCAGACCATCGAATCCCACTCAATCTCTGCCGGCCTCGACTATCCGGGGGTCGGCCCGGAGCACTCCTACCTGGCGGACATCGGACGGGTCAACTATGAACCCATCACCGACGCCGAGGCCATGGAAGCCTTCCGCCTCCTGTGCCGCACCGAAGGCATCATCCCCGCCATCGAGTCCTCGCACGCCCTCGCCGGCGCCATCAAGGTGGGGCAGCGCCTCGCTGATGAAGCTGACGCCACCGGCGCAAGCGCGGAGGACAAGATCGTGATTGTGAACCTCTCCGGCCGCGGCGACAAGGACGTAGCCACCGCAGCCGAATGGTTCGACCTGTTGGACAAGAATTCCGCCGAGTCGGAAATCGGCAAAGAGGGGGAGCAGCTGTGAGCACTGCACAGACCATCAGCAAGTCAGCCGCGGCCATCGACAAGGCCCGCGCCGAAGGCCGCGCCGCCCTCATCGGGTACCTTCCCGCCGGGTACCCCAGCGTCGAGGATACGATCGCTGCAGGCATCGCCTTGGCAGAGAACGGCGCCGACCTCATCGAAATCGGCATCCCTTATTCGGACCCGGTCATGGACGGCCAGGTCATCCAGGCAGCCACCACGGAGGCACTGGCCAAGGGCTTCTCGGTGCGCCAGGTTTTTGATGTGGTGGCAGGCATCACCAGCAGGACCGACGCTGCCGTCCTGGTCATGACGTACTGGAACCCGGTGGTCCGGATGGGCGTGGACGAATTCTCGCGGCGCCTGTCCGAGGCCGGGGGAGCCGGGCTCATCACCCCGGACCTCATTCCTGACGAGGCAGCCGAGTGGATGGAGGCTTCGGATAAATACGGCCTCGACAGGGTGTTCCTGGTTGCACCGTCCTCCACCAAAGAGCGTATGCAGCGGACAGTGGACGCGAGCCGCGGCTTCGTCTACGCCGTGTCCATCATGGGCGTCACCGGCGCCCGGACCTCCGTCAGCACCGCGGCCAAGGATGTGGTGGCTGCGGCACACGCTGCCGGCGCCGAACGCGTCTGCGTGGGGCTGGGTGTGTCCAACGCCGGGCAGGTCCGGGAGATTGCCGCGTACGCCGAAGGGGTCATCGTGGGCACCGCCCTGGTAGCGGCCATCCGCGACGGCGGCGTGGACGCCGTCGCTGCACTCACCAAGGACCTCAGTGCCGGACTGACCAGGGAAGAAGCCTAAAGCAATGCAGACGCTCCTTCAGGCGGCAGCCATGGTGCCCGCCAGCATCCCCAGCCCGGACTGGTCCGGCTTCGACATTCCCCTGCCCTGGGGAACGCTGCGGATTCACGCGTACGCGCTGTGCATCCTCGCGGGGATCGTGGTGGGCCTGTGGCTGACCTCAGTCCGCTGGGCCAAACGAGGGGCACCTGAAGGCAGCGTGTGGGACATCGTCGTCTGGGCGATTCCCTTTGGCATCATCGGCGGCCGCCTGTACCACGTGGTCTCCTCACCCGACGCGTACTTCGGGCCCGGCTTCGACGGCACCGGCGACCTCTCGCTGATACCGCAGATCCAGCGTGGCGGCCTGGGCATCTGGGGTGCCGTGGTCCTGGGCGTTGTGGGCGCGTGGATCGGCTGCCGCCGCAGCGGGGTCAAACTCAGTGCCTTCCTTGACGCCGCCGCACCCGGGCTGCTGCTGGCCCAGGCCGTGGGACGCTGGGGCAACTACTTCAACCAGGAGCTGTTCGGCGGCCCCACCACCCTGCCGTGGGGGCTGCAGATCGACGCGGACAACGCCAACTTCCCCGCAGGAGTCCCCGCCGACACCCTGTTCCATCCCACGTTCCTGTACGAATCGCTGTGGAACCTGGCCGGCGTCGTCATACTGCTCGCACTGGACCGGAAGTTTAACTTCCGCCGCAGCAGGCTGTTCTGGCTCTATGCCATGTATTACACCCTGGGCCGGGTCTGGATCGAAGCCATGCGCATCGACGATGCCGAGCAGATTTCCCTGTTCGGCATCACCACGCGCCTGAACGTCTGGACCAGCATCTTCGTTTTCCTGGTTGCCCTCGCGGCGTTCATCCTGCTGGGACGAAAGAAACGGACGGAGCCGGACACCGTCTACCTTCCGGGCCGCGAACCGGCGGAAAAGCAAGACGTGAAGCCGGGTGAAAAGGCGGTGGCAGCCACCGTCGATCCAGTCCGTGATACGGACTCCGTTGTCTCAGATAGTGAATCGCGTGATAATCTCCCTGAGAACAAAAGCGGTTCCCGGCATGCCTCCGTCCCCACGGAACAAGCCGAGGCTGCGCCGGCGGGCCCCAAACCCGGACCGGATGCAACCGTTGCCGGAAGTTCCGGCAGCACAGCCACAGGAACCGCGCCGGAAGCCGGCACTACCAAGTAGCGCGCAGGCCAGGCAGGGCAGCAGAGCCACCGCTCGAAGCGCCCAATCACCACAACGTCGTGGCAGCGGGGCCACCGTGGACAGCATAGAGCTGCTGTCCTGTGTTGCCCGGGGCAGGGGCCTGCTTAACTGTTAGTTCAGCGGGCCATGCTGACCTACAATTTCCAGTAATCAACACTTTGTTGTGCCCATAACCGCGGCGCCGCACGAGTGGGGCCAATGGTGTCCCTTCCATACGCACGATCAGGAGGAAGGACGTCTCCCATGACCCAAACTCTTCACACTCCCAGTTGGTCTGAACCGGATCAGCCTGAGACCGCCATGTCGCCGTTCAAGCGCTTCGCGGCTCTTCCGGAGGCACACGGGCTGTACAACCCGGAGCAGGAGAAGGACGCCTGCGGTCTTGCGATCATCGCCACCCTCCGCGGCGAACCGGGCTATGACATTGTGGACGCCGCCCTCACTGCCCTGCGCAACCTCGAGCACCGCGGTGCCGTTGGCGCGGACGAGGGCACCGGTGACGGTGCGGGCCTTCTGATGCAGATCCCGGACGAGTTCTTCCGTGCGGTTACGGAGTTCGAACTCCCCGCTCCCGGCCAGTTTGTGGCCGGCACCGCTTTCCTCCCCGCCGAGCAGCGGGAGTCCGACGCCGCCAAGGCAGGCATCGAGGGCCTCGCAGCTGACGAGGGCCTGAAAGTCCTCGGCTGGCGGGAAGTGCCCATCGTCGCCGACCTCGTCGGTGCCATGGCACGCGCCTGCATGCCTTACTTCTCCCAGCCGTTCCTGGCGTCCGCCACCGGTGAGGAACTGGACCGCAACGAGCTGGACTCCCGCGCCTGGCGGATCCGGAAGCGCGCCCAGAACAAGTTCGGCGTCTACTTCCCCTCGCTGTCCTCGCGGACCATTGTCTACAAGGGCATGCTCACCACGGCCCAGCTTGAGCCGTTCTACCCGGACCTTTCGGACAAGCGCTTCAAGACCAAACTGGCGATTGTGCACTCGCGCTTCTCCACCAACACCTTCCCGTCCTGGCCGCTGGCCCAGCCGTTCCGCACCATCGCGCACAACGGTGAGATTAACACGGTCAAGGGCAACCGGAACTGGATGCGTGCCCGCCAGTCGCAGCTCGCCAACCCGCTGCTGGGCGACTCGCCGGAAGAGCTCTACCCCATCTGCACCCCCGGCGCCTCCGACTCCGCGTCCTTCGACGAGGTAGCCGAGCTACTGTGGCTCTCCGGCCGCCCCATCACGCACTCGATCATGATGATGATCCCCGAAGCCTGGGAAAACCACGCCACCATGGATCCGGCCCGGCGTGCGTTCTACGAGTACCACTCCCTGCTGATGGAACCGTGGGACGGTCCCGCGGCTGTTTCCTTCACCGACGGCAACCTCGTCGGCGCCACCCTGGACCGCAACGGCCTGCGCCCGGGCCGGTATTGGATCACAGAGGACGGCCTGATCGTCTTCGCCTCCGAGGTGGGCGTCATCGACGTCGAACCCTCCAAGGTGGTGAAGAAGGGCCGCGTGTCCCCGGGCAAGATGTTCCTGGTGGACACCGAGTCCGGCCGCATCATCGACGACGAAGAGGTCAAAGCCGAGGTCGCCGCCGCCAACCCGTGGGCGGAGTGGGTCAAGGACAACCTGATCGACCTCAAGGACCTGCCCGAGCGCGAGCACGTGGTTCACACTGCTGCATCGGTGAACATCCGCCAGCGCACCTTCGGCTACACCACCGAGGAACTGAAGATCCTGCTGGGCCCGATGGCCCGCACCGGTGCGGAGCCGCTGGGCGCCATGGGCTCGGACACCCCGGTGGCCGTGCTGTCCAAGCGCCCCCGCCTGCTCTTCGACTACTTCGTGCAGTCCTTTGCGCAGGTCACCAACCCGCCGCTGGATGCCATCCGTGAAGAACTGGTCACCTCGCTGACCTGTGCCATCGGCCCCAATGGCAACCTGCTGGACACCAAGCAGGTCCGCCAGCCCCAGGTCCAGGTGCCGTTCCCGGTGATCAACAACGACCAGCTCGCCAAGATCGCCAACATCGAGGACGCCGACGGATTCCGTGTCGCGATGAAGGTCCGCGGGCTCTACCGCCCCGAAGGCGGCGAGAACGCGCTCCGCGCCCGACTGACTGAAATCTGCGAGCAGGTCTCCGGCGCCATCAACCGCGGCGTCCAGTACATCGTGCTGTCCGACCGCGACTCGAACGCGCAGTGGGCGCCCATCCCGTCCCTGCTCCTGGTCAGCGCCGTGCACCACCACCTGCTCCGCAGCGCCAACCGCACAAAGACCGCTTTGGTCGTTGAAGCGGGCGACGTCCGCGAGACGCACCACGTGGCGGTCCTGATCGGCTACGGCGCTTCCGCCGTCAACCCGTACCTGGCCATGGAATCAGTGGAGCAGCTTATTGCTGCCGGCGACGTCACCGGGGTCACCCCGCAGGACGGCGTCTACAACCTGATCAAGGGCCTGGGCAAGGGTGTCCTGAAGATCATGTCCAAGATGGGCATCTCGACGGTCGCTTCCTACACCGGTGCCCAGACGTTCGAAGCCCTGGGCCTGGGCCAGGAGCTGGTGGACGAATTCTTCGCCGGCACCCATTCGCAGCTTGGCGGCGTGGGCCTGGACGTTATCGCGGCCGAGGTCTCGGCGCGGCACCAGATGGCGTACCCGGAGGGCGGCATCGAGCAGCCCCACCGCCCGCTGCTTGGCGGCGGCGAGTACCAGTGGCGCCGCGACGGCGAGCCGCACCTGTTCAACCCCGAGACGGTGTTCCGGCTGCAGCACGCCACGCGTGAGCGCCGCTACGACATCTTCAAGGCCTACACCAGGGGAGTGGACGACCAGTCCCAGAACCTGATGACCCTGCGCGGCCTGCTCAAGTTTAAGAATGAGCGGCCCGCGGTTCCGCTCGAAGAAGTGGAGCCTGTCTCCAGCATCGTCAAGCGGTTCTCCACGGGTGCCATGAGCTACGGGTCCATCTCCCAGGAAGCCCACGAGACGTTGGCCATCGCCATGAACCAGTTGGGCGGCAAGTCCAACACCGGTGAGGGCGGCGAGGACGTGGACCGCCTGCTCGATCCCAAGCGGCGTTCCGCCGTCAAGCAGATCGCCTCGGGCCGATTCGGTGTCACCAGCCTCTACCTGACGAATGCCGACGACATCCAGATCAAGATGGCGCAGGGTGCAAAGCCCGGCGAGGGCGGCCAGCTCATGGCGCAGAAGGTCTACCCGTGGGTAGCCCGCACGCGTCACTCGACTCCCGGCGTCGGACTCATCTCCCCGCCCCCGCACCACGACATTTACTCGATCGAGGACCTCGCGCAGCTCATCTACGATGCCAAGCGCGCCAACCCCTCGGCCCGGGTGCACGTCAAGCTCGTCTCCGAAGTGGGGATCGGCACTGTGGCGTCCGGCGTGACCAAGGCGAAGGCCGACGTCGTGCTCGTTTCCGGCCACGACGGCGGAACCGGCGCCTCGCCGCTGAACTCGCTCAAGCACGCCGGCGTCCCGTGGGAGCTCGGCCTCGCCGAGACCCAGCAGACGCTGATGCTCAACGGCCTGCGCGACCGCGTGGTGGTGCAGGTGGACGGCCAGCTCAAGACCGGCCGTGACGTGGTGATCGCCGCGCTGCTCGGCGGCGAGGAATTCGGCTTCGCCACCGCCCCGCTGGTGGTGGAAGGCTGCATAATGATGCGCGTCTGCCACCTGGACACCTGCCCGGTGGGCGTGGCCACGCAGAACCCGGAACTCCGGGCCCGCTTCACCGGCAAGCCTGAGTTCGTGGTGAACTTCTTCGAGTTCCTTGCCGAGGAAGTCCGCGAGATCCTGGCAGAGCTGGGCTTCCGGAGCCTGGAAGAGGCCATCGGCCACGCCGAGGTCCTGGACAGCCGTGAAGCCGTGAACCACTGGAAGGCCGACGGCCTGGACCTGGATCCGATCCTGCACGGGCTGGAGTTCGACGACGACGCTCCGCTGCGGAACATGACCGGCCAGAACCACGAGCTGGACAAGCACTTCGACCAGCGGCTGATCACCATGGCCACGGAGGCCCTGACGGACCGCAGCCCGGTGAAGATCTCCGTTGACGTCATCAACACGGACCGCTCTGTGGGCACCATGCTGGGCCACGTGGTCACCAAGACGTTCAGCACGGACGTCCTGGCCACGGACACCATCGATGTGACCCTCAGCGGCACCGCCGGCCAGTCGCTCGGCGCCTTCCTGCCTGCAGGCATCACCCTGCGGCTGTTCGGCGACTCGAACGACTACGTGGGCAAGGGCCTCTCCGGCGGGCGCATCATCGTCCGGCCGGACCGCACCAACGTGTTCAAGGCGGAGACCAACGTCATTGCCGGCAACGTGATCGGCTACGGCGCCACGAGCGGCGAAATGTTCCTGCGCGGCCAGGTGGGCGAACGCTTCCTGGTCCGCAACTCAGGTGCCACCGCCGTCGTCGAAGGCATTGGCGACCACGGCTGTGAGTACATGACCGGCGGCCAGACGCTGATCATCGGCCGTACCGGCCGCAACTTCGGTGCCGGCATGTCCGGCGGCACCGCCTACGTCCTGGACCTGGACACTGCCAGGGTCAACAAGGACGCACTGCAGTCCGGCGAACTCCAGCTCCGCGAGCTGGACGCCGAGGACCGCGACATCGTGCACGGCCTCCTGGTCAAGCACCTTGAAGAAACTGACTCCCAGCTGGCCGCGCGCCTCCTCGAGAACTTCGATGACACCGCCGCCCGCATTACCAAGGTGCTGCCGCGCGACTACGCGGCTGTGCTGCAAACCCGTCTCGACGCCATCGAAGAGGGCCTGGACCCCGACGGCGAAGAAGTGTGGTCTCGAATCCTGGAGGTAACCGGTGGCTGATCCACGCGGATTTTTGAAAGTACGTCAGCGTGAAACCCAGCCGCGCCGTCCTGTTCCCGTCCGCATCATGGACTGGAAGGAAGTGTACGAGGCGCAGGAAAAGGGCACCCTGAAGGCCCAGGCCGGCCGCTGCATGGACTGCGGCGTGCCGTTCTGTCACCAGGGCTGCCCGCTGGGCAACCTCATTCCCGAGTGGAATGACCTCACATGGCGGGACAAGGGCGAGGAAGCGATTGAGCGCCTGCACGCCACCAACAACTTCCCGGAGTTCACCGGCCGCCTATGCCCGGCCCCGTGCGAGGCGTCCTGCGTGCTGGGAATCAACCAGCCTGCCGTGACCATCAAACAGGTGGAAGTCTCGATCATCGACGAAGCCTGGGACAACGGCTGGGTCAACCCGCTGCCTCCGGCGCGCCTGACCGGGAAGACCGTTGCCGTCGTCGGCTCCGGACCTGCCGGCCTGGCCGTCGCCCAGCAGCTGACGCGGGTGGGCCACACTGTCGCCGTGTACGAGCGGGACGAAAAGATCGGCGGCCTGCTGCGGTACGGCATCCCCGACTTCAAGATGGAAAAAGAGCAGGTTGACCGCCGCGTCGAACAGATGAAGGCGGAGGGGACCCGCTTCCGCACCGGTGTCGCCGTGGGTACGGACGTGACCTGGGAGCAGCTGCGCAGGCGCTACGACGCCGTCGTGGTCTGCACCGGTGCCACCGTCCCCCGCGACCTGCCCATCCCGGGCCGCGACCTGGAGGGCGTGCACTACGCCATGGATTACCTGGTGCCGGCCAACCGCGTCGTCGCGGGGGAGACCGTGGAAAACCAGATCCATGCGCAGGGCAAGCACGTGGTGATCCTGGGCGGCGGCGACACCGGCGCGGACTGCCTCGGCACCGCCCACCGCCACGGGGCTGCCTCCGTAACCACCCTTGCCATCGGCAAGCAGCCCCCGGCTGAGCGTGCCGGCCACCAGCCGTGGCCGACGTTCCCCACCCTGTTCGAGGTTGCCAGCGCGCACGAGGAAGGCGGCGATCGGACCTATCTCGCCTCCACCGTTGAGTTCGTAGGGGAAGACGGCCGGCTCACCGGCGTCAAGGTGGCCGAGACGGAATTTGTTGACGGAAAGCGCCTGCCCAAGGCCGGCACCGAGCGGATCATCCCAGCGGACCTGGTCTTCCTTTCCCTGGGCTTCACCGGCGCAGAGCCGGCGGGAATCACCGAGCAGGTCAACGCCGAGTTTGACGGCCGCGGCAACGTGTCCCGGGACGGCTACTACATGACCAACACCGAGGGCGTTTTTGTTGCCGGCGACGCCGGCCGTGGCCAGTCCCTCATTGTCTGGGCCATCGCCGAAGGCCGCGCAGCAGCAGCCGCAGTGGACAAGTTCCTGATGGGCAGCACCATCCTGCCCGCTCCCGTTGCGCCCACCGACCGGGCTATCGCGGTCCTCTAGCGCAGCATCGAGGGTTCACCTCCACGCCAACTTAACCAATGCAAGAGACCAATAGGGTAGGTATATGAGACGCGCAAAAATTGTGGCTACATTCGGTCCGGCAATTGCCAGCTACGAAAACACCCTCGCGGTGCTGGAGGCCGGTGTTGACGTTGCCCGTATGAACATGAGCCACGGTGACTACTCCGTGCATGACAACACCTATGAGAACGTCCGCAAGGCAGCGGCCGACCTGAGCAAGCCGGTTGCCATCATGGCTGACCTGCAGGGACCCAAGATCCGCCTGGGCCGTTTTGTGGACGGTCCGCACGCCCTCGCCGAGGGTGACACGTTCACCATCACCACTGAGGACGTTCCGGGTACGAAGGACATCTGCTCCACCACGCTGAAGAGCCTCACCGAGGACGTCAACGTGGGCGATGCGCTCCTGATCGACGACGGCAAGGTGGCCCTGCGTGCCATCGAGGTTGACGACGTCAAGGTTGTCGCTGAGGTGACCGTGGGCGGCATGGTGTCCAACAACAAGGGCATCAACCTGCCCGGTGTTGCCGTCAACGTTCCGGCGCTGAGCGAAAAGGACGAGGACGATCTCCGCTGGGCCATGCGCCGCGGTGTTGACCTGGTGGCCCTCTCGTTCGTCCGCGATGCGTCCGACATCGTCCGCGTGCACGAGATCATGGACGAGGAAGGCCGCCGTGTGCCGGTGATCGCCAAGATCGAAAAGCCGCAGGCGGTGGACCAGCTGCACGAGATCATCGACGCGTTCGATGCCATTATGGTGGCCCGTGGCGACCTTGGCGTGGAGCTTCCGCTGGAGGAAGTGCCGATTGTGCAGAAGCGTGCCATCGAACTGGCCCGCCGCTGGGCGAAGCCGGTCATCGTGGCAACCCAGGTCCTGGAATCCATGATTGACAACCCGCGCCCGACCCGCGCTGAGGCGTCCGACTGTGCCAACGCGGTGCTGGACGGTGCCGACGCCGTGATGCTGTCCGGTGAGACCAGCGTGGGCAAGTACCCGATCGAGACCGTCAAGGTCATGGGCCGGATCATCGAGTCCACCGAGGTCCACGGTCTGGAGCGCGTTCCTCCGCTGGGCACCAAGCCCAAGACCCGCGGCGGCGCGATCACCCGGGCCGCCGTCGAAATCGCCGACCAGCTGGACGCGAAGTACATCTGTGCTTTCACCCAGTCCGGCGACTCCGCACGCCGCCTCTCGCGCCTGCGCCCCATCAAGCCGGTCTTTGCGTTCACTCCGGTGGAGCAGGTCTGGAACCAGCTGGCACTGACCTGGGGCATCCAGCCGGTGCTGGTCCAGATGGTGGACCACACCGATGAGATGACCGCCCAGGTGGACCGCAGCCTTCTTGAGATGGAGCTTGTGGACGACGGCGACCTGGTGGTTATCGCCGCCGGTTCGCCTCCCGGAAAGGCCGGCTCCACCAACTCGCTGAAGGTGCACAAGGTGGGCGACCTCGCCGATACCGCTCGTGTAGGCGAAGCGGTCAGCAACAAGGAAAAGCTCGGCCCCTGGCCGGAAAAGAAGAAGAAGGCCTAGGCTTTCGAGTAGCGAAAAGGACCCCTGCCGGTTGGCAGGGGTCCTTTTTCGGTGATTGGGCTTGTCGGGATTCCAACAGGCCCAATCAGGCGACGCTAGTTGACCTGGTTGATGATGGTTTCGGCCACTTCGCGCATGCTGAGGCGGCGGTCCATGGAAGTCTTCTGGATCCAGCGGAACGCTTCAGGTTCCGTGAGGCCCATCTTGGTGGTGAGCAGGCTCTTGGCGCGCTCCACGAGCTTGCGGGTGGCGAACTGCTCCTGGAGGTCGGAAACTTCGCTTTCGAGTGCCTTGATCTCCTCGTGGCGGGAGAGGGCGATTTCGAGCGCCGGGATGAGGTCAGCCGGGGTGAAGGGTTTCACGACGTAGGCCATGGCGCCGGCGTCGCGGGCGCGCTCCACGAGTTCCTTCTGGCTGAACGCGGTCAGCAGCACCACGGGGGCGATGCGTGCCTTCACGATCTTCTCTGCTGCGGAGATGCCGTCCATAACGGGCATCTTGACGTCCATCAGGACCAGATCCGGCTTCAGTTCCTCGGCGAGTTGCACGGCCTTCTCGCCGTTGTCCGCTTCGCCGATGACGTCATAGCCTTCGCCGCGCAGGATTTCGATGATGTCGAGGCGGATGAGGGTTTCATCCTCGGCCACAACGACGCGGCGCGCCGGTTGGGACGTGGGTTTTGACTCCGTCTGTTCAGTCACGGGATCTCCTTGGAAAGGTACGGCGGGGACATCACTATCTTAGGTGCGCCCGGTCCTGTACTTGATCTGCATGGTCGGTGTGCGGCGTCGGCGGCGCGATTCTGGAATTCAGCCTATCTGCATGTAGAGTAATTCCGCGTACGTGAAGCGATCGCGTTGCTCACAATCAGCTGTGGGCGTACCCATTTGCTTCATGTATTCCGCGCCCGAGTGGCGGAATTGGCAGACGCGCCGCACTCAAAATGCGGTATCGAAAGGTGTGTGGGTTCGAGTCCCACCTCGGGCACAGCATATCCCCTCGTGAGAGGGGTTTTTGCTTTAACGTGTTGACATGCCTTGTGGTGGCGTCATCTGAGGCTAGGTTGCGGGCTGTGGCCTGGCCGCCGCGGAGCCTAGTCAGGTGTGTGGGGTGGCGGGTTCATGACCGTGGCTGGTAGATCTTCCGCCTGCTGTGATGGGGTTTTGGGGTTCCTAATTCCTGTTCGGTCGGGTTGGCCGGGGGTGGCCAACACCTATTCACGGTCCGGGGCCGCGGCCACAACATGACATCACCGGTTCTGCTGGAAAACTTCCTTGGAAGCTCCGCCCTGGCGTCATGGCAGCTTCGGGGGCTCTGTTTGTCGTGCCAAAGGAAGTGTGGACAGCGTCCACACTTACGTCTGCTTAAAACACTTGGACGTGCCGCGGCGACGTGGGAACGCAACGGGAGATTTCGGATTGCTGTCGGAGCGTAAGGCTCAGGGTGGGGGACGGGGCTACGGAATTCAGAATGAAAGCCACCGTGGCGTTGCGGTTCGAAGCGGGTCAAAAGTGTCCGCTTTGGGTCTCTGAGTTTCTTGAGCCGTCGTCAACAAACGTGGAGATCGTGCCCTATTCTGACACCTGGCGCCCGGACGCCTGACGTCAGATTGGGGTGTGCTTCACCTTGCTGCAATGCCCGCGAATAACTGGCTGGTACTGTCGCGCACCCGGCACCGGCTACCGAAATCGGAACAATGTGTGCAACGCGTAGTTGCGAGGATGCCCGCGACTCAGGAGTGACTGCAGGGGACCCACCTGGCCTGCTGCCAGACTTCGTCCGCGAACTACCGCCGCAGGCACTTTTGCCCAATATACCCCCCGGGGGTATATTGAATTTGTTGTCAGTGACTTGGTATGTCCCGGCCGGTGCTTTGCATCCGCCTTCACAGCCGTCATCCCCAGCGCCCATTGATGCTTCGTCAAGGAATGGAACTGGCATGTTCAAATCTCGAAATTGCTACCAATTGCCCCTTACCCAGGCGGCTGCAGGCTGCAGCTGCTGCTCATCCGAGCCATCCACTTCGGCCGCCGATACCGGTGCGGTTGAGTTCAGCGTTGAAGGCCTGACCTGCGGGCATTGTGTCCGGACTGTGGAGGACGCCGTCAGAGCCCTTGATGGTGTGGAATCTGCTTCCGTTGAGCTCGTTTCCGGCGGCCGGTCCCGTTTGCGTGTGAGCGGCATAGCCGCCGGCGCTGATGTTCGTGAGGCTGTCACCTCCGCCGGTTATACCGTCGGCAACAACTGAACTTGTAGCTCGGTCATCCGACCGGTCCAACGTTCCGCCGGGATAAGACGGCAGAAGCGGGAAGCGTGAGCCTTGCTTCCGGCGTACGGGAGTCTGTCCGCGAACTTAACCAGGCGGTCTAGCCCCAACGGATGTGCGAGCCCACTTTCGTGACTTGGGGCCCTGCTGCCCCCGCAAAATTTTTAGGAGATGTTGTGACAGAAAAGGCAGGACAGCGCAGTGGTTTGATACCGCTGCTGGTGATTGCGTCCGCGCAGCTGATGCTGGTGCTCGACGACTCGATTGTGAATATTGCATTGCCGAGCATTCAGCAGGAACTCGGGGTAGGTCCCGTGCATCTGTCGTGGATCGTGAATGCATACATCCTTGCTTTTGGCGCCTTGCTGTTGCCGGGCGGGCGGATCGGTGACCTTTATGGTCGTCGACGGGTCCTGCGGGCAGGCCTGGCCATCTTCGTGCTCGCATCGCTGGCCGGTGGAATCGGTATCAGCAGCGAAATACTCATTGCCGCCCGCGCCGTTCAAGGGCTGGGGGCCGCGCTGGTGGCCCCAAACGCGTTGGCACTGATCACCACCACCTTTTCGGAGCACAAGACCCGTGACGCGGCGCTGTCACTGTACGGTGCGATGTCCGGCCTGGGAATCGTAGTTGGGCTACTCCTCGGCGGGGTCCTGACCGGCACGCTTGGCTGGCGGTGGGTTTTCTTCATCAATATCCCCATTGGGATCCTCGTCCTCTTTGGCAGCCGAAACCTCCCCGAAGCAGACCGCCACCCTGGCAACCTTGATGTCCGAGGCGCGGTGCTGGGAACCGGCGGCATGGTCTCCCTGGTGTACGCCATCA
Source organism: Pseudarthrobacter sp. NPDC058329 (assembly GCF_042879835.1). Lineage (NCBI taxonomy): Bacteria > Bacillati > Actinomycetota > Actinomycetes > Micrococcales > Micrococcaceae > Pseudarthrobacter > Pseudarthrobacter sp. NPDC058329. The sequence goes on from NZ_JBHVZR010000016.1 coordinate 108,253, forward strand.
CCCGCTTTGGTGAGGATGGCTTCACGGACCCGATCGGGCTCGGACTTATCGGTGTCGCTGCCGTGCTGCTTGCGGCGTTCATCGCCACACAGGCCCGCAGCCGCACGCCGCTGGTCCCCCTGAGCCTGTTCCGGGATCGCAGCCGCGCCGGAGCCTACGGGTCCATGCTGCTGCTCGCCATCGGACCCATGGGCACCTTTTACGTCATCACTCTCTATCTTCAGCAGGTCCAGCAGTACAGTCCCCTGCAGACCGGCACCGGCTGGCTACCATTCGCAGCCGGGCTCGTGGTCGGCGCAGGCGCTGCCCCCAAACTGCTCAACCGGGCCGCTCCACGCTTCGTCGCCGCGGCGGGCGCGCTGCTCAGCTCCTTGGCTGCTTTTTGGTTCTCCTTCATCCAGGTCGACACGAATTACTGGCTGCACTTGGCACCGGCCATGTTCGTTCTCGCCCTTGGGTTCGGACTCGGCGTCATTGCCCTGACCCAGGCCGCGGTCTACCACACTGAACCAAGGGAGGCCGGGATTGCGTCCGCCCTGCTGAACTCCGCCCAACAGATCGGCGTCGCGCTTGGTTTGGCCGTTCTGGCCGGTATCGCCGCAACCGTCACTGGCAGCGGAGGCCATGCGGACCTCTCCGAAAGCGGTCAACTTGTCGCCGGGTACGGCAGTGCGCTCACCGTCGCCGCCGGCCTGCTCATAGCAGCCGGAATACTCGCCGGTACCACACTGCCCTCCAAATTGACGGCACAAGCACATGGCAAGTCCAGTGCCGCTAGGGTAGACCAGCCGAGCCACTAGCTGCAGAGACGAAGTTTAGGAATGCCGCCGGATCAGGGCGGCATGCCCGCCATTGGAGCCGGAGCTAATCATGGTGGTTGGATGCGAAGATGCGTCGGCCGGATTCCGCTCACAAGCTACCTTGCAGCTGTGCGTGCTTGGCCCATCGGACCGAAGGGGGACCCGGCAGCACATCAATTCATGCGGTGTGTAGCGCGCGTTTACGCGCGTACGCGCGTGCCGCACGGACACGGTCCCCGCAGCGTGTAGAGCACCATTGCCTTCGCGCGTGCGTGCGGAGGAAGAATCGCTGGCACCCGTCCGCTTCGCAGGACGCGAGCACAGATGCCTGGTCGCCGCTTAGCAGCGAGGCAGCGTCCTCGGCCAGGACGGCCATGACGTGCTCGACGACCTGTGTCACGGGGTGCTTGGCGCTGCGGGTGAACCCAGCCGCCGGGTCGAACTGAAGCAGAAGCGCCCCGGGTGCACAGGTCAGTGCACGATTTAGAGCTTGCACGGCCGCTGCCGTGGGGACGTCCCCTGTCGCGTGCGCGGTGAAGAGATCGCGCAGATCCGCGCGCAGGGATGCGAGCCTGCCCCGGCAGTGCTCCTGCAGCACCGTCTCCGGTCCGATGAGATCGTGCGCGATCAGCCAAGCCGCGGCGTCATCAGGACCGTCCAATTCGTCGCAGCGTCTGCCCCCGGGCAGTTCATTTGCGCTGTTGACCAGCGCAAGGCTGGGATGCTCCTCGGCGCCCGGGGCTGCAGTTAGTGAAGCATCTTTCATGGTTCTCATGTTATCAGCTTCGGTTAACCGTGATAGTCCTGCTACGCTTCATCACGGTAAAGAGCAGATGTTTCCATGAGGAGTTTTTTATGCAGTTCGGACGACCATCCGGCACGTCCCCGTTCACCCTGTCGGTGCTGTCCGCAGGTGGCACCGGTGTCGGGATGACCGCGGGGGAGGGGCTCGCGGGTACGATCTCGCTGGCACGGGCGGCGGACCAGCGGGGTTATCACCGGTTCTGGATGTCTGAGCATCATGGGATGGGTGCGACATCGGTGTCTTCACCACCGTTGATGATCGCCCGCCTCATCGCCGAGACGGCGCGCATCCGCCTCGGCGCTGGAGGGGTGATGCTGCCTAACCACGCCCCGCTGCTGATTGCCGAGCAGTTCGGGATGCTGGAGGCTCTCGCCCCGGGCCGGATCGATCTTGGGCTGGGCCGGGCACCTGGCACGGACGGGGCGACCGCTGCCGCGCTCCGGCGGGGCGCGGCAGCCGACGAGGGATTCCCGCAGCAGGTGCTCGAGCTGCTCGGCTTCCTGGGCGACGTCTTCCCTCCCGGGAACCCATACCGGAACGTTCACGCAGTTCCCGGCCCTTGGCAGGCAAAGGAAAACCGGGTGCCTGCGTCATTGACTGCGCCGGAGGTATGGGTGCTGGGTTCCTCTCCGTACTCAGCTCAGCTGGCCGGGCAGCTCGGCCGGCCGTATGCATTCGCATTGCAGTTCGGCGACGCTGACATCGACACGGCCTTGCGTCTCTACCGTGAGAGCTTCCGGCCCTCTGACGTGCTGGCCGAGCCCCACACCCTCGTCAGCGTGCCCGCGGCGATCAGCGACGACCCGGCGGAGGCAAAACGGCAGGCGGCAACATCGGCCATGGCGATGCTGCGCATGTTCAGAAGCGAGGGCTACCTGCTCCTGCCTCCGGACGAGGTCGAGGCGTACCCTGCCACGATCCAGGAGCGGCAAATCCTGGACGCTTACACCGAACGCAGTTTCCACGGCACTGCCGCTACTGTCGCCGACCGTCTCGAAGTCCTGCACGAGCGCACCGGCGTCGATGAAGTGATGCTCGTGGTCGGCGGCCACTCAGCAGCCCTGGACCAGCGTGGGATCACCCTCATCGCCGATCACTACGAACTCCCGCACCTGAACGAACCGCTACCGGCCACCGCGCAATAAACACATTTCGACACTTCGACGTACACAACCCACCCCCAAGAAGGAGAACCCCATGACCACCCCCAACCGAGCCCTCATCGTCATCGACGCCCAACAGGAATACTTCGACGGACTGCTTCCGATCCAGTACCCCGCCCGTGACCAATCCATCACCAACATCCAGACCGCGATCAACGCCGCGGAGCAGGCGGGAACTCCCGTCGTGCTCGTCCAGCACGAACTTCCGGCAGAAGCCCCGGTGTTCGGGTCCGGGTCCGCCACCTGGCAGAACCACCCCGAAGTCGCTGCCCGCGAGGACGCGGCAACTATGCGCATTAGCAAACAGTTCTCCAGCGTCTTCGCTGGCACCGACCTCCAAGCCTGGCTGCGTGAACAGGGCATCGACACGATCACGCTCGTTGGCTACATGACAAACAACTGTGTAATCGCCTCCGCCGCGGCCGCCGAGCCCCTCGGTTTCTCCGTCGAAGTCCTCTCCGACGCGACCGGAGCAATCGACCTCACCAACGACGCCGGCACCGCGCCGGCACGCCAAGTCCACGAGACCCTCATGGCATTGCTGCATTCAAACTGGGCCGCCGTCACCGACACCGCAACCTGGGCCACGGCACTGCGTACGGGCGCGCCGCTAACCAAGAGCGACCTCATCACCTCCGCCGCACAAGGCCGCAGCACCCGGTAGAAAACCCGAGTCAGCGGTCATACCGGACCCCACACACCGTTTATCGGACAGTCCCTTAGGTGCAGCTGGTGGCATTTTTGCCGAAAATCTGTCTGGTTGTCATTCGGTAGCTGAGTTCGCCGGAAAGCGTTTGGGGCGTGACCCAGACCTGGTGGCCTTGGGACGCTTCGAACGGGACTGTCCGATTTTCGGTGGATCCACGGTTGGCATTTAGTTGATTCTTCCGTCGAAGCTGATGGCGAAGGCGTTCAGGGCCGGCTTCCATCGT